>JAUWLF010000036.1 GCA_030613785.1 Chloroflexota bacterium | reverse complement strand
CGTATCAAGGAGTCCCACGATGAGATAGCCGTGATCATGGTCACCGCGGTTGACAACAGGGAGATAGCGGTCGAGGCCATGAAGGATGGGGCGTATGACTACATCACCAAGCCCTTCCACCTCGAAGACGTACTTATCAGTGTGGAGAGGGCTTTGGAAAACCGCCAACTGCTGCTGGAGAACAGAGAGTACCAACGGAATCTGGAGAGGAAGGTCGAGGAGAGGACCAGGGAACTGGCGGAAAAGAACGAGGAGATCCAGCGGCTCTTCATCAGCGCCATAGAGAGCATCGTTCTCACTCTGCAGGCGAAAGATGAGTACACAGAGGACCATTCCAGGCGCGTGTCCACTCACGCCATAGCCATCTCAAGGAAACTGTCTCTACCCGAGGAAGAGGTGGAGAACATCCGCCTGGCTGCCCTCCTTCACGACCTCGGCAAGGTGGGTACCAAGGAGAGCATACTGGACAAGCCCGGCAAGTTGACTGATGAAGAGGTAAGTCACATCAGGTCGCATCCGCTAATCGCCGCCAGCATTCTGGAGCCCATCGCTGCTCTGAAAGACGTGGTCACCTACATCAAGCACGTACACGAGGCCTACGACGGGAGCGGATACCCTGATGGGCTGAAGGGGGAAGAGATACCCCTGGGGGCCAGAATAATCACCGTGGCCGACGTCTTCGATGCCATGACCTCCGCCCGTCCGTACCGACCGGCCCTGGATGCCGAGACCGTGCTAGACCATCTCCGCGAAGAAGCGGGTAAGCAGTTCGATCCCCTGGTGCTGGAGGCCTTCCTCAAAGCATATTCGGAAACCTGAGGGTCCAATTGCCTTTGGCGGACGTCGCATAGGTCAATCTTGTTTCAGGGTCTCAGCAGGCCCGTGTCCTCCCCTTCACTGCAACGCGGGAGATCCTCGTCGCTCTAGCGCACGCGGAGACGTACGAGTTGAAACCCGGATCCCGCAGCCACAGCCCTTTTGCAGCGTGGCTCCTCTTTGCCAGGTAGAACGGTTCATGTCACAGTCACACACGAACCCACAAATACGAGCACAGATGCAGCACAGGCGTCATCCATGGCCAAAGTGTCCAAAGAGGGGATCAATCCGCCTCACGCTGAGGTGTGCCAGGCATTGGCAGACCCCACAAGAATCGCCACCTTATACGAGTTGAGCGACGGCGAGAAGAACGTGGGCCAACTGGGGGCAGCCTTGGGATGCAACCGCATCACCGTTTCCCGCCATCTGAGGGGTTAAGAGACAACGCGACCGTGACTTCCGGGCGGCCACGGCTAGGCATCTGTTGCTCGCTCACTGATCAGCGGATCATCCCCGCTCCCGATCTCCTGCGCGAGGTGCTGGCGCAGATGATGACCCCGCACAAGATGCTAGCCGAAGCGCTGGAGTAGAACAGGAGACACCAGTTCAACGTTTTCCCCATGTCGAAGCGTGGTGACACTAGCCAGCGAGCTGCTCCAACACCAACTCCACCGCCTGTGGCACCGCTGCCGCCACCGAAGGGGTCAGCTCCTCCCCGAAGCTCTCCACATCCGCAGCTTCAATAGCAAGAATCACCATCTCTCCAGGAATCTCCATGCCCAATTGCCGACCCAACTCCAAGGCGGTTGCCAAATCCACATCGTGGGTCGAGGCGGCACGGATGCTCCCACGGAAGTCGTCGGGCGATAGGTGGTGGATCTCTCCCGGCTTGCCCGCAGCAGTCCGAATGGCGTCGATGATGACCACCCTATCGTAACCCACCACCAGTTCCAGCAAGCTCAGCCCCCCCACGCTAGCCTGGCTCACGGTCACATCTGCCGTGGGAAGCCTCTTTCTCACCTCCTCGACAACGACGAACCCCACCCCATCGTCGGTCAAGACAGGGTTGCCCAGCCCCAGAACAAGCGTCTTCAACTGCGATCCTCCGCTTCCGCACTAGGCACAAAGCACGCCGTCACCCGGGGATGACGGCATTTGAGAGCCGTGTGCAAAGCCATGACGCAACTATAGAGGCGTTTCAGCCCGTATATTGGCTCAGCCGCTCAACCACCTCACCGGCGGCGTCTACAATCCTCACTTCCAGAGGCGTCTGTCCCGGCAACGAATGAGTGGCGCAGCCCATGCAGGGGTCATAGGCCCGGAAGGCCATCTCCACCATGTTCAACAGCCCTTCGCTGATCACCTCGCCCTTCTTGATCAGCCCCTGTGCCGCCTGCTTGATGGAGATCGAGATAGGGGCATAGTTGTTCGTGGTGCCCACGATCAGATTGCACTTGACCACCAAGCCTTGTTCATCTGTAACGTAGTGATGGGTCAACGTCCCACGAGGCGCCTCCACGATACCCACTCCCTCCGTAGGCGTGTCAGTGCAGATAATGCGTACGTCCCGGTCGGTGATCTCAGGATCCATTGTCAGTTCCAGCAGCCGTTCAGCAGCGTACAGACTCTCGATGATACGGGCCCAATGCGTGGCCAGCGTCTGGTGCACCGGCTTGCCGCCCAAGGTCTCGTACATGCGCTCGTATTCGGCCTGGGCCAACGGAGTGGCCATGCCATCGGCTGCGTTGAGGCGCGATAGCGGTGTGGCTCGATAGACACCGCTGTCCTTCCCACCCACGAAGCCCTTCCAGCCGACCTTCTTGAGATACGGGAACTTGAGGTAAGTCCAGGGCTCCACCCGCTCGGCGATGTTGTCCAAGTACTCATCAGGAGCGTACTTCACAAACTCGACGCCTTCCGGATCCACCACGCGCACCAGCCCATCATAGAAGTTCACCCTGTTCTTGTCATCCACCAGGCCCATATAGTAAGTAGGAAGGGTGAAAGGATCACTGAGTATCAAGTCCACATACTCCTTATTGCCGAGGACGACATCGTTGAACAGTTCAATCGTGAATTGCCCAAACTCAACCAGCCAGCGGGCGCTTTCCTCGACCTCCTCTCGCTCCTCCTCGCTCATGGGCTTGCTCATGCCGCCGGGGATAGCGCTAATGGGATGCACCGGCTTGGCGCCCAACATCTTGATGATATCCAGCGTGCGACCTCGCGCCTCGATGACCTTGCCTCCCATCTCCAGACCTACCTTGCTGATCACGCCCAGGATGTTACGTGTGGCGGGGTCCGCATCGGGCCCCATGATGAAATCGGGCGCCGCTAGAATGTAGAAGTGAGTAGTGTGGTCGTACACGAAGAAGGCGCTGTAGAACAACTCCCTCAACTTCTTGCCCGCGGAAGGGGGCTCCAAGTGGTAGACAGCGTCGCAGGCCTTGGCCGAGGCCACCAGATGGGCCTCGGGGCAAACTCCACAGATGCGAGCCGTGATACGCGGCAACTCCTCCACTGGCCGCCCCTCACAGAACTTCTCAAAGCCCCGTAGTTCAGGGATCACCAGATAGGCGTTTGCTACCTCGCCCTCCTCGTCCAGGAAGATGTCAATTCTCCCATGTCCCTCCAGACGGGTTATTGGATCTATGCTGATCTTCTTCATAAGCTAGCTCCCTCTGTGAAAGGCAGGTATTTGCTCTCTCTGGCAAGCATCTCGCACGCTTCAACTACTGCATCTTTCTCCGGCGCAGAAGCGAGGCAGGCAGGCCGAAGCGATAAAACGTGCCAATGGGGTCCACAATCTGCGAGACGATCCGCCGCGCTTCCTCCTCCGTGTCGGCGTCCACAACCGAGGCTATGGCGCTTAGCAACTTCGCTCCTTGGTCCACCACCCCGGGGGGTGGGCCGTAACAACCTCGACAGGGTAGATTCACCGTGGGACACAAAGCTCCGCAGCCGCTACGGGTGGCTGGCCCGGCGCACACGATACCTTGGTCTAAAAGACACTTCTTCTCATCGGGAATGATCTCATGGATGCGGAAGAACTTCTTGATTTTCTTGTCTTCCTTGACGCGCTCACACTCATCGCAGACCGTCTTCTCACCCGCTCCTATCACGCTGCCCAGAGGCGGCAACTCCCCGCTCACGAAAGCCTCGAAGACCGCCCATGTCTGGTCCGCCTGGGGGGGACAACCAGGCACGAAGTAGTCCACCTCGACCGTCTGGCCCAACGTCCTCACGGTGTTGTAGAAAGCAGGGATCTCCACTTCCCCCTCAGGGAGCTCATACCTCGTCTGCGGCACCAGCCCGTCGGGGTTCTCAGTGGAAGGACTCTCCCTGTACACCGCCTCGAAGACCCCCTCGCGATCACTCAGGTTGGCGAGGCCCGGGATGCACCCCTCATGAGCACAGGAACCGTAGGCCACCAATACTTTGGACTTGGCTCGCAGGAGCCTGGCCATATGTTCGTTCTCAGAGTTGCGGATAGCGCCGTTGAAGAAGCAGACGTCTATGCTGCCATCCTCCATGGCCTCCACGTCCTTGTACTTGATGTCCATGGCCACTGGCCAAAAGACGATATCCACAGCCTGAGCTAGATCAAGAATCTTCTCCCGTATCTCCAGCACGGCGATATCGCATCCGCCACAGGAAGCGGCCCAATAGAAAGCCACTTTTGGTTTGCTAGCCATTCTTCGCTACACCCCCTCTCTCTCCATCCCGTCAAGATAACCCTTCCAGTTTAGCGGTCCAAGCTCCCTGATCTTCCGCGTCAACTCCCTCGTCGTTGCTGCCCAGTCGGGCGCCTCGGCGGCTGAGATCCAACCCCACTGGAAGCGCTCTTTCTCGATCCCGTACTGCTCCAGCAGTTGCTCCACCAGCGGCATGCGGCGAAAGGTCTTGTAGTTCCCTTCACTATAGTGACAGTCGCCGGGTGGATGACAACCATAGACCATGACAGCGTCAGCCCCTTCGAGAAAAGCCTTCAGCACAAAGGAAGGATCAACCCGTCCTGAACACATGACGCGAATGATGTCCACATTGAGAGGCTGCTCCATACGAGATATCCCAGCCGCGTCAGCCGCGGCATAGGTGCACCAGTTGCAAAGGAAAGCTATGATGCGTGGTTCGAAATCCTTCTCTGCCATTTCATGCACCCTCCACCATACCTAGAAGCCAGGAGACCTGGTACTGGTCATCGCAACAGACCTGATGTCTGGCGCAGCCCAAGAACCCTCGCCCTGTCCCAGGGATAAGCCACTACGTTCTGGCCGCTCCTACCTTCTCCCTTGAGCCGTGGAGCAGCCCCTCGATCTCCGCATAGATCTGGCGGTCCGTGAAGTGGCGAGCTTCAATCGCCGCTGCCGGGCAAGCAGCCACGCACGTGCCGCAACCCTTGCAGAGCGCTTCGTTTACGCGCGCGACACCGGTACCGTCGTGACTGATGAAGCTGATGGCGCTATAGGGACACAAGCTGATACAGACCTTGCAGCCTGAACACAGTTCCTCATCTACGACGGCCACGGTGGGAGAGATGGTCACTTCGCCTCGCGAGAGCAGCGAGAGGCATTGACCAGCCGCAGCGTTGGCGTGAGCCACTGTGTCCGGCACGTCACGAGGCGCCTGGCACGCCCCTGCCAAGAAGACACCATCCGTGTTAGTATCCACCGGGCGGAGCTTGGGATGAGCCTCAAGGAGGAAACCATCCTCGCTGCGCCCAATCGCGAATGTGGACGCCACATCGGCGGCATCACCATGGGGAACCATGGCCGCGCCTAAGATGACCATGTCCACTTTCACGGAGACGGGCCTGCCCATAAGAGTGTCCTCCGCAAGAACCATCAACCGTCCGTCCTCCAGCACCGTGACTTCCGTCCCGCGCCCGCGGACGAAGTACACCTCCTCCTCCTGCACCCGCTTGTAGAACTCCTCGTACCCCTTGCCCGCAGCGCGGATATCTATGTAGAACTCGTACACCTCGGCGTCCGTCTTGTCCCGCACCAGGTGGGCGTGCTTGAGTGCATACATGCAGCACACTCGTGAGCAGTAGACGTTGGAGTCCTCATCCCTGGCTCCGACACAGTGAACAATGGCCACCCTCTTGGGCGGCACACCCTTGGAGGTAAGGATCTCGCCCTCGGTGGGCCCCGTGGAACTGGACATCCGCTCAAACTGGAGGCCGTCAATGATGTCAGGCGAAAGGCCATAGTTGTACTGAGGAGAGGACTTGGCATCGAACTCAGCGAATCCTGTGGCCACGATGATCGCCCCTACCTCCAGCTCGAGGATCTCGTCCTCTTGCTCGAAGTCAATGGCTTCTGCCGGGCAGAGTTTCTCGCATACCCTGCACTTCTGCTTCAGGAAGTAGGTGCAGTGTTCTGTGTCTATGACTGGTATCCGAGGAATGGCCTGAGGGAAAGGTATGTATATGGCCGAGCGATTGCCCAGACCTTCGTCAAACTCAGAGGGGATCTTCTTCTGCGGACACTTCTCCTCACAGACGCCACAGCCCGTGCATAGCTCCGCGTTCACATACCGTGCTTTCTTGCGGACCTTCACTTGGAACTTACCGATGTATCCAGAAACCTCTTCCACTTCGCTGTAGGTCAGGAGTTCAAGGTTGGGATGCCGACCGGCATCCATCATCTTGGGGCCCAGAATTCAAGTGCTACAGTCAAGCGTAGGGAAGGTCTTGTCCAATTGAGCCATGTGTCCGCCGATGGTGGGTTCCCGTTCGACCAAGTACACTTTGTACCCGCCATCCGCTATCGTCAGCGCAGCTTGGATACCCGCTATGCCTCCACCCACCACTAGCACCCCCGGCGTCACCTCCTCGGTACGCGATTCCAAGGGCCGATGGAGGGCTACACGAGCGACGGCAGCCCGAACTAGGCGCTTGGCCTTCTCTGTGGCCGCTTTGCCATCCTTCGATATCCAGGAATCGTGCTCGCGAATGTTGGTCATCTGCAAGCAATAGGGGTTCAGCCCCGCTTCGGTCAACGTATGCTGAAAAGTTAGTTCGTGCATGCGCGGCGTGCATGACGCAACCACTACACGGTTGATGCCCAACTCCTCGATATCCCGCTTGATCATCTCCTGCCCAGGCTCGGAACACACGTACTTGTATTCGCGGGCCATGGTTACCTGCGGCAAGTCGCTGGCAAAGCGCGTGACTTCGGGCACATCAACAATGGCCCCGATGTTGATCCCGCAGTCACAGACATATACGCCGATCTTGGGTGTCTCCTCGTCCATCAGCCTATCACCTCCCCTTTCTCCATCGCCTGCCAGACCAGCTCAGTTACATCGAGCACCCTGATCCTGGTCTTGGTCTTGCGCGCCGCCTGGAGCAAAGTGCGCTTGCACTGCTGGCAGGCTGAGATTATCGCCGTGGCACCGGTGGCTTTGGCCTGCTCCATCCGACGCTCCGCGATATCTTCGGTCACGTCGGCCTCCCACATCGCCACGTCGCCACCGCCACCGCAGCAAAGGGCATTTTCCCGGCAATTCCGCATCTCTCTGAAAGTGAGGCCGGGAACGCTGTTGATGATAAAGCGCGGGGCATCGTACACTCCACTCTTTCGACCTAGGTCACACGGGTCATGATAAGTGACCACCCAGTCCAACTCATTCAGCTTGATTCGGCCTTCGTCTATCAGCCTAGCCAGTAGTTCGCTGGCATGCAGCACCTCGAAGCCCAGACCATCAGAGCTATACTGGGGATAGATATGGTTCCAGGTGTGATAACAAGATGGACAGGTAGCTACGAGGTACTTGGGCTCCAGCTCTCTGGCTCGTTCCATGTTGTGCTGGGCTAGCTCAGCAACCTCTTCATGCAGCCCGGCACCGTACAGAGGATAGCCACAGCACCACTCCTCACCGCCCAGGTTGGTGTAGGTCACTCCCGCTTGTTCCAACGTCTGGACGAAGGACTGCGGGATGCTGTAGGCCATGGGGTACATAGCACCCACGCAGCCGGCATACAGCAACACATCGGCTCGCCCTCGCCTCAGATCCGTTAGCTGTTCGGGCACCGGCTCCAGGTTCTCGCTCCAGATGAGGCGAGTATCATTGTCCTCGCCCAGGATGTTGTGAGTGGTCTCCACCGAGTGTCGCAACTGAGGCAGCACCGCGGGCAACTCCAACCCTTCAGCGATAGCCCACCTCCGCAGGTTCAGCATCGTCTCGCTGGTGACGATACCACGAGGGCAGCGCACGGTGCAGGCATCGCACTGAGTGCATAGCCAGAAGGTGCGACTGTTTATCAATTCGTCCCGCATGCCCAAGCGCATCAGCCGCCAAAGCTCCCGCGGAGCGTAGTCCATCAGCGGCCCAGCGGGGCAGGAAGCGGTGCAACTGCCACACTCGATGCAAGTCATCATCTTTCGCCAATCGGGCTCGATCTGCTTGATCAGCTCACGATCGATCTCATCTAGAGCCAGTACTGTGTTCTTAGCCATCTGCAACGCTCCTCACGTGCAAACTAGTGATACGCCGCCAACTCCAGTCCACAAGGCCCCAATTCGACAGGTCGCTGGGTTGTCTAACCGGAGCCCTGACCCAGGAAACGCTCCAACGTCTTGAGCAGCACAGCCCGCTGGACCGGCTTGGAGAGCCAGCCGTCAATGGGGATGTGCTCATCGTCAGGGAATTCCGCGGCATAAGGGCTGGTAGCGATGGACGAGATCATGATGATGGGAACGTCCTGGAGAGCAGGATCTCCCTTCATGTCACGGGCTACATCCACACCCTCGAGGGTAGTGGCCATCATGATATCTAGCAATACCATGTCGGGTGGTTCACCCTGGTGTACGATCTCCAACGCCCTATCGCCATTCTCAGCTATGTCGACTTCGTACCCTTCGGCCTCCAGCATTCTGCGCATGATCACCTGGAAGTCAACGTCATCATCTACCACAAGTATTCTGGCCATTTCTCCCTCCTCACCCTCTGGGAGCCCTAGCAACTCAGATGCCGCCCAGAGAAGCCAATCCGCCCTCTAGTATCATAGCACCATAAGGTCAAAGTCAGGTCTAAACTTGGTCCAAATGCAGTCATAGGGAGTAGAAGGATGTGTGCGCCTACCGTTTGCAGAGCTAGAACACGATTCTGTAGAGTGTGCACAGACCCAGGATTGTAGCTGCAACCCCTATCACCCGCCTTAGTCCCTTCGGGGGGACTCTCTTCACCGTATACGCCGCCAGGGGCACCGAACACATCGCCCCTACCATCAGATAAGGGGCCAGACCCCAGTCAATGCACGCCCCGCTCAGACAGTATGCGATCACACCCACCACGCACGTCAATCCCTCGGCCGCAGAAGCGATACCGATAGCACTTCTGCTATCCACACCAGACAGTATCTGCCCTCCCGTGACCACCGGCCCATATCCGCCTCCGCTCATGCCCTTGTTGAAAGCCGCTACCAGGCCCAGGATGCCCACCTTCCTCCACGAGAAGCCAAACTGCTTTCCTCGCGTGAGCAAGATGGTGATGCCTATAGCCAGGACCAGTACGCCAATGTACGCCTTCAAGGCCGTAGGTGGCAAACGGATCGCCACTATCGCTGCCACGGACACTCCAACAGCACCACAGATAGTCATGATGACCATGATCCGCAGATCCCGAGAACCGCGGCGCAGGTTGACGTTTCCAAAGCCGTGATGCACGATCCCTGCGACGACACCCGTCACTAGCTCCGATAGCAGAACCGCGGGCACTATCTGCAAGGGCTCGAAGCCCAACGCCATCAGCAGCGGCGTCAACGTAGTCCCATAGCCCATGCCCAGCGATGAGTCAAAGAACTCGCACACGAAAGCCAGCAAGACTATGAATATCCCTGGAGCCACTCCTCCTCCTTGGCCTAGTGGCAAGCACCTTCGATGGGCGAAATCGACAAGCCCGCCCGAAGTGGATGCATCAGTCTCACGCTGACCCCCAGTTCGTCAAGAAAGCAACATGAACTAGGCTTGATTGGCTACCACCAATCAAGCCTAGTTGAATACCCTCTAGGTATCACCGCAACGACGAGCCGTGCGACGTCGTTAGGTGTGCCAACCTACCTCTTCCAGTGTGCTGTGTAGTGTGTGCTCTAGGAAACCGCCGGAACCCCGACGGGCACGCCCTCGGGCACGCCAGCCAGCGCGTCCTGTACGGTCTTCAGTAGATTCTCCGGCTGAACCGGCTTGTCCAGCCAACCACTGACCGCCACGTGCTCGTCGCTGGGGAATACCTCCTGTCTCCTCACACCCGTCAACGAGGTGACCATGACCACTGGGATGTCCCTCAAGTAGTGATCCCTCTGCATGGCGTTGCTCACATCCAGACCATCGGTGATGTAGTCCATCATGATGTCCAGCAATACCAGGTCCGGCTTGACGGGAGCGGTGCGCATGACCTTCAACCCCTCGGCACCGCTGGAGGCCGTATACGTCTCATACCCCTGGCTCTGGAGTATCCTCTCCGTGATCTTCACGAAGTCCGGATCATCGTCTACGACCAGTATCGTCGCGCCCTTGCCAACCTCCCCAGGCACGGTCAACTTCCTTCTCTGTAGCTGCGTCCTGACCATGGCAAAGATCATTAGCGCTACCAGCAGAGCCAACACACCGATAATCTCGACGGTCAGCATTTCACTTACCTCCTAGGTAACTCGGCATCCCTCTGTGCAGCCTACTGCCCGGTCGTGACGACCTGCTCGGCGGGTTCTGCACCCTTCTCGGCCTCCTTCTCGGCTATCCGTATGCTCCTACGCTCCAGTTGTGTCACCACCATCACGTAGACTACGAAGCCGAACAGCAGACCAAAGATCCCGATCAGTTCCAGCGATAGCATGTCCCTTACCTCCTTCTCAATATCACTCTAGTCGGCCCCAGGGCTTTCCCCACCACTGGCTACCGAGCTTCCTCGGCTGCGGCTGGGGCACCCTTCTCCGCCTTCTGCATTGCCTCTGCCTCCCTCCTGGCCAACTGCGTCCTCACCATCCCGTACACCAGAAGTCCAAACAGGGCACCTAGCACTCCGATTATCTCTAGCGATAGCATTTCGATTACCTCCCTTTCTTGCCTCTATCCTTTCTCATCCACCTCCACTATACCACACTGGGCACCAGTTCTGAAGAGGCAAACTACCTGTTCTTAACCCAGGAGAAAGGCGTACCCTATTCATGCACCCTTGGGTGATTCTACCGACCCCTCCACGCCACTGCGTAGGTAGTTCCGCCTACCCACCACTAGGCATATTTGCCCGTTGTGTCTACAAGGGCTTGATTCTTGCTCACGAAACAAGCTATAATGAAACTGGCGAAACGCCACCGCAATTCCTGGGATGTGGTTCCACCTACCACAATTGGCCGCTACCGTCACCCCAGGTCCACTGCGGAGGATCAGAATGGAAAGGTACATAGGCCGCTTGCACCAGTGTTGGCCTGCAAACCACCTCGGTTATCCTCTTCTCCCTCATCGCTCTACTGACGGTCGTGACCTCCAAGCTGATCGGCGACCATCTTGCGGAAGCTCAAGAGGCGCGCGTTGCTCGAGACGTGCACTCGGCAACAGCCGCAACCGGACGCAGGCCGGAGGAGTGGATAGAGTCATGACAAGCCAGTACAAAGGGTTCGGAGGGGCGGAGACAAAGCAGCTTCGTCGTTTTCGCGAAGTGTATGGGGCTCGCTCGAATCGTAACTGGACCGGCTGTGACAATCAACCGGTCACGATCTATACATCTTGGTCTTGCGAGGTCTGACCGTGCTCCCGGTGAGTAGTTTGAACACAGGTACATGGCGCGACCTGAGTAGAGATGCCTCAAAGGTAGTGGTTGTTGCTGCGCTTGTACTGCTCTGTATTGCGGCGGATTACTATGCTCATTTCGTATTGCACACCGAGATTGTGTTTACCCACTTTTTCTACCTACCCATAGTGCTGACCGGATTCTGGTGGGGGAGGCGGGCCATCTGGCTCGCCGTTTTCCTGGGCGGATGGTTCGTGGCTTCTGCTACCCTTGTGCGTCCGGGTATTCCAGAGATGCCGACGTTCCTACGGTTCGGGATGCTCGTTCTCGTCGGCGTGGTGGTTGGCACACTCAGGGAACAGAGTCTGAAGACTGAGCGGCGGCTGCGGGAGACGCGGGACTACCTCGACAGTCTCATCCACCACTCGAACGCTCCCATCGTCGTGTGGGATGCGCAGGGCAAGATCACTCTGTTCAATGCCGCCTTCGAACGCCTTACGGGTTATGCGGCTGATGAAATGCTCGGCCAGCCGTCGGAACTCCTTCTTGCCGGGGAAAGCCGGGAGGACGCACTTGAACAGATCAATGAAGCTCTGGGGTCTGGCGACCATTTTGAGGCGCTAGAGATTCCCATCCGTTGTGCAGACGGGCGACTCGCCATCTGCCTGTGGAATGCTGCCAATATCTACGCACCAGACGAGGACACTCCAATTGCTACGATTGCGCAAGGACAGGACATCACCCAGCGCAAGCGCGCAGAGGAGGCCCTCGAGGAGCGGACCAGGGAGCTCCAAGATGCTCAGGAGCAACTGGTCCTGAAGGAGAAGCTGGCCTCCGTGGGGCAACTTGCCGCCGGCGTCGCCCACGAGATCAACAACCCTTTGGGCACCATCCTCCTCTTCTCCGATATCATGCACAAGGAGCTTCCGCCCGACGACCCCCGCCGCGACGACCTGCAAATGATCATTGATGAAGCAAACCGTTGCAAGACCATAGTCTCCGACCTCCTTAACTTCGCCCGGCAGAACGAGGTTCTGGCCCAAAGCACTGACGTCAATGCCCTGCTCGAAGGGACCAGTGACGAAATCAAGGTGCACCCCATTTTCGAGGAAGTGCAGTTCATCCTTCGGCTGCACCCAGCCCTGCCCAAGATCCAGGCGGACCCTGGCCAGCTCAAGGAGGTCTTCATCAACATCATGACCAACGCCGCTGAAGCCATGGAGGAGGGAGGTTCCCTGACCATCAGTACCGAACCCGTCGGCGATGAGATGATCAAGATCGCCTTCCAAGACACAGGGAGCGGCGTACCGGAAGAGAATCTCAGCAAGATATTCACCCCATTCTTCACCACCAAGCCCATAGGCAGGGGAACGGGACTGGGCTTGGCCATTGTGTATGGTATTATCAAGATGCATCGCGGACAGATCTACGTCGAGAGCGAGGTGGGTGTCGGCAGCACCTTCACCGTCATTCTCCCTATCAAGCTACCTATCGCCCCGGCAGAAACTACGGAGCAGTTCGGGACGGAGTAGCCATCCAAACCACAGCGTCGTGACTGTCCCGACGACCAAGGAGGATATCTGGTGGAAGAAGAGATCAGCATACTGGTGATCGATGATGAGCGAGGCATACGGGAGGGGTGTCGCCGGGCACTGACCCCCCTGGGCTATGACGTCACTGTAGCTGACACTGGCGCCACCGGACTGCGCAAGCTGCGCGAGGGCACCTTCGACCTCGTGCTTCTGGACCTGATGATGCCCGGCATGAGCGGGATGGAGGCGTTGGATCGCATCCATGAGATAGATCCAGAGATCGTGGTCATCATTATCACCGGCTATGCGACCGTGGAGGCGGCAGTACAAACCATCAAGAAGGGAGCCTACGACTTCATCTCCAAGCCATTCACCTCCGATGACCTGATCCTGGTCGTCAATCAAGGTCTGGAGCGTCGGCGCCTATCGCTGGAGACCAAGCGGCTACAGGCTATTGAGGAAGAGGCCAAGGAGCTAGCCAGAGCCAAATCGGAGTTGGAAAAGCTGGATGCCATGAAGAGCCGCTTCATGCTCACGGTGGCTCACGAGTTGCGAGCACCTGTGGCTGCCATCCAAGGGTACCTGGGTCTCATCCTGGACGGCTACGCGGCTGACGATGCACAGGAGATGGTGGAAAGCGCTCACCAAAGGTGTGGCGAACTCCTGAACTTGATACATGATCTCCTGCTCCTGGCGCACATGAAAGAGAAGGCCATCGAGACGAAGAAGACAACGGTGTCTGTGGCAGGGATTCTGGAAGAGGTCAGCAGTTTGTTCAGTGCGCAAGCGGAAGGGAAAGGCATCACCCTCAGAGTCGAGATCTCCAACCGTCCAGAGATGCTAGCCCATGAAGAGCACTTGAAGCAAGTGTGGACCAACCTGCTGTCCAACGCGATCAAGTACACGCCGTCCGGCGGTACCGTGGTGGCCTCACTGGATAGGAAAGACGACCAGATCATAGGCACGGTTTCGGACACGGGGATCGGCATCGCCTCTGACGACCTGCCCCGCATCTTCGAGGAGTTCTACCGCACCAAGCAGGCCAAGAACATGGAGGATCACGGCACCGGTCTCGGGCTGCCCATCGTCGGGGAGATCGTTGAAGCCTACGGGGGTACGATCGACGTAGATTCGAAGCTCGGCGAAGGGACCATCTTCACCTTCACTCTACCGCAAACGATGAAACCTGAGGACGACGCACTGGAGAAAGGGAAGGTGGTGGGGACATGAGCCGTGAGAGCCGCCTATCAACGAGACAGGGTCCAGCGCTCGTGAAACTCGAAAGCGCCCTTCAAGGCATCCATGGCCTTGGCCAGATCATTCCTGCTTATCACGCAAGAGACGCTGGACATGGAAGTGCTGATGGATAAGATGTTTATGCCGGCATTGGCCAACGCTGCACACATCATGCCAGCGATACCTGGCCTTTCCTTGAAATCAGGACCGAAGACGGACAGTATCGACACCCGGGGGTTGTGTATCACCCGCTGTCCTCCAAACCTCTCCTTAAGGGGGTCCAGAAGACCCAACGTCAGCGACAGATCTTTGCTGGCCACACAGAAGACGATGTGCGTGTTGTTGTCGAGGTCGATGCCTTGAATGATGAACACCACGTTGATGCCCCTCTTCCCCAGGGCCTCGAAAACCGCTCCTGCGATTCCCGGACGATCGGGAACCGCCATCATCCCCACCAAAGCCACATCCGGAAATTGAATGATCCCGCCGATCTTTGCTTTTTCCATCCGCTTTCCTCCTACAGGCCAGGTGCTTCGAAGACGCACTCGCGATTGGCAGACACACCGACTCCCAAATAAAAATTGTATCTCGGCGCAGGACAGAAGTCAAGACACACGTACGTGAGCGCATCCCAGATTCGCGCGGTCGCCAACTCACGGGATCAACCGACACTTTTCCAGGTGGTCCTTGTGCTTCGCACATATAGCAGGACAGACGCCGCCAGCTTCTAGCTGCCCGGCCGTGCACTCACCTGGGACTCATCACCAACTGGGTTTCCTACGCCACGTGCGCCGATCCACGAACCTGCCAGGCGAAAGCGCCGATATAGAAAGATGCAGGGACCTGAACGTCGAATCAGATCCCTGCACCGTCAAAAAGGAGAGAGAGGCGAAGCATCAGTCTACGGATGACTGATCCTCAGCTTTCCGCACAGCCTTCTTGTCCTCGTATATCTCCTCGGCCCGTTCTGGCCCATAGTACCACAGCGCATGGTGTTCCTGAGCATAGGCCGCCGAGGTCACGCCGAAGCGCATGCTGACCAACCCGGCCCACATCAGAGGATGCACCACCGCCAAGAAGAAGTGGACGATGAACATGCAAACGGTCACTATCATGGCGACGTCGTGCAGAACCACCATCGCTTGAAAAGCCCCAATGGGCAAGACGCCCTTGCCGAACCACATCAGGAGGCCAGTAATGGCAAAAACCACGCTACCCAGGATGATGACAACGGCGTTCAACTTCTCGCCGGTGTTGAACCTGTCCTGGGGTGCCATGGCCTCGTGGCGGCCAAACATGTAGTAGGGGATCATCCCCTTTATCCACTCGATGTCATAGCCACTCACTTTGAACACCGACTTGAGGCTCATTATCGCCCGTCTGGGCTCCAATATGATGTAGATGAGGGGTAGTGTGCCATAGGCGATAGCCATGGCCCGATGCATCAAACGCACCAGATAGCCACCCTCTCCCTGCGCCAAAGGCCGGAGGAAGGGGAAGAACAGTATCATGCCCGTCATCGCCAGAGCCAGGAAGGTCACTGTGTGTCCCCAGTGAAAGACGCGTTCCATCGCCGTGTACTTGGGAATCCATCTGACTCTGATGACCCCTCCCTCGCCTTGCTCGTCCATCCTGGCCGTTCTGTTACCTATCACTCCACTTCCTCCATCCCTATGTTGCGCCGCGCCACAAACCAGAAGCCCAACATGCCCAGTGCGGCAGCGCCAAAGGCCAAAGTTCCCAAAGGCTGTAGAACATCCTGCCAGGCATCGGCCAGCACCGGATACTGAGGGTTTTCTGGTAGGCCATACAGCGACGGCCTCTCCTTCAGCACGTACAGTCTGCCCAGACCTCCCATCTCGTGCTCGCCATATAGATTGGCATTGGGAAAGCCCTGTTGTTTCAGTCGCTCTACCCGAGATCTGCCCTTGGCCACCATCTCTTCGCGGTCCCCAAAGTCGAACGCTCCCGACGGGCAGGTCTTGACACAAGCCGGTGGCAGACCATTGACCACTCGATCCTGGCAGAAATTACACTTGTAGGCCTTCCCTTCACCAGAGAGGACATCGGCATCTAGCCGCGGGATCCCAAAGGGACAGAACTGGGTGCAGTAACCACAGCCGTTGCAAAGGTCCGGTTCAAGAGTGACAATACCCAAAGTAGGATCCTGTTTCAGCGCCCCCGTGGGGCACACCTCCACGCAGGCGGGGGTCCCACAGTGCAAGCAACCCTCGGTCAGGAACAGCCACTGGAGATTGCCATCCTGTTCTACCTCAGTGAACTTGATGCGCGTCCAAGTCACCGGGGACAGATCAGGGGGGTTCTCATAGGTGCCGCGGTTGTAGGTCTCCTCTCCCGGCAAGTCGTTCCACTGCTTGCAGGCGACTTGACAACCACGACATCCCATACATATCGACTCGTCGATCAACATGGCCACTCTAGACATCTAACCTGGGCTCCCTTCCGATCCATGATTCGCCTTGTAGCATGGCACCTCCTCGTTGTATTGTACTTCCTAACACTAGTAAGTCAAGATGGACTGCTGACCAAAGCGACCGACGCGGGAAAGGCTCGACTGGCCAGCGCCAATCAAGCCTATCTGACTGCTTTCCGCTGCATTCAAGCAGCACTCGTCGCCCTATCCAGCGCGCCCCGATCTAGGCTAACCTCCACCGGTTCTTTTCGCAATCGCCGTCTAGGAAGCCGCTGGCACACCAACTGGCACAGCGACGGGCACAACACCGGCCAACGTTTGCCGCACGGTCCTCAACAGGAGCTCAGGCTGAACCGGTTTGCTCAGCCAAGCACCGACCGCCACATGCTCGTCGCTGGGAAACATCTCCTGACTCCGCACACCCGTCAGCGAGGTGATCATGATCACGGGGATATCTTTCAGATGAGGATCCCTTTGCATAGCATTGCTCACATCCAGACCATCGGTGATGTAGTCCATCATAATGTCCAGCAACACCAGGTCTGGCTTTGCGGGGGCGGTGCGCATGACCTTCAACCCCTCGGCACCGCTGGAGGCCGTATAGGTGTCATACCCCTGACTTTGGAGAATCCTCTCCGTGATCTTCACAAAGTCTGGATCGTCGTCTACGACCAGTATCCTCACGCCCTGACCAGCCTCGTCGGGAACGGCCAACTCCCTTTTCTGCATCTGGGTTCTAACCATGGCATAGATCAGAAGCCCGACCAACAGGGCCAATATCCCTATGAACTCGACAGTCAACATGCCGCTTACCTCCTTCTTGAACTCAGTATGTCTTTTCCATCTAGCGTCTGATCCTCACGGGCTGCTCGACGAGTTCTCCGCCCTTCTCAGCCTCAGCCTTCCTCTCCTCTGCAATCCGGATGCTCCTGCGTTCGAGCTGCGTCACCACCATGACGTAGACCACGAAGCCGAACAGCAGACCAAAGATCGCGATCAGTTCCAGCGATAGCATGTCCTCTACCTCCTTCCCGACTGTTCTCCAATCAGCTCCCATCATCTGAGATATCGAATCTGGTATCAGGGGTTCTCCCCATCACCAGCTACCACGCTCCCTGCGGTCGCTTTGAAACGCCTCTCTCTGACTCGGCTTGCCTCCTGGCCAGTTGAGTCGTGACCATGGCGGACACGAGAAGCGCAAACCCCACAGCCAGCGCTTGAACTATACCCACGGTCAACATCCCTGTTACCTCCTTGACCCGCTGTTGCGCAGCTTACTGCCCGGTCGTGACGACCTGCTCGGCGGGTTCTGCACCCTTCTCAGCCTCCTTCTCGGCTATCCGTATGCTCCTACGCTCCAGTTGTGTGGCCACCATCACGTAGACTACGAAGCCGAACAGCAGACCAAAGATCCCGATCAGTTCCAACGATAGCATGTCCCTTACCTCCTTCTCAACATCACTCCAGTCGGCCCGAAGACTTCCCCTCACCACTGGCTATCGAACTTCCTTCGCTGCGGCTGGGGCACCCTTCTCCACCTTCTGCCTTGCCTCTGCCTCCCTCCTGGCCAACTGCGTCCTCACCATCCCGTACACCAGAAGTCCAAACAGGGCACCTAGCACTCCGATTATCTCTAGCGATAGCATTTCGATTACCTCCCTTTCTTGCCTCTATACTTTCTCATCCACCTCCACTATACCACACTGGGCACCAGTTCTGAAGAGGCAAACTACCTGTTCTTCACCCAGGAGAAAGGCGTACCCTATTCATGCACCCTTGGGTGATTCTACCGACCCCTCTACACCACTGCGTAGGTAGTTCCGCCTACCCACCACTAGGCATATTTGCCCGTTGTGTCTACAAGGGCTTGATTCTTTCTTGCCGAGGACATATAATGGAAGTAGACTGAGGCCCTTGCGTACGGGGAGATGCCGCGCGATCCGCTGCCGATTGACTCCCAGCGGAATCCTGCTCAACAGCCTGCAAAAGGGCGCAAAGGAGACTGGGACGTGGACAGGATCACCATCTTGCTGGCCGACGACCATGTACTGGTGCGAGAGGGTACTCGTGAGTTACTGGAGCACGAGAAAGACATGGAAGTCGTGGGGGAGGCCGGGGATGGGGAGGAGGCCGTGAGGTTAACCTCCGACCTCCATCCAGATGTGATCATCATGGATATCGCGATGCCAAAGCTGAATGGCATTGAAGCGACCAAGCAGATCAAGGCCATCTACCCTGACAGTGCTGTCCTCATCTTGAGCGCCTATGACGACGATCAATATGTCTTCGCCCTCCTGGAAGCAGGCGCAGCAGGCTACCTGTTGAAGGATGTGCGCGCGCATGAGCTCGTCGAAGCGATCAGGGCGGTATATGTCGGCGAATCAGTACTCCATCCGACCATCGCCCGCAAGGTGATCAACCGCTTCGCCCCTTCCCAGGGCAAACCCGCCACCGAGGCCACACTCGATCAACTTAGCACTAGGGAGATGGAAGTCCTCAAGCTGGCAGCAAAGGGCATGACCAACATGGAGATCGCCCACGAGCTCGTGCTCAGTGTGCGCACGGTTCAGGGCCACCTCAGCAACATCTTCAGCAAGATGCAGGTTGGTTCGCGCACCGAAGCGGTGATACAATCCCTGAGATGGGGCTGGCTCACGCTGGAGGACATTCAGTGATCTCACCACCGATGTCGAGAACATGATGACCCTCTGATGACGCCAGCGTAGATCAGCCTGACCGAGGACCATACCGATGGAACCGCCCTCGCCGACACCAACAGATCGAATCAAGCGCATCATCTTGAGTCCCAGCTTCTGGTTGGTCGCCGCCATGCTGGTGAGCGGCGTACTGCTACATTACACCGCGCAGCTTCGTGCTCTCCCCATACCCGTACACGGCGAGATGCAATTGACCCGACACTCGACAGAACGAGTCTTGCTCATTCTGCCCGTAGCCTACGCAGCCTTCGCCCTGGGACCCATTGCCGGGTTGGCTGCGTTGGCGTTCGCCTTCCTGATAATGCTACCCCGCGTGCTCTTCTTGAGTCCCTATCCAGCCGATGCCCTGATCGAAACCGCTGCCGTCACCATGGTGGGAGGTCTGACCATCTGGTTAGCCTGGATAAAACAGAACCAGGAGACGCTCCGCCAGAAGGCCACCGCCCGGGTGGAGGCCATCAATACCGTCTGCTCTGTGTTGACCGGATCTCTGGAACTGAGCCGGATGCTCACTGAGGCCCTGGACAGGGTCTTGGAGGTGACGGGTTTGGAGGCGGGCATAGTATTCGTCCTGGACGAGAAGGGCGAGAATCTGATCGTTGCGGCTCATCGAGGTCTGCCGCCAGGACTCGTGACGTCTGATAGAGGACTGGGGCTCGCCAGAATGCTAGTCGCCGACGAGGCATTAGCCAGCCAAGTTGCTCTTCCGCTCAAAGCAAAGGGCGAGCCGCAAGGGGCTCTCGTCGTTGGCAAGAGGGGCACCAAGGATTTCCTGCCGGAGGAGCTGAGCCTCCTCGGGGCCATTGCCACTCAAGTGGGTGTGGCCACGGAGAATGCTCGGCTACACCAGGATGTGGCCAGGCAACTGGAGAGAGAAAGGCGTCTGGGAGAGGTAACGGTTGGAATCACCTCTGAGCTTGAGCTTGACAAAGTCCTGTCTAAGGTGGTCCTGATTGCAGAGGGGTTGATAAGTGCCGACGCCGGCCTCATCGCTCTGCTGGACGAGCAGAGGGGTACACTCACCTATCCCTACCTACATAACCTGCCAGCGGAATTGAGTCAAGTGACCGTGTCGACAACCGAGGGCTTGGCTGGGCGAGTGACTACGACCGGACTCCCCGTCGTAATGGAGGATTACCAAGGCTACCCGGCCAGCCTCAAGCCATACTGCAAGGGCGGGCTGAAGAGCGCCCTGGGGGTCCCCATCATCAGTGGGGAAAAGATCTTCGGTGCGCTGAATCTGTTCACCCTCGAGGAGAAACGGACCTTTTCTGACCGCGACGTAGCCGTCGTTTGCGCGGTAGCGCGTCAAGCCGCTATCGCCATCGACAATGCGCGCCTGTACGAAAGCATGCGTTCGTACGCCAGGCACATCATTACCGCTCAGGAAGAAGAGCGTAAACGCATGGCGCGGGAGCTTCACGATGACACCGCCCAGGCTCTGGTCGCTCTCTCGCGACAGCTTGATGCCCTGCTCAGTTCCGATGATCAGGTGCCCAAACGTGCTAGACAACAGTTGGAGAAGGCGCGTCAACTCACGGCAGACATATCACAGACTGCGCGTCGCTTCAGCCAGAACCTGCGCCCCTCCACCTTGGACGATCTAGGCCTATTGCCAACGTTGGAAGGGCTGATGGCCAGGCTCTCCGAAGAGGAACGCATAGAAGCAGACTTGGAAGTGATTGGCGAGCAGCGGCGTCTGTCACCAGAAGCTGAGCTAGTGCTGTTCCGCATCGCTCAAGAAGCGCTCACCAATGTCAGAAAGCACTCCCAGGCCACAAGAGTGGTGACCAAGGTGGAGTTCGGCGATGGCAGAGTGAAGCTAACCGTCAGCGACAATGGTCGGGGCTTCAAGGTGCCTGATAGGCCAAGCGACCTCGTAGAGACAGGCAAGCTGGGCCTCACCGGCATGCTCGAGCGAGCGCATCTGGCTGGTGGCACCTTGACGGCACACTCCAACCCCGGCGAGGGAACTACTGTCGTGGCGGAGATACCGGTCCAATAGCGGGAACACAAGATGGATCTAGAGACAGCCATCGAAACCAAGATAGAACCCCAATTGCTGGACACCTTCGGTCCCAGCATGAGTAGATGTCTCCTCACCATGGCCACACTGTCTTATATCACTACTGTGGGAGGAAAGACTCAGAGGTATCGTGCTTTTGTGGATTCAATCTGCGCGGATGAACGAGTTATCGACCAGTGGGGAGAAGCTGCCGCAACTGAACGGTCCACAGAGTGGAAGGACCTTGTCCCCCTAGAGCCTCAAACCGTCGTCGTCCTAACCCCTCCAGGCGCCGGTTGACATTTCCGCCAACGAATCACAAAGTCAGGCCAGGGAGATGTTCCCTGGCCTGACAACGCATCACATTGTTGCGGCGCTCCACGGTCTGAGACCGCAGCAGCCTCTGAGAGAGGCCACCTCCCTACATCATCTGGCCCCCCAGGAGTACAGCCGCCCGCAGGAAGAACCCACCAAGGATCACCAAAGCGGCCGAGGCCAGCATGGAGCCCACTAGTGCTTCCTTACCTCTCACGGACGCCAGCTCCAGCACCAACGGGATGAACAGCCCTAGGAGCACGACTCCGCCCCAGAAGAGAAAGCTCATCGAGCCAGTGAGGAGTACAGCGAGCGCACTGGCGGCGGCTGGCGTGGAGAAGAAGGCTAGCCAACCAAGATAGCCTATCAACACCACCACCTCGATGATGCCCAGGATGAGGCTTGACATGCCCATGGTGTGCAACACTTCGCCGGGCACGGGCTCACCCTCGCCACCAAACAGTATGTCCACTACTCTGCCAAAACCGGTCCTCATAACGAGCACCAGTAACGCCGTGCCCGTGGCTATGGCCGAAACCACAAACAGAGCCGGCAACAGCAAGATGCCGCCCCACAGTGGTTGATTCGTAGCGCTCAACAGCACACCGGTGTAGGTGATGAGCAGTACGGCGAGCACAAGGTTGATCCAACCCAGAACCCCGAGCGCCCGTGCGGCAGGCCGAATCACGCTGGCAACCCCCGAGAGCACGGTAAGCCGCACCTCTCCGGGCTCGAAGCTCTTGGCCCACCACAGCGCGATCATTACTATGCCGATCAACGCGTAGAGGAGCAAGATCCAGCTCCCCATGGACATCGGCGATTCCGGTAGGAACCTGGTGAAGAGGTGCCAGGCACGCAGTTGTTCGCCCAGATCCACCACCAACAGCAGAGACCCCAGCAGCACCAGGGGCACACCCAGGAACATCGCCACTTTAGGCAGCAGCTCGTTCTTGCCCCGGCTGAAGAGGTTCATCAGAAAAGCCGCCAAGTACGCCCCTCCTGCGATCCCCGCTATCCACAGGTAGGTCACAAGCTCCCATTTCCAAGTCAGTACCATCGTTATTCACCTCCTCCACTGGCCTCTTCCTTGGCCTCCGCCGCTCTCTGGCGCTTGAAAAGCAGCCAGAAGGGCACAGCGGCCACGACGCCGGCGGTCACAATGCCGCTCAACCACTGGCCCGCCACGTTACTCGTTGCAAGTCGGGGGTCTACCGGCAGTCCATAGGCTGAAGGCTCATCTACGAGCACGTAGAGCCGATGCAGGCCACCCAGCTCGTGCTCACCATAGAAATTGGCTTTTGGATGCCCATTGGCCTGCAAAGCCGCGACCCGCGCTTTCCCTTTGGCGATCATCTCATTGCGATCGCCCCAGTCGAGAGCTCCGGACGGACAGGTCTTGACGCAGGCCGGTGGCAAGTCATTGGTCGTCCGATCAACGCAGAAGACGCATTTTCGAGCAGTGGCCTTCTCCTCACCGCCCTCTCTCACCTCGAAAACGGAGTGGATCGCATCGAAGGGACAGGCCGCAACGCAGTACCCACAGCCGATACACCACTCTTGGTCTACCAGCACATACTCACCATGGTGGCGTACTGCCCCGGTGGGGCAAACCGCCTCACAACTGGCCTCGGTGCAATGCATACAACCCTGTTTCAGGAAGAGCCACTGCACCTGGTCGCCGTCCACCTTCTCGTTGAACTTGATCTTCGTCCAGGTTACGGCCGACAGCTCGGGAGGGTTCTCGTAGCTGCCCCAGTTCTCGGTCTCCTCGCCCGGCAGGTCGTTCCACTGCTTGCACGCCACCTGGCAACCACGGCAGCCCATACATCTGGATTCGTCTATCAACATCGCGTTCGCCATCGTCACACCGCCTTTCTAACATCGACGAGGAAAGCCTTGTACTCCGGGATCATCGTATTACCGTCGCCCACATGAGGTGTTATGAAGTTGGCCGTGGCGCCGGTGGCCAGTCCCTGCCAACTGAAGTGCCAGGGCATGCCCACCTGGTGCACCTTCTTGCCATTCATGCTGAAAGGCTTGAAGCGAGGAGTGACAATCGCCACCATCTCGATCTCGCCCCGAGCCGAGCTGACGATCACTCGATCAGCGTTGGAGATCCCCTTCTCCTCGGCTAGTTCCACGCTCATTTCCAGGAAGGGCTCAGGCTGAGTCTCCGCCAGCCACGGCAGCCAGACAGACATACCGCCAGCCTGCCAGTGCTCGCACACCCGGTAGGTGCTGCAAACGATGGGGAACTCATCAGAGGTGCCAACATTGTCCCCAATGTCCTCCCCACTATCGGTATCCCACACTTTGACCACCGGGTTGAACTGCACCGATGACAGCAGGTTGGTCACCGGCGACTCCAGCGGCTCATAGTGCTCTGGGAACGGGCCCTCGTTCCTCACGGCAAAGAGCCTGCTCTTCCCTTCAGGCAACATGATGTAGGCATCTGTGAAACCGGGGTCGCCAGGGGCCTTAGTCTTGCCAAAGTCCGGGACATCATATCCTGTCCAGATCCCCTCCGCAGCGTCCCACCAGATGAGCGCCTTGTCCTCTGACCAGGGGTTGCCCTTGCTATCCGCCGAGCAGCGGTTGTAGATGATACGGCGGTTCACTGGCCAGGAGAAGCCCCAGTAAGGGTTCATGCCCAAGCCGCCCGGGTCCTTCTGACCTCGTCGCTTGCAGGCGGTGACCATGTTGCCGTCGCCATCGTCGGCCGGCACCCAGTAGCCCGAATACAGCCAGTTCCCGCAGGCGGTGGAGCCGTCGTCCTTCAGCTTGGTGAAGTTGGCCACCATCTCGCCCGCCTGGCCCACGGCGTTCCCATCTTCGTCGGTGACGTCCTCGGTCCAGTAGCCATTGATCTCCTGGCAGATCTTCTCGAAATCGGCGCCATGAGACCAGTTCAACTCCAGTACCGCCTCAGGAAGCGCTCCGCCCTCGGCCTCATACAGCCGCCGCAGTTCCTGGTAGATCAGATCCATCATCTCGATGTCGCCCATGGCATCTCCAGGGGACTCGGCCACCTTGGGCCTGTACTGGATCAAACGACCGCTGGTGACAATGGTGCCTTCCTTCTCCATGGCATCCGCCGCCGGCAGCATGAAAACCTCCGTCTGAATGGAGGCCGGGTCCACATCCGGCGCCCGCCAGAAGTCTGTCGTCGCGGTTTCCGCGATCTCCTGCACCACCATCCACTCCAGCTTCTCCAGGGCCTTCCGCTCGAAACGAGCATTCGGGCCGCCCACCGCCGGGTTCTGGCCCAGGATCCACATACCCTTGATGCTGCCATCGTAGATGGCGTGGAACATTGAGATCCAGGCGTAGGTGTTGATCCCACCGCTGATCTTGGGCATGTAGTCAAAGCAGAAGTCGTTGCCACTCGTGGCGTTTTCTCCCCACCAGGCCTTGAGCAGACTCGTCAGGAACTTAGGCTTGTTGACCCAGTAGCCACCCGACGGCGTCTCCTTCTCCAGGTACTCGGCGAGGTCCTTATGCTTGGCCGCATTCGGTGTGGCCATGTACGCAGGAATGATGTGGAACAAGAGGGCCATGTCGGTGGATCCCTGAACGTTGGACTCGCCTCGCAGGGCGTTCACGCCGCCTCCCGGGCGACCGGTGTTGCCCAGCAGGAGCTGAACCATGGCCATGCAGCGCACGTTCTGCGTACCGACCGTGTGCTGCGTCTGCCCCATGGCGTACAAGATGGTGCCCGTCTTCTCTGGCGCACCTGTGGCCGCAAAGGCCTGCGCCACCTCGAGGAAGTTGTCCCTCGGCATGCCGCACACCTGTTCCACCATATCAATGGTGTATCGCGCGTACTGCTTCTTCAGCAATTGGAACACGCAGTTGGGATCCTGGAGAGTCTCGTCCCGCTTGGTGTTTCCATCGCTATCCGTCTGATAGACCCAGGTATCCTTGTTGTAGCTCTGAGTCCCCGCATCGAAGCCAGCGAAGTACCCATCCAGGTCAGCCGGCCCCTGGAACCCCTCATCGATCAGGAAGGAGGCGTTGGTGTAGTTGACCACATACTCCTCGTGATAGAGGTTGTTCGCCAGGATGTAGTTCATCAAGCCGCCCCAGAAGGCGATGTCGCTGCCACTCCTTATCGGAGCGTAGATCTCCGCTGTGGAAGCGGTACGGGTGAAACGAGGGTCTACCACGATCAACTTGGCGCCCCGTTCGTCCCGCGCCTTGTTGATGTGGGCCATCGAAGCTGGATGGTTCTCCGCGGGGTTGGCGCCACAAACGAAGACGGCGTCAGAGTTCTTGAGGTCCCTCCATTGGTTGGTCATCGCTCCGCGACCGTACGTGGGGCCGAGACCGGCCACCGTCGCGGAGTGTCATATACGTGCCTGGTGTTCGACGTACACCAGGCCCAGTGCGCGAGCCAACTTCACCCCGATGTAACAATCCTCGTCGTTGTTGGCTGCACCACCGATGAAGGCTATGCCGTTGGTCCGATTGACCGTCACCCCATTCTCATCGGTGGTCTGGAAGGTGGCATCGCGTGAGTCTTTGATCTTGCGAGCAACGAGGGGGATGGCCTGCTCCCAGGTCATCTCCTCCCACTGCGCGGCGCCTGGGGCCCTGTGCAAGACCTTGCTCTGCCGGTGAGGGCTAGTGGATAACTGGCGCACCGCGATGGACTTGGGGTCCAAGGCACCCCTATTGTTGGGATGATCCGGGTCGCCCTCTGAATTGAGTATGTGTCCTGAGCTGTCCGTGGCGATCAGCAGACCACACCCGCATGAGCAATACGGGCAGATGGTCCGTGACTCGCCCACCTTCTTGTGCAGAGGAAAGGCCGGTACCTCTTGAAACCCCGGCATGACCGGGGGCAGAAGAAGAGCACCTGCACCGGCTCCCGAACCCTTCAGGAACTGTCTCCTAGTTATGCTTCGCAAACTCCTGACCTCCTTCTCCTAAGAGTCTGTAGTGCTACCAACGCGAACTGTATCAACCGCCACCTCCTTTCCTAGCCTCAACTCATGGAATGCGCTATTATAACAATGTCGCTCGAATTTGTCAACTATGCCGACGGCCCAAGACGGAAGCACGATCCACCTAGATACGTCTCCCTGTCCGGCCCTTGCCCCTCATGAGGTTATCCTATTCCGCCCTTCTAACGTTCACCAAGAATTCCCTATATGCCGGGATCATGGTGTTGGTATCCACCACCCGGGCGGTAAGCAGGTTCGTGCTATCGCCCGTGACTAGCCCCATGTAGCCCCAATGCCACGGCAGGGCGATCTGGTGAACGACCTGCCCATTCACTGCGAAGGGCCGAAGCCGTTTGGTGACAACCGCGATGGCCTCGATCTCGCCTCGTGCCGACCGTATGATCACCTTCGCCCCATTCGCGATTCCCTTTTCTGCTGCCAGCTCCTCACTCAACTCGAAGAACATGTCGGGCTGAGCTTCCACCAGCCAGGGTAGATTCCTGGTCATTGTACCCGTGTGCATGTGCTCCACGAGACGATAGGTCGTCGCCATAATGGGGTACTCTTCGCGGCTGCCCGGCGCCTCCTCCCATGACTTGAGAGCTGGGCTGTTTTGCACAGAGGACAGGCTGTTGACGACAGGGCTCTCCCACGGCTCGTAGTGCTCCGGGAACGGCCCGTCGGGCCTTCCCATCCCGAACAGACAGCCACGGCCATGCGGTTTCATCACGAAGGGGTACGCAGTTCCCGGCGGCGACCCACCGTCGGGAACGTCTCCAACCCAAGACTCGGAAGCGGAATCCCAACTGATAACCGGCTCATCCGGATTCCACGGGTTACCCTCCAAATCGACGGAGGCCCGATTATACATGATCCGACGGTTCACGGGAAAGCACCATGCCCAGTTAGAGAAGAGACCGATTCCCGAAGGGTCGACGGGGTCCCGCCGCGCCATCATGTTCCCTTGCTCAGTATAGCTCCCGCACCAAAGCCAGTTACCACAACTGGTAGTGCCGTCGCCCTTGAGGGCACCAGGACCTCCCAACAACTCGCCTGTTGTCAGATCGTAGCCGTTCATCTCCTGGGCTACAGCGTGAACATCGGGGGGATCACCATAATCCCACGTGAGGTTGGTGATGGCCTCCGCATGGGGGCCACCCTCCTGAAGGTACAGCTCTTTCAGTTTCAGCATTAACTGAGTAATGATCCACAAATCGCTCTTGGCCTCCCCCGGCGGGTTCGCTGCCTGATATCGCCACTGCATCCAGCGCGCACTGCTCATCAGACTGCCCTCCTTCTCCAAGGAGGCCGCCGCCGGCAGCAGAAAGACCTCGGTCCTATTCTGCGCTGAATCCACACCCGGCGCCTTCCATATCGCCGCCGTCTCCGTCTCGCCAAGATCCGTGACCACGAGCCAGTCCAGCTTCTGAAGTGCATCGCGCATTATGCCGCTGTTGGGCCCACTTGAGGCAGGGTTCATCCCCCAACACAGCAGCCCTCTTATCGTTCCTGCGTTCATCGCCTCGAAGAGCGGGACAAAGCTGTAATTGCCGCCCACCTTCGGCAGGTACCCCCAACCGAACTCGGTGGTCTCAGTCGCCGCATCACCGTACCACGCTTTCAACATACTCACGGCATGATTGGGACGGCCTCTCCAAGGGCTGATTACGTTCTCCATGGTCGCCGCGGGTGCCGTCACCCGCTCCAGGTAAGCCTCCAGATTTGCATCGCCGCTTGCAGGCATGGGCACGTTACCAGTCAACACGTGATAGAGACGGCCTTGCAGAGTACAACCCAAACCGTTACTCGCCCCGGCGATGCCATTTATCCCTCCTCCCGCTATGCCGACATTGCCCAGCAGAAGCTGCAAGATGTAATAGCTTCGAACATTCTGAGTCCCCACACTATGCTCAGCGGCACCGGAGGAGCAGATAATGGCTCCGGCCCTGTCTCTGGCCCCAGTGGCGGCGAAGGTCTCGCAAACTTCGAGAAACACTTCCTTGCGCGTTCCTGTTATTCCACACACCGTATCTACATCATAGCGGCCAAAATGCTCTTTCAGAAGCTGGAAGACGCAGTTGGGGTCTTGCAAGGATTCATCCATCTTGGGGATGCCTTCCTCATCGGTCTGATACTGCCAGGTGGACTTGTCGTAGACCCCTGTCTCTGTATCATACCCTGTGAACAAGCCATCCTCGAAGCCGAAGTCGGCGTTGATCAGGAAGCTGGCGTTGGTATACTCTCTGACATACTCGTCCTGATGCAGCTCGTTTTCCAACACGTAGTTGATCATTCCCCCGATGAAGGCGATATCGGTCCCTGTTCTCAGTTGGACAGGGATATCAGCCACGGCGGACGTACGGGTGAACCGCGGATCCACACTGATGAGCTTGGCCCCACCATCTTTCGCCCGCTCTATCCACCTGAAAGAGACGGGAAAGGTCTCAGCGACGTTGCAGCCGATACTCATGATGCAGTCGCTGTTTCGGAGGTCTATCCAGTGATTCGTCATCGGCCCCCTGCCCACGGACTCTCCGCCTGCTTTCACAGCAGATGTGACGCATATCCTGGACTCATTCTCGTTGTAGACGACGCCTAGGCTACGCACCAGCTTGGTAAGTAGATAGGCCTCCTGGCTGTTGGCGAACACCGTGCCCAAGGCCGCGATCGCCTCGGTTCGGTTGACGGTGCGTCCTTCCTCATCCTCTCCTATCCAGTTCGCATCACGAGTGGCCTTGATGCGTCTTGCCATTTCGTTGATCGCCCAGTCCCAAGATTTCTCCTCCCACCTATCACTCCCAGGGGCGCGATACTTGACCTGGTTCAGACGTCGTGGATTCGCCGACTGACCCACCGTGGCCAACTGGTGTAGCGCATTCCCCTTCGGACATAGATTGCCCTGATTGATGGGATGGTCGGGGTCGCCCTCGATGTTTACCACTATCCCATCGCTTGCGCCCACAATCTGACCGCAACCTACCCCGCAGTAGGTGCAGATCGTGGTCGTTTCACCAATCCGCTTGTGGAGCGGAAAGACCGGTATCTCCTGTGTGAAAGCACGACCACCTGGAAGCAACAGCCCGCCTGCCACCGCTCCAGAGAGCTTAAGGAAGTCCCTTCTGCTCACTGTATGCATGGTATGGCCTCCTCTACTGTTCGACATAGTTGTGTACGGACGACGACAGATCCCTATGCACAAGAAAGGCCAAACAAGGCTCAGAGCCCCAGTTTGGCGCAATCTTACAGACTATCCGCACGATGCCAGCGACGCGAAGGGCGTCTTCGCCGCACACACAACAACATAACTCACCAATAGCCACTCTCATAGGATGTGAACAGCCAAATCGGCGATCCACAACCCTCAGTATCCCAAAAACAACTCTACTATATTATAGATAGGTTAATAGACCCTGTCAAGTCGGCACACGGAGGGTTCTGTCACTACAAGGTCTAGCTCAGCTCTTAGTCTGGTCTTCACCAGGTCTGAACCGGACTGAACCAGTGCCACTTAGCACTAGCAATTGGAGAGGTGCTTGCCGGCCGAAGCCAGGATCCAGGTCATACTGCTCACGCGCTCATCATGGCGTGCACGCGTCTTCTGCCTCTCCCTCCTCCTGCCCACGCCGCTGTTCCATGAATTCCAGAAACCGGCCTGCCACCTCCCGAGGATGTTTGCCTTTGCGATATACCAGGTAGGTCAGTCGATCTAGTTTCAGTCTCTCTACCGAGACCTCCTTGAGTATCCCAAAGCGTAGCTCGTGAGCCACTGTCAGCCGAGGCAGGAAAGCCAGCCCCAGTCCCGCTTGCACGAAGGTCTTCAAGATGGGCAGGTCCCCTACCTCCATCACGATGTTCAGCTTCCACATGGGTAACCCAGCATCGGAGAGCCTCTGACTCACAAGCAGTTCCAGCCCCCGATCATTGGTCACCCACAACAACGGGAGACCGCCCAGCTCCTCCAGCATGACTCTATCGGGGACCCTGTCAGGCGCCCCCACAAGGATAATCTCATCGCGAATGCACACCTGGGTCGCCAACTTGCGATGCCGTATTCGATAACCTACGAAGCCCATGTCCAGTTCACCGCTCACCAGTTTCTCAACCAGCTCGTCTTGAGGCAGGCGTTCATATGTGAATATCACCTCTGGGTACCTCTCTTGGAACGCAGCCAGGTCCCACGGCACCGTGAAGGCGCAGGTCAAGGCATCGCCGGCGAGACGGATCCGCTGCGCGATGCTCGCCGACTGTTCCGAGAAGACGTCTTCTACCCGTCGGGCCTCCTGGGCCAGCCTCCTCGTTTCCTGATGGAGCAGTTCTCCTTCTGGCGTCAGTGAGATGGTGCGCCCTTGCCGCCGGAATAGACTGGTCCCCAGCTCCCTCTCCAGGGTATCGACATGGAAGCTGACGGCTGATTGGCTCAGCGACAGCCGGCGCGCGGCCCTACTGAAGCTGCCAGCGTCAGCCACGGCCAGGAACACCTCTATCTTCTTCTCGAGAATCACTAGTTGCCCCCTGACTATCTCGGTGCCAACCATACCACACGCGAGCCCTCTGCGCAAACCACCCAGCTAGACACGTCATCGCCGGATCCGAAACCGTCTATTCAGATCTCGTCGGCAGCCATGGAGTTCTGCCGGGCTGAGCACCAACTCTGATGGTACCTGGTCCTTGCTCAGACAAACGTGGATAGTCGTCGGCGTTTGACCAAGGCGAGGACGAAGGTCAGGAGCTCGGCTCCGAAGAAGGGGATGGATACGTACCAGGCCTCCCAGTTGATCACCGAGGCGTGCCAGATCAGGTATCCGATCCCCCAGATTACGGTGAGAAGGGCGAGGGTGTGCCCAAGAAGGCGACGTCGGCGGTGCTCTCGTTCGCGGTATCGCAGGGTCGGGAGGTCGACAGTGTCGCTGTTGGGGAGCGCCAGCGTAGGACACGATGCCCTGGGCCAGGCCGGTAGGATTATGGACGTGCGGGTTCGGAGGCCTCGCCCGGCGCTGCCGCGGCTGTCATGCCCTTCCCGCCGCGAAGGCGCCCAGTTGAGCAGCTTGCTACTCGGGTTGATCATCGAAAAAACACACAACACATCACATGTGGCGCCGATGTCGCTGGCCGGCCGGCGGGTGCCCCAAATGAAAAGGGGGAGCCCGATTGCTCGGGCTCTCCCTCGACGCGTCAGCTATGGCCCCCCACATGCCACAAGGTTGTCTACGGAACCTCCCACCCCCAGGCATGGCACTGCGCACAGTAGTCCTCGGACTCCTGATGCATCGTGTGGCAGAGTCGACACTCCATCTCGCCATACTGAGAATCGTGGGGCCAACCCTCCCTTCTGTGCAAGCGGAAGGTCGAGAACGTAACACACACTCTTAATCATGCCAGAAAGTCTCCAACTCATGTGCAAGGCTTGCACTCGTGTCCCGTATTGCGCGGAACTGGAGCACATCTAATCGCCACGTTCGATAGCAACCACACCACCAACGAGGTCTGCCACGACTCTCGGCGCACCACTGAGCCGTCTAGCATGCGAAAACGGGCGCCCGATGTCTCAGGCACCCGTTCACCTTTCTGTGCCACGACGACGTGACGTTACCAGACCCCTAGGCTGAACCCTCCTCAGCGGCCGCCGTCTGGCCCGCTATTCTCCCGAAAGAGAGGACCTCAGCCACCGCCACGCCGCTCCCCACGTAGTTACGCGCGGGCACGGCAAAGGCGTTGCGGCCCGCCGAGTACAGCCCTGGGACGGGCTGACTATGCACGTCTAGCACCTGGCTCTTGGAGTTGATCTTCAGTCCGCCGGTGGTGAAGAACGCGGTGGCCTCGACCCCAAAAAACAGGGCATAGAAGGGTGGCGTCTCCAGGGGGACCACATAGGCGCTATCCTTCCCGAACAGGGGGTCCTCCCCATTCGCCGCGAACTCGTTGTACAGTTCCACTGTGTTCTCCAAGACCGCTGGCGTGAGGCCGATCCCCGCGGCCAACTCGCCCACACTGTCCGCCTGTGCCACGACTGTCAGACTCTCCTTCGCCGCATCCGGAACCATGCTCCAGACTGCGTCGTCCAGGACCAGGAAACCCACGTTGTGAGATCTCACGATCATGTCCCCGATCCATTCACCATAGTTGTCCTCGCCGACGAAGCGCTGTCCTTCGCCGTTGACCAAGATGCTCCTGCACAAACACTCAGCGGCCCCGTAGACGAAAGCGAAAGTTGCCGTCTCGCCCAGCATGCGTACGTCGGCGCCCACACCCTGGCCCATCCTGATGCCGCTTCCATCGTCACCAGGTGTCCCCACATTGACGGCGCATCGCAGGCAGCTAGGGCAGTGCAGATCTACCATCTCCGCATTCGCGGCGTATCCCCCAGCGCAGAGGATCACACCCTTGTTGGCCTTGTAGTACTTATTCTCACCCTCGATCTCGGCTTCCACACCCACGACGCGCCCGTCAGCATCGACCACCAGACTGCCAACCAATGCCTCGTATAGTACTTCGGCGCCGGATGCCTCAACAGCTGCCTTGAGGCGTCCGAATATCGCATGGCCACCCACGCGACCGTCAGCGAAAGCGCCGTGACCTCTGGGCGCAGGGTCGGCTACCGCCTTATACTTGGCTTGCTTCTCATTGCCCGAATAGAGCAATCCATCGCCGGCAGGTACCCCAGCCGCCTTCATCTCCATGAAGGACTCGTTGAACTGCATACCGAGGTCGGTCACCCAGTCGTACAACTCGAGGCTCCTGTCGCAGAAAAGCCCCACGAGCTCCTCGTCTGCCCCGTCGCCTGCGGCTGCAAAGACGTAGTTGTACATGTTGTCGCGGGTGTCCTCGAAGCCCAGAGCGCTCTGCAAGGCTGTACCGCCTCCCATGTAGATGATGCCGCCGCATATCGCCGTGCTTCCACCGCCAGTCGGCGTCCTTTCCAGGATCAAAACGCTGGCACCTGCTCTGCTGGCCTCGATGGCGGCAGCCGCTCCGGCACCCCCAAAGCCAACTACCACCACATCGGCTTCCTTCTCCCACTCCTCCGGCATTCCCGTAGCAGGGACAGGAGCAGCCTGTCCGCAGCCAGCCAGGACACTGGCACCAGTGAGCGCACTAGCGCCAGCGACCGCTCCCTTCACAAACTCTCTTCTCGATATCTTGCTTGGGGTTTCCTTTTCCTGTGACATGTCGTCTCCTTTCCTTCCCTTAATGCCACTCAGTACCACACCCCCTCTCCTGACTGGGGGCATTGAGTCCTCGTCTTCCAAGCTCAGGACTATAGGGGAGCTCACGCGACAGCTCGTTGGATCCTTGCTTCCCTCCTCTCACGGAACCTCGAATCCCCAGGCGTGACACTGGGCACAGTAATCCTCACTCTCTTCGTGCATCTTATGGCATACACGGCACTCCATCTCGCCATAGTGAGAAAGGTGGGGGTTGGCCCCCGCCTCTTCCTCCAGATACGCCGTCATCTCAATGATCTGGCCGTAGCTCTCGTGCTCGTGACACGCCAAACAGCTCTCCATCGGGTACTTGAGGTCCTTCAGGGGAACTTCGTAGTCGCCCTGGATGTAGACCATCAGCTCGTCTATCTGTTGCTCCAACGTAGGCTCGTGACAGTCCAGGCAGGCTACATCGTACTCTGCATGGGCGTTTGCACCGAGGTCGGAGGCCTGCCACGACTCCAGATACGAGTCCATGAGGTGGCAGGTGGCGCAGAACTCAGGCTGCTCGTGGTACTGCCACAAACCCGCAGCACCCACTCCACCTACGACCACCATCCCCAGCAGAACGGCGATCACGATGATCTTTCTCCTCGACATGATTCAGTATCCTGTCCCTACGCAAAAACAACCTCCGACCGGATCGAGAATCCCGATCCTATCAGAGAGTACCTGTTCACCAGATTCGCTCTGGCGTCTCATCACCTAGCCCACCAATCCCTCAGCCACCCAGAACCGACCCTGAGCGCCCCGGTTCGCAACACTGCGGCGAAGACACGCGCCGCTGCTTGCCAAAAGCTGCCCCGGCCTCACTGCCACCATACACTATACAGCATACAGCATATAGCATAGTGCGAAGTTTGTCAAATGCCGGGGCCATCCACGCCATGCTCGCCTGTCGCTCCTGTGGTGAAGGTGACACCTTGCGACACCGAGGGTGCGCTCTCTAACCACATCCCCGCGATTCACATCCTTGGCGCTCCAACCGCGGCTTTGACCGCGGGGTGCCCTTGTCCCTTGTCAGGCAAACAGCACAACCTCAGATACTGCCCGCTGACGCTTCATCATCTTACAGCATAATGGTCAAAAGGGGGTCCAAATCTGGTCAAAAGGATGTCAAATCTGGATCTGATTTGTCGAAAATGGCCGCAGACTCACCCTAGCCAACATCCGGCGCCTTACTTGACAAGGAACTTTCTTGCCATTACACTTACTCAACACCGTCAACAAATGGACGATAGATGAGCCAATCAAGCTCTGTTTCCAAGCTCCCGGCACGGGGTATAGTCGCTGGTGGGCGGCTGAAGTTTTTCGTGGGCACAGCCATCATACTTGTGGTCCTGGGATGGCTCATCTTTTCCAATATCGAAGGGGCCACTGCCCACTACCTGACCGTGGAGGAGTTGTTGGCCCAGGGCCCATCGGATCAGATGGTAAGAGTCTCCGGCCTAGTGGTCGGAAATACGATTGACTGGGATCATCACCGGTTGATTCTCCGATTCGAGATTGCCGGCGAAGATGGGAGCCTCCCTGTTCTGTACCAGGGCGTCCGCCCCGACATGTTCCAGGACGGCGCTCAGACCGTGGTAGAGGGAAGGTATGCCTCTAGCGGTCTCTTCGAGGCCTGCACCCTCCTCCTCAAGTGCCCCTCCAAGTATGTCGAGGACTAGCTTGCTCATATCATAGTCCCGCTCCGAAAAGGTAGGAATGATGCCTGATGTAGGCTTTTGGGTTCTTATGCTCTGCTTGATCGTCTCTTCCTACGGGGCGGTGGCCTCTTTCATGGGGGCTCGCCGCACGTCTCGCCAGTTGGTCGAAAGCGCAAAGAATGCACTGTTGATGACGACAGTTCTCGTGACCCTCGCCTCGGGCATCCTCCTCTATTTGCTGGTGACCCGCGATTTCGGGGTGAGCT
>JAUWLF010000016.1 GCA_030613785.1 Chloroflexota bacterium | reverse complement strand
CAGGGCAGGATGTCCACGGCAGTCAGAGGTATCCTGACGCCTTGGGGTTTGCCGTTGTCATCGAGGACTTCTAGATTCCGCATCGTTTCCAATAGGTACGCCCCCGTCGCGAGGCGATAGGTCCCCGGTGCAACATCGGGCGGTATCTGAATCTCGTGTCTGTCCCAGACCATCTCTCCCCGCTCCCAACGAGTGGTTGGCGAGAAGTTGTAGACTGGCCAACGATCGCTCTGAGAAATCAAGCGTGTTTCACCCTCATCCGTGAGATGGACGAAGACCTTGTAGTTCTCGTCCATCTTCTGCAAGGCTAGCCAGTAGAGGGTGACGTTCATCGTGTCACCTGGTCGGTACGATCGCCGATCAAGGTGATAGCCCAGCAACTTGATTTGGTCACCTAGATTGGCCTCCATGTGCACGGGGTGCTGAACGGAGGGGGAGGAACGGACGTGCAAGACCGTCAAAGTCCAGACCAGCAGGACGCTGAGCACCACGGCAAGAAGCGCCCTCCACTGCCGGGTGAGAACTAGAATTGCCAGCACCGCCGAGAGGCTCACCAGAAAGACAATGGTCCCTACCCGTTCCACGGGGGTGTCCTCAAACCGCACGAGTAAGTGATGTTCCCCAGCGGGCACATCCACGGCTAGCAACCCCAACCTCCCCGAGGGATAAGCCGTCTCGCTGCGCCCGTCCACGTAGGTTCGCCAATTCGGGAAATAGAAGCTGTGAAAGGAGAGCTTCATCGGCCGGGTCGTCCGCACCGTCAATTCCCTGGACAGGGGTCCTTGATAACCCAGGGTGATCTGAGGCACATCATCAGGTGGCAAGTCTTGAACCACAAGTGATCCCTCGTCCGACGGAAGAAAGATCTCTCCTCGATCCTCCTCGACCCACACGGGGAGGTATTCGAGAAGCCACGGGCCGCCCCACAACCTGGTCCATAGACCGGTCAAGTAGTCGTACTCGGCCATGGTTGCGAAATTCACCGTTCCCTCCGTCAGTGGCTCCTCATGATCCGGGAGGTACATTGGTGCGATGGGTAATCCCGGCAGAGCCGTGATCATCAAGGCTACTACGATGATGATCACGACCCCCGGGACAGCCCATCCGGAGCGTCCTCGGAGAGACAGCGGTGCTGTGGCCTTGTCTTTGGCCCCATCGACTAGAAGGAGCGGGAGGGAGCCTATGGCGAAGGCGCTGGTGAAGGTGGTCAAGGTCAGGAAACGGAAGGGGTACTGGAGATACGGAAGCAAGGGTACGTGGTCCCAGAGGGGTTGGGAGTAGATGAAGAGCATGAAGAGCGAGACAAAGGTCGCACATTGGAAGAAGATGATATACCTGCGCGTGGAAGTCCACGACGGATGCCGTAGGCGAAGGGGAATGGCGAGAGAAAGACACAACAAGCCAAACTGAAGCCAACTCATGGGGTGTTCCAGTGAGACCCCGTGCTCTGGAAAATACCGATAGAGGAGGAAGGGTGAGAAGAAATCCGACATGGTTATCAGCCTTCGGATGTAGTCAGTCGCCTCGGGGCCGACCTGACCAAGTCGTACCCACTTCGCTTCTGTGAAACCGGGCAACCAGTAGAACGCAGCCAGGCCGATGGCCAGGAGGAGGGCCAAGCTCACATAGCCCAACGCCTTCAGATCCTTTTCTCTGAACCATACGAACCCGACGTACGCCACTAGGAGGGGGGCGAAGACCAGGGCCATCAAATTGTGGGTGAGAATAAGGCCGCCCAGGGAGAGGGCGCTCCACGCAACGTACTGTGGCCTCTTCAGGGTGACAAGCTTGTAGAAGCACCACAGAATTAGTGGAAAGAAGGGAAAGGAGAGGAATTCCGCCAGTGCTCCGCGCACGTATCCATCCGCCAGATGGTAGGGGAGGTAGACGTACACCAGGCCGGCAAGGATGGCTGGAATGCGTCCCATGTGCTCCTTCGCGAAGAGATACATGGCCAGTCCTGAACCGAGGAATCCAACAGCGTAGGTCAGCTTGATGGAAGCAATGTACCCAGCTCCGAGGATGTGGAACAGCTCCGCCACGTAGTAGCTCAGTGGAGCATAGTAGTTCAGAACGGGGTACCCGTAGCCAAATCCCAGGTTGGGCAGCCAACGGGGGTAGAGAATCCTACCGCGGATGCACCAGTCCAAGTCCACTAGTCGGTAGAGGTGGTGCAGGCCATCGTGGGAGCTCAGATAGCTCGGGCCCACCAAGGGCCAGAGCACAGGCAGTGAGAAGCCCAAGACGATTAGATAGCCCCAGTCAAGTCTAGGGGCTTTCATGAATCTGCTCATTTTGTTCCCGGGCCCGGGGTGCACGGCCGATCTGCGGGGAAAGCACCCCGCTTTTTCGTCCCTCAGGGACGGCTAGGGAATTATAACCCAGCTTTGGGGCGCCCACAAAGTGTGGAGAGGGCTTCCGCAGTTGTGGAGATCTTGGTGGGCTCAACTCGTGGTGGCGGAAGTCAGTGCTTGACGGTGAAAGGTGCCAGCTTGTCCAGGAAGGCCCAGCACTCCGAGAGGGCTGCTCGTCAGTAACCCTCTTATGGTATGACGATATGTTCTCATGCCCCTGACTGGACTCGAACCAGCACGCCCTCGCGGGCACAGGCCCTCAACCTGCTGCGTATTCCAATTCCGCCACAGGGGCTCTGGACACTATTATATTGCCTAGGTAGCTACTTGTCAACCCGCGAGAAGGGGCGCGCCGCATGTGTCATTCAGGAATGGTCCGCGCTTCTGTCACTCATCACGGTACTTGTCTCTGTATGAGGCATGGTCCCGCACGATTCCTGCACGAGGCTGGAGCGTGATCACGAACCGGTGATGTGAGCGGAGAGCAGAAAAGCCAGGTGGCTGGTCGCGGAATACGGCGGATGGCCGATGCGTGTGGGGGATTCCTGTCAGCCTCGGAGTCCAGAGGATGCGACTGCACAGGCTCAGCTCACCCGCAACCAGGAGTTGGACAGTCCGAATCCTGTGGACGCTGACAAAGCCAGTGAGCCAACCCCAGAGAACTCAGGGAGGTCTTTGGTGGGGCTCTTTGGGGTAGGCTACTTGACAAATCGGGGGGAATGGGCTATAATGAGTGAGAATGAGAAGTATTTGCAATAAGCGGAGAGGGCAGAAAACTAGTGGACAGAGTGGACAGTTCAGGCGTGGAGCAGACTGGAGTTGTGTTGGTGGTTGCTGATGGGACAATGCCCAGAGGGAGCGAGCGCGGTGGCAAGGGGGAGAGACGTGAGGAGCCCCAGGGTGAGAAGGGCACTGCCGCTTCCGGTGAGCAGCAACTGGCGAAGCTGGTGAGGGAGCAAGGAAGATATGAGATAGTCGAGGTGGGGTATCAGCGGTTTGGCGAGCCATCGGTACGTGAGGCGGTGGACAAGGTGATCGCTCAGGGGGCAGGACGGGTGATCGTTGTGCCCACTGTATCTGCCAATTCTGACTTGAGGGGAGTGGTAGCCGCGCTGCAAGAGCAGCACCCCGGCGTGCAGATCATCGGGACGGACCAGCCTTTACACGCTGGGAAGTACGCGGATTATATCGTCAACAAGATAAGGGAGCACGACAGAGCGTATGTGGCAAGGGAGGCGGAGTTGGGTCTCCTGCCCTTGAGCGGTCTCAAGAAAGGGGAGACAGGCATGATTCACGATTTTGAGGCTGGGCACACCCTGGTGAGTCGCTTGTCGGCTTTGGGCTTCACGCCCGACACCCGTGTGACCATGATACAGAACTACGGGCATGGTCCCGTGATAGTCAGCGTCCGTGACACTCGGATCGCCCTCGGCCGAGGCGAGGCAGGCAAGATCTGGGTCAAGAGACCAGAAGACGAGTAACAATCACTTGAAAGGACCCAGGCCGTACGCATGACTGAGGAGAGAACTATTACCGTCGCTCTGGGGGGCCAGCCCAATGTGGGCAAATCCACCGTTTTCAACCTGTTGACCGGGCTGAGTCAGCACGTGGGCAACTGGCCCGGCAAGACAGTAGAGCGAAAGGAAGGTGTCTATTCCCACAATGGTGCCAGAGTCAAGATCGTGGACTTGCCAGGGACCTACAGTCTGACTGCAAACTCCGCAGAGGAACTGATTGCGCGTGACCACATCATAAGAGAACGGCCTGACGTCGTGGTGGCTGTGATAGATGCGTCGGCCATGGAGCGCAATCTCTATCTGGTGGCTGAACTGCTGCCGCTGCCGTCACCCGTCATCGTAGCGCTCAACATGATGGATGTGGCAGAGCAGAACCTGATGGAAATCGAGCCCGATGTCCTTCAGGCAGCATTGGGCGTGCCAGTGGTCCCCATGATCGCTACCAAGAACCAGGGAATCCGCGAATTGGTGGAGGCTATTGATCGGTTGGCTCGCGATGGAGCAGAGTATGAGCCCAAGAGGCCGGAGATCAAGGATGATCATCGCGCTGTGCTTCAGGAGATCAAGGGCCTCATTGCCTCCGACGTGCCGAAGCCCTATCCGGTAGATTGGGTGTCCCTCAAGCTTCTGGAGGGCGACGCCGAGATCATGCGCATGATGGAGGAGAGACTGCCAGAGGACATCTGGAAAAGGGTGTATGCTATTCTAATGGAGCACGAGGATGCCATAGTGGCCGTAGCCAGCGGGAGGTACGACTGGATCGGGCGGATGACCCGCGCCGCTCTGGTACGGCCTCGAGTGGGCCAGGTGACGCTCACGGAGAAGCTTGACCGCTGGGCTACGCATCCTTTGTGGGGGTTGATTGTCCTGGCCGGCATCCTGGGATTGGTGTTCGGGTTGACCTACTCCGTCGGAGCGCCGTTGCAGGGTCTGCTGGAAACGTACGTGGTTGAGGCCAGCGCGCGCTTCGTGACCGGAGCGCTCGCGGGCGCTCCCGCCTGGCTGGTGGGGCTGCTGGTGGACGGCATCATCGGTGGGGTAGGAACCGTGCTCACGTTCATACCCATCCTGCTGATCTTCTTTGCCTTCATGGGTCTGTTGGAAGACGTGGGGTACATGGCCCGAGCCGGATACGTGATGGACCGTTTCATGCACTTGATGGGGCTGCATGGGAAGAGCTTTCTGCCTTTGTTCCTTGGCTTCGGATGCAACGTGCCTGCCGTGATGGGCGCGCGAGTGATCGAGTCCCGTCAAGGGCGACTCCTCACCATCATGCTGGCGCCTCTTATGCCCTGTACGGCCAGAATGATGATCCTGGCTTTCATGACGCCTCTCTTTTTCGGCCCCGCTGCACCCCTTGTGGCTTGGAGCCTGGTGGGCCTGAGCCTGATCGTGTTGGCAGTCTCGGGGATAGTGATCAATAGGGTCGCGTTTGGGGGCGAGCGGTCTGCGTTCATCATGGAGTTGCCTCTGTATCACGTGCCCAACTGGCGCACCATCCTCATGCTGGTATGGCAGCGTTCTCTGGCCTTCTTCAAGCGAGCTGGGACGGTTATCCTTGTCGTGTCAGTCGTGCTCTGGGCGCTGTCGGTCCTGCCCACTGGAGAGATACAGACCAGTTACCTGGCCAGGATGGGTCAACTTCTGGCGCCTGTGGGTGCGCTGATGGGCTTGAGCTGGCAGATGATGGTGGCCCTCTTCACGAGCTTCATCGCCAAAGAGAACGCCATCGCCTCTCTCGGTGTACTCTTCGGAGCGGGCGGAGAGGCAAGTCTGGCGGAGATGCTGCCTACTGTGATGACCTCGGCGGCCGCCTTGAGTTTCCTGGTAGTGCAGATGCTTTTCATCCCCTGCGTCGCAACTGTGGCTACAGTGCGGAGCGAGACAGACTCCTGGAAGTGGACGCTGTTCAATGTGCTCTTCTTGCTGGTGGTGTCTTTTGGGGCAGGGATCTTGGTCTACCAGTTGGCGGTAGTCCTTGGATGGGGATGAGGGCTCGGAGAGAAGGATGCTAGAGCTGCTATTACGAACGCTGGCCCAAGGTGGCACCTATAGTTACGGAGATCTGGCCAACACTCTGGGCGTGGGCGACGAATTGCTGCAACAGATGATAGAAGATCTGGCCCGCATGGGATATCTGAGAGCGCTAGAGGATAGCTGCCAGGGAAAATGCGAAGCCTGCTCCGTGTCCAGAGTTTGCGCCATCGGCAGCCGGGGACAGGTTTGGAGCCTCACCGAGAAGGGCAGTCAGGCCGCTCAAAGGATGGAGTAATCTGGAGCCTCCGCGGTGGGCTGTGGCTTGATGCTGTGATGGGCCTTGGGGGTAGCAGGGACGATGTCGACCTTGCGGCTGGGCCATTCCTGTCGCCGGGGTCCTCCGACCTGTCACGCTGTGGGCAGTCCGAGCATGGATCCCGCGGCCATGTCCTTCAGAGTCCTTTCCAGTTCCGCCCTCCAGCCTTTCTCCCCCAGTGAGGTGGCCAGCAGGAGGCGATCGTCTACAGTCTCGACCCCGGTGGGTAAACGCCCCTCAGAGTGCCGCCGTTTCATCTCCCCCAGGCTGCCAAGCCCGATCGTTATCTTGTTTCGTTCGGTGGACACCGTTGCCACCTGAGCCTGAGTAGCGAGGACCTTCACGCGCAACAGGTAGATCAAATTCTCCGCCTCCTGAGGTAGAGGCCCAAAACGGTCTTCCAGCTCCTGCCTCATCTGCTCCACCTGCTTGACGTTGGAAAGGGCCGCCATGCGCCGGTACATGCCTAGGCGGAGGGTGTGCTCCTTCACGTACTCCTCCGGCAGGAGGGCATCCAAGGGCAGGCCAATGGTAGGACCTGTGGGATCTGGTAGTGGCGTGAGGGCAGGCGAGACTACCTCCTCGTGCTCAGCGCCCTCTGCCTGTTCGTGGTCTCTTGCCTCCTGAATCGCTCTGGCCAACAGTCGGCAGTAGAGATCGAACCCCACTGCAGTGATGTGGCCGTGCTGACGGGTGCCGAGAACGTCGCCACCGCCCCTTATCTCCAGGTCCCGCATTGCGATGCGAAAACCGGCACCGAGTTCACTGGCCTCCTTGATGGTTTGTAATCGCTTGCGCGCGTCTTCACGCAAGGGGGTGTCTCCATCATACAAGAAATAGGAGTAGGCCCGCAGTGTGCTCCGTCCTACTCGCCCGCGTAGCTGATACAGCTGGGCCAAGCCGAAGCGGTCCGCTCGATTGACGATGAGGGTGTTCGCGTTGGGGATGTCTATGCCGCTCTCGATGATCGAGGTGCAGAGGAGGACGTCGTGATTACCAGCGGCGAAATCGGTCATCACCTGAGCTAGATCAGCTTCGTCCATCTGCCCGTGCCCCACGGCGATATCTGCCTCTGGCACGAGCTTGTTCAAGCGTTTGGCCATCTGACGAATGCCTCGGACACGATTGTGCACGAAGAACACCTGGCCCCCGCGATCCAGTTCCCGCAATATGGCCCGCCGGATGAGCGCCTCGTCGTAGGCCGCAACTTGGGTCACGACGGGGAGGCGATACTCGGGCGGTGTGTCTATGGTGTTCATGTCCCGTGCCCCGGTCAGCGACAGGTACAGCGTCCGGGGTATGGGCGTCGCAGTGAGGGTCAGTACATCAACTTCGTGTCGCATTCGCTTCAGTTGTTCCTTGTGAGCCACACCAAACCGCTGCTCCTCGTCTATGACCAGCAGGCCCAGCTCGTTAAAGACCACATCCTTCTGGAGGAGCCGATGCGTGCCGATGATGATGTCTACCGTTCCCTGCCGCAGCCGTTCGAGGATTGTATCCTGTTCGCTGCGGGTGCGGAAACGGGACAGCATCTCGACCTCTACCGGGAAGGGTGCGAGGCGCTCCTTGAATGTCAGGTAGTGCTGCTGAGCCAGGATCGTAGTCGGGACGAGCACGGCGACCTGCTTGTTGTCCATCACCGCCTTGAAAGCTGCCCGCAGGGCCACCTCGGTCTTGCCATAGCCCACATCGCCGCACACGAGTCGGTCCATTGGTCTGGGTTTCTCCATGTCGCCCTTCACTTGGTTGATGGCGCGCAACTGGTCTTCCGTCTCGACGTACGGGAAGGAGGCGTCTAGTTCGTTTTGCCACGGCGTGTCCGGGGCAAAGGCGTGGCCTTCCATCACCTCCCTGATGGAATACAGCTCCAAGAGATCTCTGGCCATCTCTTCCACCGCCCGCTTGGCGCTGGCCTTGACTCGCGACCAGCTGGCGGTGCCCAATCGATCGATTCGAGATGGCTCAGCCTTGATGCCCACGTAGCGGCTGAGCCGGTCACCTTGATATGTGGGGACGTAGAGCCTATCCCCGTCCGCGTAATCCACCTGGAGGTACTCCCTCTGTGCTTGCTCCACATCCAGGACGACCAGACCCTTGAACACCCCAATACCGTGCTCTATGTGCACCACATAGTCGCCCGGAGTTATGTCGGAGAAGAACAACTCGGGTGGCAGCGGCTTGGGGCGGCGTGGACGCCGGGGCTGTGGCTTCACCCAGCCGAAGATCTCACCATCGGTCAGTAGCACCGTCCCTGCGTGACGGGTGTCTGGCATCTGCCAGCCAGAGTCCAGGCTGCCATGCACGAGTGTGAGACTGCCCTCTGGAGGAGGACTGGTGATCTCCTCCACAGGCTTGACCACCACTCCTGACTCCTCGTACAGTTCGGCCAGGCGCGGCGTCTGCCGTGACACCACTATCACGCGCGATCGCTGAGCCAGCATCTCAACCGAGTCAGCGATGACGTCCTGTAGCCGCCCTCCGTAGGGAGTCCCCGCCGCAAAACCATCGCTCAACGAGACGTTCGAACTCGAATCGTATCGCATCTCCAGAGTCAGGTGCCGCTCAGATCCTCGGTGCAGGCTCTTCCAGGTGAAATGCGGAGACAGTGCGCCCTGAGGCAGATCACCTTTCTGTATCAACTCCCTGCGTAACTCTGCGTTCTTTGCCTCCAGCAGCTTGGCGACGTCCTGTAGAACCAAGGGGTCGTCGAGGATCAGCAAGCTGTTCGGCGGCATGTAGTCTATGAGAGTTCCTGGCTCGTCGTAGACGTAGGGGAGGTAGAACTCAAGGGTATCGAACACCTGGTGACTTCTCAGGGCCTCGAGGTCCTCTTGGAACTCCTCGGCCGCTTCGGGATGACAGGACGTCAGGTCCAGGCGGTCGGTCTCAGGTTCCTCTTCGACACTCGAAGGAAAGCCTTCCCTAGCTGGCGCTATGACTACGGATGAGACCATGTCTCTAGACCGCTGGGTTGAGGGGTCGAAAAGCCGCAGGGACTCTATCTCATCCCCGAGGAACTCTATCCTCACAGCCTGCTGGTCTTGAGGAGAGAAGACGTCAATCAGGCCACCCCTGCTGCTGAAGCTGCCTGGACCCTCGACGACTGTCGCCCGTTCGTAGCCAAGTCCATGCAGAGTCGAGAGGAGTCTCGTCATACCTATGGACTGGTCGACCTCCAGTCGTATGAGACTGGCTGCGAAGCTCTGGTGTGGCACGGTCTTCTGGAGAAGTCCGCGTACCGAAGCCACGACGAGGAGCGGTGCGTGGTTCGGAGGCCCTCCGTTGCCAGTCACCAGGTACGTCAAAGTCGCCAACCGATCCTGAGCAATGTCCCTGTCCCATGGAATCCTCTCGTAGCTCAAGACATCGGGTTCTGGAAACAGATGGATACCCTCAGGAGATGGGGACCAGATTCTCAGTTGCTCATGGATCTCGCGGGCGCGGTCAAGCCGTGCTGTGACCACCAGCATGGGAATGCCAAGGTCCCTCCTCAGACCAGCCAACAGGTACGGCCTGGCTTCCTCCAGAACGCTGAGTGACAGTGACGCTGGCTTCTCAGGCAGTGCCCTGCCTATCGTTAGGAGGAGTTCATCGTATCCGCGTAGGTCGCGGATCAGCGGCAACACTCCAGATAGTCTCAACTCCTGCCTCTAGTTGTACGTGTTCATTGCTGCGGCGATGCCCTCGGTCAGGAAACACTCCACCGCATCCGCCGCTTTGTCGAACGCCTTTTCCATGGTGATGCACTCGTCCGGAGAGAAATCCTGGAGCACATATCTCTCGGCAGGCGCCCCTTCCGGTCTACCGATCCCAATACGGAGTCGAGGTAGACTCTGGGTACCCAAGGAGGAGATGATTGATCGCATCCCCTTGTGACCTCCGGCTCCACCGCGGTCTCGAAGGCGGATGTTGCCCAGTGGCAGATCGAGGTCGTCACAAATCACCAGGAGATCTTCCAGACGTGTCGTGTATTGTGACACGGCAGGCTTCACAGCCATTCCGCTTTGATTCATGTAGGTCAGTGGTTTGAGTAGTATCACCTTCAAACCTGCCAGCTCGCCGCAAGCCATCGAAGCTTGAGATTCGATTCTATCGAAAGAGAGATCATGTCGCTTGGCCAGACTATCGAGGACTTGGAAGCCAACGTTATGTCGGTTCGTCGCATGGGCCCTTCCAGGGTTTCCCAGACCCACGACGAGCTTTGCCGGCCCCGCCGCTTCTTCCGCACGCTTTGAGTGGAGCCATTTCAACATCTTGGACCTTGCTTTGGTGATCGTTCTCAAGAACCAGGGGCTGGTCAGGCCACCAGCCCCTGTGGGGATCCGGTAGGGATGGGCAGGACGCCAGCGCATCAGACAAGACGTCGAAGGAGGAAGACCACCCCCAGGAGAAGGAAGATGACCGTGGTCACAAACGCTCCGAAGACAAACTGCCTCACGAATGTGCCCAGGTCTGGAATGGAGACACCGCTGGCCGTGTCTGGCGTAGCAGTGGGTGGCTCCTCATCCTCGGCCGTCGCGGTTGGAGTGACGCGCAGGACCGTCGGCTGCTCGACAACGGCTGTGGTGGGTGTGGGCATGACGATAGTAGGAGTAGGCGTCGCGGTCTCGGCAGGCGTGGGAGTGGCCTCGGGCTGCGCGTTCGCAATCTGAACCGGCAGTGGCTCGGTCGCAACGAAATTGCCGTCCAACTTGACAACGACGAGGTGCAGGTAGTAGCCGCCGTCTGGGATGGATGAGGTGTGCCAGGCCTCCAGCCTCTCATCGGTTCTTTGTTCGCGATGGAGGTCCCCAATCGGGACCCAGACATCGGGCATTGCCGACGAGGCGTATTCCACCTTGTAGAATTGGAACTCTGGCCCCAGACGTGCGGTGCCGATGATCTCCACGCTGCCGCGAAGCTGAGCGTTGGCGCGTGGAGAGGTTATCTCGCAGCACCCATCCTGGGGGCGCGGAGCAGCCGCCACCGTCTCGGTACGCCACACGAGTGCCAGGGACAGTAGGACGGCCATGGTGCAAACGCGCTTGATCATTTCCTGTCCGAACCGTTTCATCTGTGCACGCTAAGTGTAACACAGAACGCTGTCTCAGACAAGCGATTCATCGAATCTGCGCAGGAGCAAGGCAGCGTTCTGCCCACCGAGGCCCAGGGCGTTGACGAGCACAGTATCGACGTGGCTGTGTCGGGCGACAAGGGGAACGTAGTCCAGATCGCATTCTGGGTCAGGGGTGTGCAGGTTGATGGTGGGAGGGATGATGTCGTGCTGGATGGTTCTCAGGGCGGTCACGATGGAGATGGCCCCGGCGGCTCCCAGCAGATGCCCGACCATGGATTTGATGGAGTTGATGGGGGTAGAATAGGCTTCCCCTCCGAACACGGTTCTAATGGCTTTTGTCTCGGCCACATCGTTCAGTTTCGTGCCCGTGCCGTGGCTGCTAATGTGATCCACGTCGGACGACGTCAGCCCACTATCTTCGATGGCAAGATTCATGGCCCGGGCTGCCCCATCGCCGGTGGGATCCGGAGCTGCCAGGTGATATGCGTCGGTGCAGAAGCCATAACCCAGCACTTCCCCGAGGACTTCAGCGCCACGGTTCAAGGCGTGCTTCAAGGTTTCCATTACCACCATTGCCGATCCTTCACCCAGCACAAGACCGTCGCGCTCAGCGTCAAAGGGGCGGCAAGCCCCCTGGGGATCGTAGTCGTTCAGCGACAGTGCCCCGAGGCGAGCCAAGGCCGTAAGGGTCAGAGGCGACCCAATTGATTCGGAAGCGCCAGCGACCATGACGTCCACATCGCCCCGTTGCAGCCTTCGCATCGCCTCGCCGATGGCTACCACGCCCGTAGCACAGGCGGCCACAGGCGCAGAGGCAGGCCCCTTGATTCCGAGAGTGATAGCCATCTGACAGGGCGCCATGCTCAACAGGACGGCTGGCAAAACAGTGGGCAGGATGCGCCGAGGTCCTCGTTCTTTGAGAACATGTGCTTGTTCCTCGATAATCCCAATGCCCCCAGCGGCGCTTCCTACCTCCAGGCCCACCCTGGTCGGGTCTTCCCTGGATAGGTCCAGCCTAGCGTCTTCCAGGGCCATCTGGGCGGAGGCAAGAGCGAACTGGATAAACCGGGACATGCGCTTGGCCGCGCGGCGATCCATGTAGTCCAGTGGGTCGAAATCCTGTACTTCGGCAGCGATCTTGGCGGGGTATCCGCTAGTGTCGAACTGGGAGATGTAATCAACGCCTGACTTGCCCTCCACCACCTTCTCCCAATACTTGTCCACACCCGTGCCGAGTGGAGTCACAGCGCCCAACCCGGTGATGACTACACGCTTGTGCCGTTGCTCCGCGACAGCCATGGAAAATCCTCCCTCTTGATAGCAAAATCCACTCATTATAACACCAGAGGTTGGAAAAGGCTACATCCTTGCGCATGACGATTGCAGCGGTGCTTTCTGTATGGTATACTTGCGCAACAACCCTGACCTCATGAGTTGTTTGAGGCTATGCTACTCAGAGGTGCGAAGGCTGTGCCGGACAGACGCATCTCCCTCGCTATTCCCTGTCTACTCACATACCTGGCCTTTGGCCTAAGGCTACATCTCCTTGATGGTCAGAGCTTGTGGTTTGATGAAGGGTTCGCCCTTCAGCTGGCCAGCAAGACTCTGCCACAAATCGTGGGGCAAAACCCGGTGGGGTGGCTTCCGCTTCATTCTGTCGCCCTGCACTTCTGGCTTCAACTCGTTGGCCAGAGCCCCTTCATGGCACGTTTCTTCTCACTCTTCTTCGGCGTCCTCGTCGTAGCCATGCTCTATCTGCTGGGGAAGGAATTGGCGAGCCCTGCCACAGGAGTCATAGCTTCGCTGCTGGGCTGTTTTTCGCCTTTCCTGGTGTACTATTCTCAGGAGGCACGCGTCTATGCCCTGTGGCTGTTCTTGAGTTTGCTCTCTGCGTATCTGCTGTTGCGGGCGTTGAGAAGCCCGGAGCGCCTCAGATGGTGGCTCGCCTACGGCGTCGCAACCACTCTGGCCATCTACTCCCATTATTTCAGCGTCTTCCTGGTTCCGTGGGGCGTAATTGCGCTCGTCCGGGAGGCGGTTAGAACCCGTCGGTGGAGGATGTTGCTCTGGGGGGCAGGAGCCCAATTGCTTGCCCTCTTGTTGTGTCTACCGCTGATTGGCTTTGCGGAAGCTTCAGTGGTGGACAGATATGGTTTCTGGCGCAGTCGCCTCTCGCCATTCCAAGTGGTGGCAGATCTATGGTACAATCTGACCACTGGCGGGAGCCTCCCGTGGGATCAGGCTCTGCCGGCCATGGCGATACTCGCTCTGTTGGCGATCGTGGGGTTGGTCCGCTTCAGCCCTAGATGGAATGGTGTACTGGTCGCACTGTACTTCGCGATCCCCCTGTTGGGGATGCTCGCCATGTCCATGTGGCGGGAACTGTATGTCGCCCGCTACCTGGCTGGAGCCGTTCCAGCGGTCTATCTGCTGGCAGCCCGGGGTCTTGAGGAGCTTTTCACTGTGGCCACTGCGTCAAGACGTCTGCTGCGAGCGTGGGGATCGGTAGCGATACTGTGTTCCGTCGCGGTGATGGGCTTCAGTTGGACACAGGCCCTAGGGAATTACTTCTACTCTCCCCTGTACGCCCGGGATGACTTCCGCTCTGCGGCTCTCTTCGTGTCAGCCCATGAGGGTGAGAACGACGCCATCGTGATCAGTGGGGGTGGCATTTTCACTGCGTTTCTGCCTTACTATGATGGTAATCTGCCCTGGGTGGACCTTCCTCCGTTCGGAGAGTGGCTGGTTGAGGAACAGGTTGTGGAGAGTCTGAATTCCTTGCTGGCGGGGCGCGAGGGAGGTCGTGTATGGTTGGTGTTGTCCGGCAATGAGATCACGGATCCTCAGAACTTGATCGTCGCTCATCTGTGGACAATGGGCCATGTCGTTCAGGCCGAGGCATTTCCCGGACGTACAGGCGTGAGGGTCTTGCTTTTCTCTCCGCGCCACGAATCCGCGAGCTTCACCTTTGGTCCCTTCAGCTATCAGCCCTGGAGAGGCAACTTCGATAACCAGGTTGAGTTGCTGGGGTTCGACATGGACGGTACGCGGTTCGAGCCTGGGAGCGACATTCATCTGGCGCTACAATGGCAAGTTCTGACCTCTTTCAGGGAGGACTATCACACCTTCGTGCACGTCTTGAACGGCGGACGCCGCGTCGTGGCGGGGCATGACAAGGTCCCCTTGAACGACTACTTTCGGCCCACAGCGTGGCCGGTTGGTGAGCCTTTGAGAGATGAGTATCTACTGTCTTTGCCGAGTGACCTGCCGAATGGAACCTACGAGTTGGAGGTGGGATGGTATTCCTACCCCGACCTGGAGCGCCTGCCGCTCGTCGAAGCTGGTGATGGGGAGCATGATCGAGTACTGCTTCCTCCAGTCATCGTCGGCCGATGATGGGGATCGCGCAAGTGTGGTAGCGTAACTGTGTAGGCCAGAGAGTGTTCTAGTTGTAGGAGCGCTCGAAGGCAAGATGGAGTCACATCTTGGACGAGCCTGAAGAGAAGTTGGTGGAGAGGGCCAAGGAAGACCCGGAAGCTTTCGGCGTTCTGTACGAACGATACGTGGATGGGATCTATCAGTACATCTTCTACCGGACGGGGAACAGGCTCGACGCCGAGGACCTGACTGCCAGGACCTTCTACAAGGCTTTGGGTAGCGTGAAGCGGTACACGCACCGAGGCTTGCCTTTTTCGGCTTGGCTGTATCGCATCGCCCACAATTTGGTGGCCAACTGGCATCGGGACCGGGAGCGGCGTAAGACCATTCCCTTGGACGTATTGGTGCTCACCAGCAAAGAGAGAGACTCTGCCCAGCAAGTAGTCGAATCCAACGAGCGGGTGGAGGCTCTCAGGGAGGCGATCGGCCGGCTCGCACCGGACCGCCAGCAGTTGGTGATTCTGAAGCATACATCGGATTTGAGTAACAGGGAGATAGGAAGAGTGATGGGGCGCAGCGAGGGGGCCATCAAGGCTCTGTACCATCGTACCCTCCATGCGCTGAGGAAGGATTTGCAACGGAGAGGGTTCTAAGGCCAGAGTTGGACGCATGCTGGCGAACACAGATGCTAGAGGAGGATAGAACGTGATCAAGATAGTGACCGACACAACTTGCGACCTGCTGCCGGAGTGGGTGGAGGAGTATGGCATCACGGTAGTGCCCATCAACATTCAGTTTGGGACGGAGACCTACAAAGAAGGGGTCGACATGGATTGGGATCTCTTCTATCAGAAGATAGATGAGTTGGGCATTCTTCCAACCACCTCGCAGCCGTCGGCGGGGGAGTTCGCGGAGGTGTACCGGCGTCTAGCGAAGGAAGAGGGTGCTGACTCGATCATGTCTATACACGTGACTAGTAAACTGAGCGGCACCTACCAGTCGGCGGTCTTGGCAAGAGAAGAGGTGGCTGAGGAGGTGAAAGTCTATCCTCACGACAGCCTGTCCGGCTCCGCCGCCCTGGGACTTGCGTGCGTGGAGGCATCGAAGATGGGTCGTGCAGGAAAGAGCCCTGAGGAGATAATCGCTCGCCTGGACGAGATCAGGTCTCGCGTCAACATACTGTTTGTGATGGAGAACCTGGAGTACCCCCGCAAGAGTGGCCGCGTCGGTGGCCTGAAGGCTGCGCTAGGCTCCCTGCTCAACCTCAAGCCTATCGTGAGCATTGAGGATGGACTTCTGGATGTCGTAGAGAGCGTCAGGACGCGGAAGAAGTCGTTGGAGCGCTTGCTGGATATCGCAGAGGAGAGGGTGGGCACGACGACTCCCATCGACATGGGGGTGATCCATGCTAGAGCCCCCGAGGCGGGAGAGGAGATGCTGGCAAGGGTCAAGGAGAGGTTCAACTGTCGGGAGGTCTACGTGGTCGAGTTGTGCGCGTCGCTGACAGTTCATTTTGGCCCCGGTATGGTAGGGCTGGGCTTCTACGAGGTGTGATGGTCTTGTAGTGGCTTCAGTCTTTTCCTACGGAGAATGAGATGGATGCAGACAGAAAGCGCATGGAAGCCAGGGGAGGTTACTTGGCTCAGCATCCGATGGGTCCGGCGACTAGGGAGTCCTTGATGGTCTTGGCAGAGGACATCGAGAGAGTATTGGTGCCCGTGCAGCCCGCCCCAGAGTTCAGGAAGGGGTTGCGCAATCACTTGTTGGCGGTGATGGGCGATAGCGTAGGAGTGAGGGTTGCTCGACCCTCCGAGACCCGTCGTCGTGTGCTGATTGTGGGGGCAACCCTCGGATCTCTAGTTCCTCTTTGCGGTGTTGCGGCGTACCTTCTCCGCTCCCGATGGGTGGGCAACCCCCAACAGGCTGCCTCGCATTGACCCTCTAACGGTCTTGGGCGAGCGACTGAGGGCCTAGTCGGATCCCGAAGGGATGCCTGGCCAGCTTCGCAGCGCGGCAGAGGGGCCGGAGGAGTCTTGGGCCGTTGCTTGGGACCCGGCACCAGGCCGGTTGAGCGGGCCACCACTCCATTGGGCCCATCGGGCCCGACGAGTACCAGGCAAGAGTACTCTTGCTCTGAGGTCCTTACCTACACCCTATCGGGGTGCGTCTCAGCTTCCCTGACTCCTTGGCCGTCGGTGACACGAGGACCAGCCTCCATAGCTCCCTTGAGAATCAGATAGTCGAACTTCTCGCGCATCACGGTGCAACCCACGACTTCTCCGAAATCCATCAACACAGGCGAAGTGCCCCTGTAGGTGCAACTCCCTTTGGTCACGGTCATCTCGCAGGCGGAACTCAGATCCAGGTCCAGCAACTGAACCGTCTTGAGGGGGATCCCGTCGGCGTAGGTTCTGTATCAGGGGAGGCGTTCTTTCTCCAGCAGTAGGACGTCTACGCCTCTATGGGCTAACTCGTACGCTGCCATCCTCCTCGCCGTACCGCCTCCCACAACAACCACATCACACTGGCTTTTCGTCACTGCCCAAGTCCCAGACGCGCCAGCAGAGGAGGGCCTAGAATGAGGATGCCCACAGCGACGGCAGTGACGGCCGCGGTAAGGACGGCACCTGCGGCCACATCCTTGGCCTGTCTGGCCAGGGGGTGATATTCCTCAGTCGCCAGATCAACGACCGTTTCCATCACGGTGTTGAACATCTCAGCCACGAATACGAACCCCATGGTCAGGCCTATAATAGCCCAGTCACTTCCTGGCAGATCCAGGACGAGCCCGGCAATCACTGCCAGAACCGCTATCGAAACGTGGATGCGGGCGTTCCGTTGAGTCCTCACAGTATACCCTAGCCCTGTGAAGGCGCAACGGAAGCTCCGAGCCAAGCTTCCTCTTCCAGCGTTCATCTTCTCCTCCGAGTGCTACCGACGACTGCGACCGGTGAGAGATCATCTGTGCCGAGCCGTATTGACGATCTTCATGGATTCATCTCCACTAGTGCTGAGCGAATCCCCGCAGAATCTCCTCCTGCCTATCCCACATTCTCTCTCGCTCTTCGGCGGTTCGGTCCTCATACCCAAGAAGGTGCAGCACGCCGTGTACCACCAGACGATCCAATTCCTCTTCCACGGATTGGTCAAATGCCTCTGCCTGGGCCTCGGCGCGAGGATAGCAGATCACCACGTCGCCCAGGTGAGCAGGGACCGAGGGAGGAGTGACGAAGGGGGCTTCAGCGTCGTGCATACCGAAGGCCAGGACGTCCGTTTCTATGTCAGTGCCTCGGTACCTGAGGTTCAGTCTCTTGATGTTCTCATCATCAGTGATGAGGAGTCCCAGACTGAGGGGTTTTCCCGTCCCCTCCCGACGAAGAGTTTCCAGAACCACTCTCCTTATGCGTTCCCGATCTACCTTTCCCTGAAACGCGGGATCGGCCCGTACGCTTAGTTCGATCTCCAAGCTTGGCTTCCTCTTCTTTGGTCTCCTGGTCTTGCTCCGGGTACTTGATGCGCGGGTGGTATATGCCTTGTAGGACGTTGACGAATGTGGCGCTTACCTCCTGCAAGTCGCGTAGTGTCAGATCGCTCTCATCTAGCTGGTCATCGGCGATCCTGTTGCGGATCAGGCCGTCAACCAGTTCCTCGATCTCCTCGACGGAGCCAGGGCGATTGGCCCGCGAGGCGGCCTCTACCTCGTCGGCCAACATCAGGATAGCCGCTTCGCGACTGCGCGGACGGGGACCGGGATAGCGGTATCGTTCCTCCGGGATCTCTTCAGAGCTCTGGCTCTGCTGGCAAGCTTCGTGGTAGAAGAAGGTGGACAAGGCAGTGCCGTGATGCTGCGGGATGAAATCCCTTATTTCTTGAGGGAGCCCGTGCTTTTTCGCCAACTGTAGGCCATCCTTCACGTGGGAGATGATGATTTGAGCGCTGGTCTCGGGATCTAGTCGCTCATGTGGGTTCACGCCGTCGGTCTGGTTCTCGGCGAAGAAGTAGGGTCGAAGCAGCTTGCCGATGTCGTGATAATAGGCCGCCACTCTGGCCAGCAGAGCGTCGGCTCCCACGGCCTGGGCAGCCTGCTCGGCCAGGTTGCCGACCATGAGACTGTGATGATACGTCCCGGGAGCCTTGACCAACAGTTCACGCAGGAGGGGATGGGTCGGCCGTCCCAATTCCAACAACTGAAGGGAAGTGGTTATGTGGAGGATGTTGCTGAGGAGGAAGAATCCACCCAGGGTTAAGCTCACGGCCAGCACAGCGTTGGCCACGCCGCCTCCCGCAATCTGAAGCGTTCCCAGCAGGTCATGGTCCTGTTCCAGGATGCGGAAGATAAGCACGACGCTGAGGTTGCTCAGTGCTACATAGACCCCTGCCCACAGGAACGCGTTCAGTCTCTCAATCCGCCAAAGCCGAAGCGAGGACACAACTCCTCCGGCGAAGCCGTAGAGCACGAACTCCAGAGAGCCGCCAGCTATGAAGCCCACCATGAGGCTCAGGATGGCCGTCACCACGATGGCTATCTCCGCGTTTATGAGGGCTGTGAGAAGCATGGAGACCGTCGCTAGAGGGAACAAGTAGCCCAGTACAACATGACCAGGGATCATGAGCTTGGCCACCAGAACAGCCAGCACCGTCAGAAGGCCCAACAAGAGCATATCTTGCCAACTGTCCCAGAACGTAGGATGGAGATAGATGAGGTACAGGGCGAGGACAAAGACCAGCAGCGACGTAAACAGTATGCGGGCGATGATGTCTGTCCATTCGATCTGAGGTTGGCGCAAGCCCAGCTTACCGAGCGCTTCCCAGGCGAGGGGAGTCGTAACCTCACCTTCGCGGAGGATGATCTCATCTTCTTCCAGGGTGACATATACCGGTTCAACGGCCTCCCGAGCCAGAGCTCGGGCCTCCCCAGTGGCCTCGGGGTTGAGAAAACTGTTGGGTACCACGAAGTTGCTGACCCATGCTTCCACCAATGCGGCCTGATCCTCCGGAAGCGCGAGGCTAATGAAGGTAGAAACTTGGTTCTCTACTTCTTCCACTTGATCGGTACGGATCTCCAGGCGCAAGATCCCTTCGTCCAGAACGTACAGGCTCTCCGACACGACCTGATTCCAGGATTCCCCATCAAGGTTGATTGTGTCGTAGACGGCTGTGGGAGGAAGCTCCACATCCGGTATCGCTCGGATCAGTTCCGCTTTGGTGTCGGCGTCGGCGTAGACATCATGGCGCACGGCATCAACGTAGTCGAAGACCTGCCTCACGCGGTTTATTTGCTCTCGGGCAATGCTCGCGTCAGCCGGGTCGTGAATCTCCTCCACGGCTGCTTCTGCTCTGCGCTTTTCCTCCTCCGTCTTGATCTCGCTCTGATACGTGATCCTGCTTGGAGCCCGAATGTCTGTAGGGCTGACTTCTCCGACTTGAAGATTGATGCGGCTGGGAAGGAACTGAAAACTCAGGATGAAGGTCAGGGCTACGATAAGGGAAACACAGAACAGCAAGATACGCAGCGTCCGCCGCGTGGTTTGTCGCGCCTGGGGGCTGCTCGGATCAACAGGCATGTCGGAGACACCTAGTGGCACTTCGTCCTCTCCTTATCAGGACCGGCTAGGCGAGGGAGTGCTCCACGATGATGATCAATGGGTCTTACCTTTGTCTAGCAGACTAGTCCGTATCGGGATTATCATCCCATTTCGCTCAGAATCTGCTTGACTATCGTGCTCACCACCCGGCCATCAGCCTTGCCTCTGAGCTGTGGCATCAGCACTCGCATCACTTCACCTATCTGGGCTGGGCTGGTAGCCCCCATCTCCACGATGACCTCGCGAGCCCGGGTGCTGATGTCTTCCTCTGAAAGCTGCGGAGGCAGATACTCCAGTAGAATGTGCAACTCTGTCTCTTCTTGTGCCACCAAGTCATCCCGGCTTCCTTTTCGGAACTGATCTATGGATTCCCTTCGCTGCTTGGCCTGCTGCGAGAGGACTGCTATCAGGCCTTCATCATCCAGCTCTTTGCCTTGAGCTATCTCCGCGTTCTTGATGGCTGCCAAGGCGAGGCGGAGTGTGGTCTTGCGTATCTCCTCCCGATCTCGCAGCGCTTGTTCCAGATCGTCTTGCAGTCTCTTCTTCAGTCCCATCATCGTCTTTCTGCGGTATGCGTCGGTTGTCGTCGTTGTCCGCACGGTCACGTCAGAGCTTGTAGCCGATTCTCCTTAACAGGTCTTTACGCTCAGCCACGTCATCTTCGGTCTCTATCCCCTTCGACCTCTGCCCGTCTATGACGCCGAGTATCCCTCGGCCTTGACCCGTCTCCGCGAGAATGACCTCGATGGGATTGGCTGTGGCGCAGAAGATGGAGCAGACTTCCGGCACCATCTTGATGGCCGCAAGGACGTTCACGGGATATGCCTCTCTGATGAAGATGAGGAACGCGTGGCCACTGGACAGCGCCAAACAACCGCTTTGAGCTAATTCGATCAGCTCGTGGTCATTGCCGCTGGCGCGGACCAGGCAGGGCCCGGAGGCCTCGCAGAACGCCAGGCCGAACTTGACATTAGGCACGGAATTGACGAGCGCCTCGTGAAGGTCCTCGACCGTCTTGATGAAATGTGACTGGCCCAGGATCACATTGCAGTCCTCGGGTTTCTCTAGCTTGACCGTCACCAGTTCCATTGTGCTTTCCCTTCTGCTGACTACTCCACGCTGTCCTTGAATCGCAAGGCCATGCTCTCTGGCGTCAATGGCCTTCCCCCCAGAAGATGGAAGTGCAAGTGACTGATCACTTGGCCGGCTTCGGGACCGATGTTGATCACCAATCGATAGCCTCTATCGGCTATCCCTTCGGTTTCGGCGAGCTGGTGCGCCAAGGAGAACATCCTGGGCAACAGGGAGTTATCGGCTTCATACAGTCCCTCCATGGAGGTAATGTGGTCATTGGGGACGATCAAGACGTGGGTTGGTGCTTGTGGTCTGACGTCTCGAAAGGCCGTTATCGCCTGATCTTGATAGAGAATGTCGCTTTCTGTTTCGCGAGCAACTATCCCGCAGAAGACACAGCGCATCCAGGAAGCGCTCCCTCTATGGTCCATGGTTTCTGGCCGCCGAGCCCAAGAGACCTGCTCAAACTAGAGTTCCAGTTCAAGGTCTTCCTGTCGGAAGATCTCAGAGGCGATCACGAAACGTTGTAGCTCGCTGGTACCTTCGAGAATGCGGGTCACGCGAGCGTCGCGGTACATGCGTTCTATGGGAAGGTCCCTGATGTAACCCGCTCCGCCATGAAGCTGGACGGCCTTGTTGGCGACCTTGCAAGCTACTTCGGAGCCAAAGAGCTTACACATGGCTGCGAGACTGGTGTATCCCTCTCCCTGCTCCACAGCCCAGGCCGTTCGGTAGACGAGATAGCGCAGCGCTTCGATCTCGGTGGCCATGTCTGCGATCATCGACGAGATCGCCTGCTTCTTCGCTAGAGGGACGCCAAACTGCTCACGGTCTTTGGCAAACCTGACGCTTGCCTCCATGGCTCCTTCCGCTGCACCCAAGCAGGTGGCGGCCATGCTTAGACGACTGAAATCCTGCGTCTGTAGGGCGGCTTCTGCTCCTTTGCCCAGCCCCTCCTCTTCACCCCCCAGGACGTTCTGGCGGGGAACGCGACAGTCATCGAAGAAGAGCTGAGCGATGGAGCAGCCCCGAATGCCCATCGTGCGCTCAGTGCGACCGACTTTGAAGCCTGGATAGTCCTTTTCCACGATGAAACCTGTTATGCCATTGGTCGCTGCCTCGGGATCAGTTTTGGCAAAGACGGTGAAGACCTCCGCGATGTCACCGTTGGCGACGTAGATCTTGGTGCCGTTGAGGACGTACTGGCCATCTTCCCGCACTGCTGTGGTTTGGATCTGTGCCATGTCGGAGCCGGCGCCTGGCTCGGTGAGGCAGAAAGCGCCCATTCTCTCACCCTTGGCCAGAGGCACGAGGTATTTGGTCTTTTGCTTCTCCGTCCCGCTGAGGCTGATGACCATCGCTCCCGAAGAGGTGTGGATGCCCAGGCAGCAGGCCGTGGCGAGGCAGACCTTGGCCAGCTCCTCCACAAGTAGGCAGTAGGCAATAACTCCGATCCCAGCCCCACCATACTCCTCTGGGAAGGGGAGGCCCATGAATTCCATCTCCGCCGCCTTTTGCAGGGTCTCCAGAGGAGGTCGTTCTTCCCGGTCTATGGCGTCAGCCAGAGGAGCGACCTCGTTCTGTGCGAAGTCGCGGAACAGCTCCTGGAACATCTGCTGCTCTTCGGTAAGGGCGAAGTCCATTGACATCCCCCTCCTCTACTTGTCCTGGAAGTTGGGTTGTCTTTTCTCCAGGAAGGCACTCAGGCCCTCACGCATGTCTTCCGTTTCCACCAGACTGGAGAACTTGTCAGCCTCAATCTCCAGCGCCTCTGGGAGGTTCACCGTTAGCCCCACGTTCACGGCCTCCACGGCGGCGGTGATTGATGGACGTCCGAAAGATGCGATCTTTTTCGCCAAACCCAGGGCGGTCTTCATCACTTCGGTGCCCGGCACCGCTTTGTTCACCAACCCAATGCTTGCCGCCTCAGCTCCGGTGATTCTGTCCCCGGTGAGGATCAGTTCCAGCGCTTTGGCCTTGCCTACGAGTCGAGACAGCCGCTGGGTGCCACCGAAGCCGGGGATTATCCCTAAGCCGATCTCGGGTTGTCCAAACATCGCTCTGTTGTTGGCGATGCGGATGTGGCAGGCCATCGCCATCTCATTTCCCGCGCCCAGGCAGTGGCCATTGATCGCGGCGATGATAGGCTTGGAGGAATTCTCGATTCTCTGGAACAGCTCGTGGACCTGCATCAGCACCTCTTTGGCCTCGGCCGGAGTATTGAGCTGCATTATGGTGTTGATGTCCGCACCGGCGACGAAGACCATCTGCCCGCCGCCAGTGACGACAATAACCTTGACGTCGTCGTCCCCCCAGGCCTCCTCAAGGGCGTTCCGCAGGTCGTTTACCACGGAAACAGAGATCATGTTCACCGGAGGGTTGTCAATGGTGAGAATGGCGACTCGGTCCTCTTTGGTCAGCTTCACGTATTGCCTTTCAGTCATTTTCACTCCTCTCTTTATGGGCCGGCATGCACCTGCCCAGAAGCGCCTGGTCGGAGGGCAACAAGCTGAGATGTGCTAGCCCACGTGCTCCAGGAACCCTATACCGGTCTTGTGTCCCAGGTGCCCAGCCCGCACGTGTAGGCGCAACAGGCGAGCGGGGTGGAATCTGGGCCCCAGCTCTCCCTTGAACTTCTCTAGCTTCTCCAAGACGACGTCCAGACCTATCCTATCGGCCATGGCTAGTGGACCCATACGCTCATCCCCCATCTTCATGCCGATACCGGCGATTGCGGCCATGTCAATGTCGCTGGCTGAGGCGACATGCTCCTGCAAGCAGAGAACCGCCTCGTTGATAAGGGGCATCATCAGCCGATCTGCACTGAAGTCGGTGCTGGTGACAGCTCCCGGCCGAGACTGGATTTCCTTGATCATCTCTTTCACCGGCTCGTCGGTCTGGTCTCCGTAGCCGTAGAAGCCAGCCCCAGCTTTCTCTCCGAAGCGCCCGGCATCGTAGATCTCTTGGAAGATCTTGGCGGCGTGGAGGCGCTCGCCATACTCCTCGCTGAGGTACTTGCCGGTCACGTAGCAGATGTCAATACCTATCATGTCCATCAAGGTGAAGGGTCCCATGGGCCAGCCGAAGTTGACCATGGCCTCGTCCATGTCCTGGGCTGTCGCCGCGCCTTCCTCGAGACAGAGAGCCGCCTCGTTGAGATACGCCATCAGCAGCCGATTGACCAGAAAACCAGGGCACTCCTGCACGACGACTGGTATCTTGCGCAGGGACTCCGAGAACATGACCACATCGTTGATAGTTTCTTCACTTGTGTCCAGCCCTGGGATCACTTCCACCAGCTTCATTATGTGGGCGGGGCTGAAGAAATGCATGCCTACCATCTTGTGGGGCTTGTTTGTGGCAGCTCCCATCTCCGATACGGAGAGGGCGGTGGTGTTGGAAGCAAAAATGGTGCTCTCAGGGCACACCTCTTCCAGTTCGTGGAGAACTTGCTTCTTCAGGCCCATCTTTTCCGGCACAGCCTCGATGACGATGTCTACGTCCTCAAAGTCGTCGTAGGTCAGAGTGCCCTGAATCAGATCCATTTTCTCCGTCAGGGTGGATATGTCCATCTTGCCTTTGTCCACTCGTGTCTGGTAGATCCCGCGGATTCTGTCCAGCCCCTTGTCCAAGAACTCTTGGTCAATGTCCTTCAGGACGACTGGCAGGCCAGAATAGGAGATGACCTGGGCGATCTCAGCGCCCATGAATCCTGCGCCCACTACTCCAGCTTTGAAGATGTACATCCTCTACTGCCTCCTTCACTAGTGCTGACTCTCGCAGCTACCACGTTTTCAACGGCAAGGTTGCCTCAGGAGACCCGATGCGCACGAAGTACAGCCACTGGTCGGGGTACTTGGCAAAGGCTTTCTGATCTGCGTCGTTCAGCGTCTTGCCCAAGAAATGATCACCGCTCTCGGGATGGATGGCCACAATTGCCCCCTCGTGACGCGGTTCCAGTTCGACCTTGAGTATGTCGTACACCTTCTGTGCCTTGGCGATGAACGCCTGCCTCTTAGCCTTGTCGTACATGCTACTGTTCTCTCCCTATTTCCTCTCGATGATCAGCGCCCCGCCTTGTCCACCGCCGACGCACGCCGTGGCGAGGCCGAGGCTGGCGTCTTGCTTGATCATCTCGTACATCAAGGTGATTGTGATGCGTGCCCCTGTGCAACCCACCGGGTGGCCCAGGGCGATTGCTCCACCGTTGGGGTTGACCTTGTCCCAGGTGAAACCATCCTTTTCAAGCTCTATGCCGCAGGCCAGGGCCTGGGCGGCGAAAGCCTCATTCAGTTCGACGATGTCAATATCGGCTAGCTCGAGTCCTGCCTTTTCCAGGGCGAGGGGCACGGCCTTGGTGGGGCCAACACCCATGATCTCTGGCGGCACACCAGCGTACGCGTAGCTCCGGATGTAGGACATGGCTTCCAGTCCCAGTTCGTCAGCCTTCTCCTTGCTGATCACGATGAGGGCTGCCGCACCGTCGGAGATGGGGCACGCGTTGGCCGGAGTGACCACACCACCCTTCTTGAAGACGGTGGGGTACAGGGCGGCTTTCTCGACGGTAAGGCCGGCGTTGATGTTCTCGTCCTGTGTGATCTCTTCTCTGGCGACTTCCTGGCCCGCGACGCGTTTGATGACGGGAACGGGCACGATCTCGTCCTTGAACTTGCCCATGCGCGTAGCCATGAACGCTTTCCTATGGCTCTGTACGGCGAATTCGTCCTGTTCACGACGACTGATGCCGTAGAGAAGGGCCAGGTTCTCTGCGGTGTTGCCCATTATCATGTCGCACACGGGGTCCGTGAGGCCTTCCCAGATGACGTCAATGAACTCTGTACTCCTGAGTTTCAACCCCCACCGAGCTCCGCGGACAGTGTAGGGCGCGTAACTCATGGACTCCGTACCGCCAACGAGAAATGCCTCGCCATCGCCGGCCTTGATGGCCTGGCAAGCGTTCGTGATCGCTACCATGCCTGATACACAGTTCCGTTGCACGGTATAGCCGGGAACATGGGTGGGCACACCGGCCATGAGGGCGGCCACCCGAGCGACGTTGGGAGCGTCTGAGAACTGGCCGCAGCAGCCGAAGATGACGTCGTCGAACTCGTTGGCATCTATCCCCGTGCGATTCATCACCTCCGCCATAACAATTCTGGCCAACTCCTGAGGTGGGATGTCTCTGAGGCCCCCACCGTGGCTGCCGATAGGAGTCCGCACTCCTCCGACGATCACGATTTCATTCATCTTGGCATCTCCTCGCTACGCATGTGGTGTTAGGAGTGGCTGACTTGGGTTATTCTACACCAAAAGCCCCGAAGAGACAACCATCTCTCTTGTTTCTCCACCCATGTCGGGTGGCTTCTTCATATGCTTGGCGCATTCCGACACGGTGTGCTAGAATAGGTTCAGTCTCTCATGTCTGATGACAGACCTCTTTCGGACCAGTGATGAACGCGTGTTGAAGTCATGCCCATCAAGGTATTGCCTGAGGAAGTTGCGTCCAAAATCGCAGCGGGAGAGGTTATCGAGCGACCAGCGTCGGTGGTGAAGGAGCTGCTCGAGAACTCCGTTGATGCTGGGGCTAGAGGCATCAAGGTGGAGATGAGCCAGGGCGGACGCCGTCTCATAAGGGTCACTGATGATGGAGAGGGTATCCGTGCGGAGGAAGTACAACTGGCCTTCGAGCGGCATGCCACCAGCAAGTTGGAGGCGATTGAGGATCTGCCCCACCTCACTACTTTGGGATTCCGTGGTGAGGCACTGACCAGCATCGCTGCCGTGTCTCAGCTCACGGTCATGACCAGGGCCAAGGGCGAAGAGGTGGGGACTCTGATGCGGCTGGAGGGCGGACGGATACTGCGCCGCGAACCCCAGGGAGCGACTCAGGGTACAGTGGTGACTGTGGAGAACCTCTTCTACAATACTCCTGCTCGGCTCAGGTTTCTCCGCTCGCAGGCCACGGAGGGACGACACATCGCCGAGTTGGTCACATGTTACGCCATGGCCTATCCTGAACTACGCTTCAGCCTTCTGAGAGATGGGCGAATCACGTTTCGGTCAGAGGGAACCGGAGACCTGTATGACGTGCTGGTCAACGCTTACGGGCTCGAGATCGCCAAACAGATGATCGAGATGCAGGGCAATTCCGCCACTCAATCAGCCATCGTTGTGCGCGGTTTCGTTAGCGATCCCGTGCTTCATCGTTCCAGCGGCCGGCACCTTACAGTGCTTGTCAACGGCCGTTGGGTGCGAGATCGACTGCTGAGCTACGCTGTCAGAGAAGCCTACCACGGCCTGCTGCCCAAGGGGCGGTATCCCGTTGTGATTCTGACAGTGACATTGCCTCCGGAGGAGGTGGATGTCAACGTACATCCTGCGAAGAGCGAAGTCCGCTTTCGTAACAGTGGGGAGGTATTTGCGGCCGTACAGAGGGCGGTGAGGCAGACCCTTACCCAGAGGGCTCCTGTGCCGCGCACCTCTACCACCTTCGCCTGGGGGCAAGCCGTGGAGGGCGGGCCGGGGCGACCAGTCGAAGTGGGCCGAGGCTCGGAACTCAACCGAGCTGAGCTTGCTTTGGAGGTGCAACGAACGGCTGAGCAGCCGCCCATGCTCACCGACCGCCCCCCGCGGGGAAAGCTCCCTATGCTGAGGGTGTTGGGTCAGCTAGGTCGCACCTATATCATCGCCGAGGGGCCGACTGGCATGTACCTGATAGATCAACACGCAGCTCATGAGCGTGTCCTCCATGAGGGCTTCCAGGCTGAAATCGCCGAGGCCAGAGTGTCCTCTCAAAGGCTCCTGGAACCACTGGTGCTGGAAGCTGGGGCCAGAGAGGGTGCGGTGCTGAAAGAGCGGCTGGCCAGACTGAGGGAGTTTGGGTTCGAGATAGAGGCCTTTGGGGGCGATTCGTGTCTGGTGCGGGCGGTGCCAGCGATTCTGCAAGACATTGACCTGACCCAAGTCATTCTAGATATCTTGGACGAGGCATTCCCCACAGATGGTACGCCTTTTGGGGAAGAGCAACTCGCTATCAGTCTGGCTTGTCATGGGGCGGTGAAGGCGGGGCAGACTCTCTCTCTTGACCAGATGCGGGAATTAGTGAGGCAACTCGAGGAGACAAGCATGCCTCGCACTTGCCCTCATGGGCGCCCCACGATGCTCCATGTGAGCGCCGAGCAGTTGGAGCGGGACTTTGGAAGAAGATAGAATGATGCGGAGGTGCGCGCTTTGAGTCATAGTCGAACTCTGTTCCTGCTGGCTGGCACTGTGCTACTGGCCGGCACTTTGCTGGGTGGGTGTGTAGGAGGGCAGCCTCTGCTTCACGATGTGGAGATCAGTCCTGCGGTGATTTCGCCCAACGCAGATGGAGTGGATGATGTCGCAAGGATCACCTACAAGATCTCTCGCCCTTCTCAACTGTACATCTACTTCATTGATGCTCAAGGCCAGGAGTACTTCTTCCGGGAGGGCAACAGACGTTCGCCGGGGGAGTACGAGGCTCTGTTTGGAGGGGCCATTGAGGGGCAAGTACTGCCCGATGGTCGGTATGCCTGGGTGGTCGAGGCCCTTGATGCCAACTCAGGGGAGACAGAGAGGGTAGAAGGGCAGCTAACCGTCAGTGGCGGCGACAGTTCAGGCCCCGAACTGGAGGATTTCACGGTCTTTCCCCAGCTTTTCACTCCCAATCAAGATGGCATCAATGACCGCATAGCCATCAGCTTTCGTCTCTTGGAAGGCGCGGAGGTGGAGGTCTATCTAAGAGATGAGCAAGGGAAGCGACGTCCTGTGGGGCTTCCGAAGACAAGGTGGAACGAGAGTGAATTTGACCTGGAGGGCAACCCCAGTAAGGTGGAGTTGGAGCCGGGCCTCTGGGAGTACGACTACGATGGAGGGATTGACCTCGGCGCTTCGCCGCCTCCCGATGGCGAATACACTGTGGTGGCTGTCGCGACTGACCGAGCGGGCAATCAAGTGGTGGAAGAGGCCGCACTGACCATCGAAGATGGGGGCCTTCCTTTGGCTGAGATACAGACGGTCGAGTTCTACCCTACGGTGGTCCCCTTGGGCGGTACGTTGCACGTGACGGTGACTGTGGAGAATGTTGGGGCAGTGGCTATCCGCACCAAAGGGCCTGCCTCCGGCACGACCTACACCAGCCGAGAGAACTTCAATACCATGGGGTTCTATGAGGAACCAGGGATATTCCGTGTGGGGGTTGACTTCGAAGGCAACAGCGACGGGCGTCCGTACACCTACCGGTGGCAACTGGGCAGCGACGAGGACCTGGACGCAAGGATGATCGACGGCCAAAGGCAGCTCTATCTGCTTCCGGGTCAGCGAGTGACAGTGATCGGTCATATCACCATCATCGATGAACCTCCGAAGATCAATCCTTACTTCTGGGCGGGCCTCGTGCACGAGCAGGTGCGCATAGTGAACGATCGTCAGAACCCCACCGAGATATCGATCGGCTTCTAAGGACGAGAGGCCCAGAATGGACCTATCTGTGCTCATCGTCAGCTACAACACTCGAGATCTCCTTGACGGTTGCTTGACTTCTGTGATCCCAATGCTCAATCTGGGGTCCGACCATGAGGTGATTGTGGTTGACAACGCTTCGGCTGACGGAAGCGCGGCTATGGTCCGGACCGCCTTCCCACAGGTGCGCCTTCTCGCTAACGAGCAAAATCGAGGTTTCTCGGCAGGCAGCAATCAGGCAATTCAATCGAGTAGTGGGCGGTATGTCATGCTTCTCAACCCCGACACAGTCGTTCGTTCAGGGGCGCTAGGGAGGATGATGGAGTTGCTGGACGATGATGCTGAGATCGGCGTCGTGGGGCCGAAGCTTGTCTACCCGGATGGCAGTTTTCAGCACTCTGTTTTCACTTTTCCCACGCTGCCCATGATCTTCCTTGACTTCTTTCGCCTCAATTATCGGCTCGTGGACTCCCGTCTCAATGGTCGATATCCCCGTGCGTTGTACGACATGGGAGAGCCTTTCCCAGTGGATCATCCGCTGGGGGCTGGATTGATGGTGCGGCGAAGGGTGATCGAGGAAGTCGGCCTCCTGGACGAGAGCTTCTTCATGTACTGCGAGGAGATCGATTGGTGCATGCGCATCAAGGATGCGGGCTGGCAGGTCTACTGCTGCCCCCAGGCGGAGGTCGTTCACTACGAGGCTCAAAGCACCGCTCAATTCCGCGATGAGATGTTCATCGAGCTACACAGAAGCCGGTACCGCCTGTATGAGAAGCACTACAGTGGTTCTTTCCGGCGTGCGGCTCGCTGGCTGGTGTTACTGGGCTTGACGCAGCGCAGTCTGCAGGCGCGCTGGGCCGCTGGGCGAGGTCGCCTGGATCAAGAAGCTGTGAGAGACCGCTTGGCCACGTATCGTCAGGTTCGGATGCTATCCTGACGCGAGCGGGATCGGATCACCATCCCGTTGCGCTGCGCGGCTGGGGAAGAGAGTGGATGGCAGAGATCTCGATCGTGGTTCTCACCAAGAACGAAGAGAGGAACATCGCGCTTTGTCTGGATACGCTGCAATGGGCTGATGAGCTGCTGGTTCTGGATTCGTTCAGCGAGGATGCCACTGTGCACATTGCGCAGAACAGGGGAGCTGAGGTGTGTCAACGTCGTTTCGTCAACTACCCTCTGCAGCGGAACGCCGCGCTGCGACTGGCGCAGAAAGAGTGGGTTTTCTTCGTCGACGCAGACGAGAGGGTTACTCCTGAGTTGGCAGAGGAGATACGCCACGTCACAAGTGAGGGAGGATTTGCGGGCTGGTGGGTGCCGCGAATGAACTACATGTTCGGCAAGTGGATCCGCCATGCAGGGTGGTACCCTGACTACCAGCTACGGCTCTTGGCCCGTGATAGGGCCCACTATGACGAACGGCGAGAGGTTCATGAGCTGGTCGAGTTGGATGGTGAGGCAGGCCATCTCGAGAGTGCCCTGATCCACTACAACTACAATACGGTGCAACAGTTCTGCGCCAAACAGGGCAGGTACACCGACTACGAAGCCTGGATGCTGCTTCAGGATGGACAGCGGGCTAGGCCGCACAACTTCATTCTCCAGCCCTTGCGTCAATTCCGTTGGCGGTACTGGACGCTTCAGGGATACAAGGATGGATGGCACGGGCTAGTGCTGAGCGTCTTGATGGCCTACTATGAGATGGTGCGCTATCGGAAGCTCTGGCGTCTACAACGAGGCTAACCGTCTACGCTTCCTCGTCACCAGTGGCGGCGATACTCAGAATGCGGGAGTAGCCCTGAGTCAGGAGTTCCTTGATCTCGTGTGCGCATCCCTTGTGGAGTTCTAGCGAGTCACTGCCTGATGGGTCTGCAATATCATACCTCTGGTCCGCCAACTCGCTCAACAGGCAGAGCTTCTCCCTGGCCTCGGGGAACTCCGCGCTCAGTGCCTCTTTGTGATCACGGGTCATGACGATGATCAGATCTACTCCCGCGACATCCTGAGAGGTGAGGTGACGGGAACGGTGAGCACTGATGTCCAGTCCGAGTTCTTGCATGGCCCGAATGGCTAGTGGTGATGCGCTCAGACCATCCCGGGTCCATGTGCCGGCCGAGTGAATGCGGTAGTGACACTCCTTCCCGTCTTGTCGCAGGAAATCCTTCAGTATTGCCTCTGCCATGGGGGAGCGACAGAAATTGCCGCTGCATACGAAGAGTATAGTGCCATCCATCCCTATGCCAATTCTGGCTCGATCAGACCATAATCGCCGTTTCTCCGCCTATACAGCACGTTCAACTCCCCCGTATTACCATTGAGAAAGAGGAAGAAATCGTGGCCGAGGAGCTCCATCTGCTCCGCGGCCTCCTCCTCATCCATGGGAGGCACCTGGAATCGTTTTGTCCTGACTATCCGCCTTGGCGCTTCCTCGTCATATTCCTCAATGGGAGGCATGAGGTCCTCTTCTTGGAGGCGCTGCTTGCCCCGTCTTTTCGTCTTGTACCGGATGATCTGGCGGTACATCTTGTCTAGCACAGCGTCAAAGGCTGTGAAGACGTCTGCTGCCCTTTCCTCAGCTCGTAGTATGGTGCCCCTCACGCGGACGGTGAGCTGAGCGATGTGACGATCATCGGCACTCTTGGCGCTCTCGCGAGTCAGCTCCAGTGAAGCTTCATCGATGCCGCGCAGATAGCGGTCCAGTCTCCCTGCTTTCTTCTGGATGTACTCTCGCATTCCATCGCTTATCTCCATGTTTCTGCCGGTGATGATCAACTCCATATAGTTCTCCTCCACATTGTGATCCACCCTCGTGCTGATGCCACTTTTCTCTGGCAAGTACCAGTCCCCACACCGAGGCAACGTCTATCTGTTGCAGCGCAATGCTGCAGGCCTCCAACGTCGCGCCTGTTGTGCACACGTCATCCACGAGCAGAACCCTTTGCCCCTTCAAGTGTGCTTGGGGGCATTGGAAAGCTCCGCTGACATTGTCTCGTCTCCGGCGAGCACTGAGACCTACTTGAGGAACAGTGCTTCTCACGCGGACCAGGGAATCCCGAGCGAGAGGCAGGCCAAGGCCCTCTGCCATCTCCTTGGCGAGAAGTGCCGCCTGGTTGTATCCTCGTTTCTTCACTCGCCGGGCGTGAAGAGGTACTGGAACGATGACCTCTACGGGCAGTCGATTCTCCATCTGGTAGTTAGTCAACAGTTGACCCAGGTGCACCGCGAGCGGCCGCATGTTTGAGTACTTGAAGCGATGAATGGCCGTTCTCAGAGGCCCTTCCAGATAGCCGACGGCTCGTATTCCATCGACCTGCAGGGGTGCTCTGCGGCAAGAGGAGCAAAGATGCGGCTGGAGAACATGCTGCCCACAGAGGGGACACACAGGTGGCCTGATGTGCTCGATGCGATCCTGGCAGGCCTGGCATAGCCAATCGCCGCTCTGCTGACACGCGACGCAGCGGGGTGGGAAGAACAGGTTCAGAAAGTTTTGGGTCGTTTCCTGCCAGTTTAGACGAAGGTTCAAGAGCGTGTCCCCAAGGGTTCAGGCCCTGGAGTCGCGAGAAGTACCGACCCTGCCCCAGATCTCCGCGTGTCCTATTCCCCCTCGATGGTCCGTCAGGCGATGCAGCGCTTCGAGCCCGTGGTTAGAAGCCTGAGAAGGCGGTCATGAGAGTTGGGAGAGCGGGCCCCAGGAGCACGACGAACAGGGCTGGGAAGATCAAGAAGACCAAAGGGACCATCATCTTGATAGGGGCTTTGTTGGCCATCTCCTCGGCCCTTTGGCGACGCCTGATTCGCATCTGCTCAGATTGGATGTGTAACACCCTGGCTAGGCTTACACCCAATTGGTCAGCCTGAATGATGGCCGCAGCGAAGCTGGTGAGCTCGGGGACCTCCGCGCGATTGGCCATAGATCGCAATGCCACTCGGCGCACCGTGCCCATCTGAATCTCGATCAGCACCCGACTGAACGCCTGGCTGAGATCGTCGGTCCACTTCTCGGTCACCTTCGCCATAGCCGCGTCGAAGCCCAGGCCAGCCTCCACGCTGATGGTCAGGAGGTCAAGGGCGTCGGGCAAGGCCCTAATTATGTTGGTCTGGCGGCTCCTTATCTTCAGAGCCAGCCAGATGGTTGGTAGGAAGTACCCCAGTGCGCTGGCGATGACTGTGGCGAAGGTCTGGTTCAACAGCGGTGCCCGGGACACGAACATCACAGCCAGTGCCAACCCTCCGAATAGGACGGCACAGAGGAGTCTCAAGCCAGTGAGTTCCATCGGCGACCATCCATAGGGATTGCCCGCCAGATCGAGGTTGTGCTGGATATTCTCGAGGTTCCTTCGAGGCGTGAGACGAGCAAAGACATTGGCGACCGTGCGGAGCATCGGTTTGATGATTCGCTGGGAGAACGGTTCGGCCAATTCTATCTCTTCCAGGGTCATCAGTTGCCGAGTGCCGAATTCACCCAGGCGCTCCTCGACAACGTCGGTCTGGCGTCGCGAGGCCAAGCCCACGAAGATGATGATGATACTTCCTCCGATACCGAGTGAAACCAACAGCGGTAGCATCATACTAGACATCTCTTCAACTCCCTCAGATGTCGGCGATCTCTCAACCTATACCTTGATGTTCACTATCTGGCGGATGATGACCCAGCCGAGACCCATACCGATAGCCGATGCGACGATCATACGCACTCCGCAGGGATCCTTCCACAGTGTGGACATGTAGTCAGGATTCATGACGAAGAGCAACCCTGCCACGGCCACTGGCAAGACGCTGACCATGTATCCGGAGTACCTGGCCATGGCGGTCAGAGTCCTGATTTCCCCTTTGATCCGCACCCTCTCTCGTATGGTATGGCCGATCGTATCCAGAATCTCCGACAGATTTCCACCCACCTCGTGGTGGATGTTGATCGCGGTGATCATCATGTCTAGGTCGTCGCTGTCAATGCGCCTCAGCAGATTATCCAGTGCTTCCTCATTGCTGAGACCCAGGCCTATCTCTCGGGTCACCCGTTGGAATTCCTCGCTCATGGGAGGCGACAACTCTCTACCTACCATCTCCATGGACTGTAGCAGGCTATAGCCGGAGCGCAGAGAGTTGGCCAGCAAGGTGATGGTATCACCCAATTGGTCGTCGAAAGCGTTCAGGCGTTTCGCCTGCCGCCATTTAAGGAAGAGACGTGGCGCGATGAAGCCCAACAGCGCTCCAGCAACTGCCCCTATGATCCAGTATGCTCGTCCCACCAGAGAGCCAAGGGTTATGCCAAGGGCGACGGTTGCCAGTGTCAGAAGGATGAACTCGGCGACGGTGAGCTTGAGATTGGCCCGGGCTAGATCAGTGGCCATGCGACGGCCGAAGCTCTGCCTGACGATGGCTCGGTCCAAGGTTACCATCACTTCAGGTACCGCGCGTTCGTCTGTTGAAGATGCCTTTGGCGCCTCCTCGGCGACGACTGCCGTGACGTCGCCCAGACGTGTGATGACGCGCGAGCGCGAAGCTGCCAGCCTTGACAATCCAAGGAATAGAATCAGGATGGAACCGCCTGCCAGCAGCGGTAGGACAAGAATGAGAGGATCCATTTCAGATATCTCCCTCTATCCCCTGAAACGGCCTCGCTGATCGTACCCAAATATCTCAGCAGGCAAGTGATACCCTGCTGCGTCGATCAGTTCAGTGAACTTGGGTCGGATTCCCGTTGGACGTAGTTGTCCGACTATCCGTCCGTCGTCGAACCCTGTCTGTTCGAAAGCGAACAGGTCTTGCAACACGATGACGTTGCCTTCCATACCCTGAACTTCAGTGATGTTCACTATCTTGCGTGACCCATCCCTTAGCCGCTCCTGGTGGACGATCAAGTGGAGAGCAGAGGAGATCTGCTCTCGGATGGCTCGGTGGGGGAGATCCGTCCCCGCCATCAGAACCATGGTCTCCATGCGAGCCAAGGTATCACGTGGGCTGTTGGAGTGACAGGTGGTCAAACTGCCATCGTGGCCGGTGTTCATGGCTTGTAGCATGTCCAATGCCTCACCGGAGCGGACCTCCCCCACTACTATGCGATCGGGCCGCATTCGCAGTGAGTTGACCACGAGGTCTTGAATGGAGACTGCACCCTTGCCCTCGATGTTTGGCATCCGGGATTCCAGAGTTATGACATGCTCTTGTTGCAACTGGAGTTCGGCTGCATTCTCGATGGTGATGATGCGCTCATCGTTGGGGATGTAGCCTGACATCACGTTGAGAGTGGTCGTTTTGCCGGAACCAGTGCCGCCAGAGATGACTGCGTTAAGCCTCGACTTGATGCAAACCTCCAAGAACTCAGCGATTTCCGGCGTCAGAGTCCCAAAAGCGATCAAGTCCTCCATGGAGTAGGGCACCTTGGAGAAGAGTCGAATCGTGATGGTAGGCCCGTGGATGGCCAGCGGTGGTATGATCACGTTGACACGAGATCCGTCAGGCAGGCGAGCGTCAACATAAGGCTGGCTCTCGTCCACGCGGCGCCCTAAGGGGGCTACGATGCGGTCAATAATGCGCATCACGTGTTCGTCGCTCTCGAACTTGTAGGACGTCTTGTGGATTCTTCCTTCCCGTTCGACGTAGATGTCATTGGGGCCGTTGACCATTATTTCGGTAATCGTCTCATCCTGGAGCAACGGCTCTAGCGGACCCAACCCCATGATTTCCGCCACGATCTGCTCGAGAAGTACATTTCGCTCCGTGCGGCTGAGGATGGCGTTCTCCTCTGCGAGGACGGTATTGAACATCTCCTCTATGACCGCACGCACCTCAGCGGTTTGGGAGAGATCCATGCGCGGATCCAGTTCAGCGATGACCTTTTTCTGCACCCGGGTCTTCAGTTCGGAGAAAGTGTCGCGGGCCGGGCTCGCAGGGCTGCGCTTCAGTCTCAACTCTTCCAGCTTGGTGGTACGGATTTCATCTTGAGGCTTCTGGCTTTTCTCAATTCGCTTCAGCAAGGACATTCAGGCTTGCCTCCTCGATCCTACGTTCTCTGCACTCACACCTGTGGGCTAGCCGAATAGCCGTCCCAGCAATGTACTGGGGCTCGTCCCTTCGGCGATGGTCTCTTTTCCCAGGACTGGCTTCTGAACTTCCTCGGTTCTGTCCCGCCGGATCAAGTTGGCCAACTCAGCGATGCCTTTGGCAGTGGGGGACTTGAGGTTGTTGGTCACGAGGGGTATGCCCTGGTTGGCAGCGGCCGCAACGGTCCTGTCATCCCTCGGTATGGTAGCCCAGACAGTGTGTTTGATGTGGGCCGTGATGTCTTGGTCAGTTATCCCATCCTTACGGCTGACTTTGTTGACGATCAGCTTCGTCTTGGTGAGGTAGTCCAGGGCATCCAGTACCTCAAGGAATAACCTCACGTTCTTTATTGTTGGTATGTCAGGGGTCACCACCAGGAGAAGCCGATCTGAGACCTCCAGCGTGGTCAAGACTACATCGTCTAGGAAAGAGGCTGTGTCAACCACGGTGTAGTCATAGAGGAGCCTGAGGTGTCTGAGAATCTCTCTCATGTCGTCCGGTGTCACCACCTCAGCCACGTCCGGTCTAGGGGGCGCCAGCATTATCTTGATGCCGGACGGATGAGCAAGCAGCACATCGCTCAAGAAGTCAGCGTCCAGACTATCCACGTGAGAGATGAGATCGGTAATGGTCCTACTAGGCTGTAGGTTCAGGAGTACTCCGACATCTCCGAATTGCAGATCGCCATCTAGCAGTGCCACTCGCTGCTCTTTGTTTTGCAGGACCAGAGCTAGGTTCGTAGCTATGGTACTACACCCTGCCCCGCCCTTGGGGCTATAGACAGTGATAATCTCGCCCTCCCTCAAGGTCATTTCCGCCTCGTGAGGTCGCCCAGGCGTCACCGGTTGGGGGCGAAGTATCTGTGGCTGGGCCGGCGCAATCTTGGGCTTCAACTGGTAGACGCGCCGGATACTGGCAATCAACTCATCCGCTGAGAAAGGTTTGACGAGGAACTCCCGAGCACCAGCGAGCATGGACCGCCGAAGATAGTCGGTCTCGCCCTGCACCGACATCATGATGATTTGAACCTCGGGCACCGACTGCGAGATGGACTCGGTGGCGGTGATTCCATCGATGTCCGGCATGTTGATGTCCATGAGGACTATGTCCGGTCTGAGATCCCTCGCCATTTCGATGCCTTCGGATCCGTTGGCAGCGGCTCCTACTACCTCGATATCCTTCTCGAAGTAGAGGAGTTTGCGGACGTTTTCCCTCGTCTCGGGGATGTCGTCTACTATCAGGACGCGGATCTTGCTGTCGGGTTCTTCAATCATTAGAGTCGTCTCACCACCAGAAACGGGAGTATCTTGATGCTCTGGGGTTCACAGGGCTACTCACTCATCGACACCGGGATGTACCTCAATGGCTCTGGGGGCACGGTGATGTCAAAACGCGTCATCACGTACTGAAGACTCACCGTTTCTGTGCGCACTGCATCATGGTCGTCGCGAGCGCGCAGGACCAAATCTATCGAAGCGCCGCTCTCGCGGGCGAACTTGAGAACTAGGGCATTCTGTTGCGTCAAGAGCAGGGTCAGTGTCTTGCTCCGTATGGGCTGCGCTTCTTCCGGTTCCTCTTCGGCCTCTTCCCCTTCTGGGACTGGTGTGGGCGTGGGCATTAGCCAGGGCCCCACGCGATAGACCTCGACGTCCTGTAGCAAAAGTTGAGCCACTAGGTTCTCAGAGGGCTCCGGGCACAAGACGGGGCAGCCTTCGACGGCCGGGACGACCGCCTCGGGCAGTTCTTGCTCAGTGTCTATCAATCGGTAGGAGATGAGGATATCCACGAAATCACCGTGCTGGATCGCTCCGGCGACGCCGCGGAGTTCTGTGGTCTCGAAGGCCATGGCTACTCTGCTCCGCCCTTCCCTATCGACAGTGATGCTCAGGGAGGCGTTCTTCCCTTCCTGTACGACGGTCTGGGGGTCAACAATCCAGTCTGACATGATGAAGGAACCACGCAGGATCGTTCTCGCGGCTCTGCGGCCGACCACCGCCTCGGGAGCCAGCAGATGGTTGGTCAGCTTGGACTCCGCAATCTCCTGGGTTCCCACGGCATCGGCAGTGATGTCGCTGTAGGCAGGAATATGCTGGAGCGCGATCACAACTGCGACCTTGGCCTCAGGCGTAGTCGCGGGGGAAGGCGGTTCTGGTCCAGCACCCCTGACCAGCACGACGTAGGCGATGGCCGCCGTGGTCAGCGCCAACAGCACCCCTACAATGATCAATATTGTACTACCGCGTCGCATATTTCCCTCCTACGGCTTGAGGAGTAATCATCTAGAGCCCCTCACTGGGCAGTGAACACGGATATATTCTACTACGAAATCACCAACCTGGCAAGACTCACTTGAGCGACAAAGAACTAAGCCGTCATCTGATCACCCGGATGAACATGTCCCCCCCACGGCCGTTGTCATCGTCCATATATGGCGTACCCGCTCCGGCAACGGAAGCCCTTGCCGCCTCGGCCACAACTATCACAGGACTGTTGGAGAACCTTTCGCTGTGGTGGATTCACATCATTGCGCCGCACACTTCGGCGTCCGCTATCTCCTTTGCTCGTTCAAATAGGCATTCGTATTGACCATGACTGATTCTCCGGGTTTGTCGAGCGCCGGAGGCGGAACTGATACATAGTGAGGATTCCCTCAGCCAATCTCGACAACACCGCTGGGCTAGGGCGCTGCCCAGAGCAAAAGGCGAGGATTCTGACCCGATATCAGCGACGAGGGATCGTCGGTGATCGCGCCGATACCGTATGCGGCTATGGTGTTCTCATCTATGTAGCTGACGCGGAAAAGAGCGAAGGCCTCGACGATGAGGAATCTCGTAGGTTCGCCGCCCGGGGTAGGAGCATAGACGTTCACAGCGATTGTCACGCCGTGGGAGATTGTTGTTGTTGGCCCTGGTGGGTCATAGTCAACCGTCAATAGGACGTAGTAGAGCCCGGGCGTGGCGTTATCCCTGACGCTTAGCGTAAATGTCTTCTCGGTGTCTGTATGGTCCTTGATATGGATCTTGCCGGATTGGCTTGACGTGAAGACGTCGACCCAAGCATACTCCTCTGGGGCGGCTGAGAGAGGCGCATTGTTCTTGTTGAAGCCGAAGCCCCTGGTGGTGAGGGGAATAGCCAGAGAGCCACCCTGCGGGACACTGAACTCCAGCGCGCCGGCGTACAGGGCAAAATCGGGTTCGACATCCCCGTACCTGAAACTGGTGGACGCCCAACGCGTCAAGTCCAAGCCTGTTTCGCGCGCCCTTACGGTCAAAGCGCTGAGGTACGTAGTGGTGGTGACACAATTGGCCGCGTAGACGGTCATTTTCACCGGGACCGAGGGCTGCCCCAGCGGCAACTGCACCGGGTTCTCGCTGAACCCAACGGTAGGCGCTATCACCCCGTACGCCCCGCCCTGGTCCGTGAAGAACGCGTCCAGTTGGAAATTGGCGTGGCTGTGCCAAGGCGCGGGGCCCGCTTTCTTCAGTTCGACGGTATAAGTGACGGGGTCGCCTGCACAAGGAAAGGTGGGAGAGAGGGGGTTTTCGTCGGGATCGATACTCACTTCCAGGTCTGGTTTGTCCCAGATGAAGCCGCTATACACAATGGCCGCGAACTCGTCTCCCACGTCCCAGTACTGACTCATCTCCTCGGCCGCGAAATCGTTGGAGACCCCATCAAGCATGGCTAACTGGTCCCCGACCTGTGGTAGGGGGCCCCGATAGCCAGTGTGAAAGTACTGCTCTGAGATGTCTTTGTTGGTGGTCGCCTGGCCCGTCGCCCCGTTGTAATATTCGATCGGGCCGGACGCGATATTGCGCGCGTCGAGTAGCACGAAACCTCTGAAGTTGGCTGTTTCGCTGTTTGTGTCCACGCCATCTCCCAAAACGCAGGTCCCTTCATAGATCCCGTCTCCCGGCGGGAGATCGCAGTCGACGTTCCCAGTCGTCATGTCGGTAAGGCCGCCGTCCTCAGGAACATACCCCGGCTTGGGTAGATAGACCGTCATGGGGCCGTATTTTCCGTTCCAGGAAGTGGCGGTGCAGTTCGCGGGATAAGCACAATCTGGGGTGCCCTGACACGAAGCGAGGGGGTTTCGGGGATCGGCGTCTTTGTTGGCCATGAGATCGAGCTGTTGGTCTGGCTCATCCTCGTTATACTCAAACCTCCGCACTGCGATAGGAAGGAGCCCACCCGCGGCCACGGCGTTACAATGCGAACGCGCGCCGACTACGGCCCCGGAGCGGTTGAAGATCGCAGTGAAATACGTATCAACCACCGTTTGAAGGGCCACCCTGACATCGGCTTCGCTGACTTGAACGCCTTTGAGCAGGTCTACACCCGCTCCATCTTGTGGGGTGTAGAGATCAGCATCTCCGCCATTAGCCACGATGTACTCCAGCGCTGAATTGTAAGCGTCATCTTCGCTGCCGTGCAAAGATAGCTCCGTGGCCGCCGCCAAGCACGCCGCATCAGCTATGTTCTGCAGGTCGCGCCTCACTACATACAGATGACCCCCGTCGATAGCCAGGGCCGTGAGGGCGATCAAGGCGAACACCAACAGGAGGGCTATGAAGACCGCCGCCTGACCTTCCTCCTCCCTGGGATTCTTGACCCTCACTCAACCGCCCTCCTTTCAGGACTCCCGCTACTGAAACCGCATGACAACCAATCTCGATACAGGAAACGGTGAAGATATGACATCTCTAATTATCGGCAAACCCGAGGTGACAGGCAAGGTGTAATCATAGACTAGAGTAACGGTGACGGGCTCCCCGGCCAGCGGCGCGAGGTCCGCATCGCCAAGGTCGCAGTCAACGACGCCCTCCTTCAGTGTGATGAGTATATCATCGTGCTCTACGGCGCTGAACTCGGACTGCACCGCGTCGTGGACCGTGTCACACAGAATCGGATCATAGTAATGCGCCGTGGCCTCTCGGTGAATCAACCACAGCGATCCTGCTCTGGCTCCCTCGCGAGCGGCGTTGGAGACGCGCACGTGGGCATAGAAGAGGAAACCAAACTCTATGATCCCCATCAGCAGTAACAGCACCACCGGGATCATGAGCGCCGTTTCGACGATGGATTGCCCTTCTTGCCCGCTCTTCGTTTCAGTTCGCAGGAACATCTAGAGGCCTCCGTACCAGCAGTGGAAATCACTTAGCCACTCTCTATGGTGACGGCGCTGGGGTGGGGGCTGGTCCGCCGGGCTCGATCCTCATCGTCGCCGTCGCGGTCAGGTCGATTTCTCCCAAACCAATGACCAAGCCAAGCAAGGGTCTGTGAGTGTGAGTGATAGCCACTGTAACCCGATGTCCCGCGCTGCGGTACTCACCGCCCTGGCAGACACCGCCGCGGTAGACATCGTAGACCTTGCAGGTTCCACACTGCATTTCGTGTTCCCCGACCACACAAGGGCTATCAGGGTAGCTTATCTCCCAGTCCTCAGGCTGGTCCCACTGTATGCTGACCAGCGGGCCACTGATCGCCTCCACCGTCTGGGTGACCACGTCTTGCCTTGCGAGATCTATCTCGTTCATCATCCCCCCAGTGCCGTCGGATCGCCTGGTATCTTGATAGATGACCGCGGCCCGGGCCCCCTCTCGGGCCCCGTTGTTGAGGGCCACCCATTTGTAGAAGAGGATGCTGCCGTCGATAATGGCAATAGTCAGCGGCAGAATCACGAACAACAGGACCAGCGCGAACTCGAGCAGAGCTTGCCCAGCCTCCTGAGCCGAACATTCCGCAGTGTTCCTACTCACTCTTCCTTATCCTTCAAACAACGTCTGACAGCACCATGTGCGTACCGAACCACAAGAGACGATGAGGGCTCATGGGTCCACGGCACACCGAGCAGAAGCCAAACCCTCTCTGTATACCAGTGCAGATGCAGTTACCACCTCTACGGCCCCATCTCGTCCGGAAGCCAGTGCGGCGATCCAGTCACTAGTAGACCACTGAGTGATCTATCACCTGTGCGCGGTACACGGGCTACAATCTTCTCAACATCGGTGTTGCACATGACTCTCAAATGAAGGAGATCACCGATTCTTGCGTGAGAGACCGAACTGCCAATCGCACACTCGGTTGAGTACTAGCGCTTTGACTGCACAGCGCCGCCGCTGGTGCAAAGCCTCGGTCATACTTTCGTGAACGATCATTAAGGAATAGTTCGGCGGAGAGCACCACCGACGTTGTCGACCAGAGGGCTCTATGAGCAAGGGCGGCGCTGCATTCGATCTGTCTAACCCGGAATGTTGTAGAGAGCGCTGGTGACTCTGCTGAAGACATTGCCGATTTCAGGCCCCAAGAGCATCAGTATGGCGATAACAACCATGGCCACCATGACTAATACCAATGCATATTCGACCATACCTTGCCCCTCCTCCTGCGGCAAGTACAGCACTTGTCTAACCTCCTTTCTGACTGGAGATTCTCCGACAGAACACTATGGAAGTAGTTCGACATCGGCCAGGCCAGATATGGACTTCTGCTGCCGTCGGTATCTCTACCCGGTTGTCTTGCGCAGGAGCAAGGAGATGTGCTGGTAGTACCGCAAGAGCAAGCGAACACACCTTCGCTTCCAGACGTCTCTCCCAATTATACGACCTTGCTGCTGAGAAGGCAATAGGAAGATAGTACCACGAAGTGCTGGTGCATTCAGCTTTGCTGGGTGCAGAGCTGTGTGCACCACTCCGGGATAAGCGCAAACAGAGTCGCGAGGAGGAAAACGAAATTGTGCTGGCAGAACAAGAGCCCTACCGTGTGGATAGGGCTCTTTGCGTCGCAAGGTTGGCAGTCGTTGCTGATTAGCCCTTTAGAAGCCCGCTGGTGATCCGGCTGAAGATATTGCCGATCTGCGGCCCCAGGAGCAGCAGGATGGCGATCACTACAATGGCCACCAAGACTAATATCAACGCATACTCGACCATACCTTGCCCTTCCTCTTGCGGCAAGTAAAGCATCCCTTTTCACCTCCTTTCCGCTTACCAATCTGTTGCAGCCAGCTAAGGGCTGCGCTCTGATGTCCATTATATAGCAAGGCCACTGAGAACGCAATAGGAGTATAGTACTATTGGAGGCTCCATACTGTGCATAAGTGGCCAAAATGCACACCGAGGGTCAAGCAGAGGGGATCTTGACGGTGACTTTGGTGCCGCGGCCGAGGCTGCTCTCGAAATCTATGGTGCCGCCCAGCATGTCGACCCTCTGTTGCAAGGTCGTGATGCCCAGGGTCTTCCGTTCCTTGGCGCCGGCCACGGCTTCGTCCAGATCGAAGCCGCTTCCGTCGTCTTCAACGATTATGCCAATCGTGGCGCTGCTGAGGTCCAGATTCACCTGGACGTGACTTGCATGGGCGTGTTGCAACACATTGTGCAGCAGTTCCTGGATGACCCGGAAAACCGTGACTTCCACGTAGGGTGCGAGCCTTCTCTCCTCGCCAACTACCTCCAAGGCGACGCTGAGGCCGCTCTTTTCCTGAAAGTCGTCCACATAGCGGCGCACCGTGGGTACGGCCCCAAGATCGTCAAGCATCATGGGGCTCAGCTCAAAGATGAAGTCCATCGTCTTCTGGAAAGTGGCGTTCACCGCGTTCTTCAGGTTCGTCAGTTCGGAACGAGCCTGGTCGGTGTCCACACCGAATGACCTCTCAACTATCTCCGCCTGGAGCATGAGATTGGTCAGTGACTGCGCTGGACCGTCGTGCATCTGCCTGGCCAAGCGTTGACGCTCCCCCTCCTGGGCCTCGATAACTCGCATCACAACGCTGTCACCAGGAAGCGTGGACGAGACGACGTCTTCTCCGTATGTGGAAAGACCGGGGACCTGGTCAACGATCTCCAGAAACCGATGCAGATACTCGGCCTGGGGTTCCAAGGTCTCCTTCTTGGCTTGTAGCTGCTCTACCTGCGTCCTCAACATCACGAGCCGGAGTTGCGAGGCTTGAGAGGCGGAGTAAGCTTCCCTGATGTCTTCGCGGGGATAGCTGTTCAGGTTCGATTCTATGTGGCGCAGCTTGTTCGTGACCTGGGCCGTACGATGGTCGAGTTTCTGAACCTCACCGCTGGTTTGCTCGATCAGAACCTCCAGCTCTTTGAGGTCGTTCTGAAGGCGTGTGTATTCCCTCTTGCTCTCCTGCACCAGTTCGACCAGGCTTCGGATAGGGTCCTGTTTCTCTTCGCCGTCTTCCATCTCTTTTTCTCGATGTGTGCTCTGCCGTGCCAGATGTTTGGTTCTTCTCCGCAGGGTGTTACTCGTCTGGTTTCGTATCTTCCAGTCTGATCCAACCATGACGTATCGCATAGATGGCGGCTTCGGTGCGGTCTTTCACGTTCAACTTGCGCAGAATGGAGGAGATATGGTTCTTGACGGTTTGCTGGCTTATCTGTAGCTCGTGGGCGATCTCTTTGTTGCTGCTTCCTCTGGCAACATGTTGCAGGATCTCCATCTCCCGGGGAGAGAGCGGCACTAGGCGGGTATCGTCAGCCACGCCCAATGGAGCAATCCGGGCAGAGTGCTCGATGAGCCAGGAGTTCACTTCGGACCTGCTTAGCACTCTGTCGTCAATGACGTGCTGGCCTGTGCTGACCTGTCTCACTGCGAATATGAGCTTGTCGGGCATGACCTCTTTGGGATAGTAGGCAGATGCACCAGCATTGATGGCACGGATAATCTGTTCTTCGTCATGATAGGCGGTGAGGTTTATCACCGCTGTCTCAGGCAGGCTAGCCGTGATCTCCCGCGTGACTTGCAGGCCGTCCATGGAAGGCAGGTTGATGTCCAGAAGGACGACGTCGGGACGAATGTCACGCGCCAGCACGATAGCTTGTTCACCGTCGGCCACCTCTGCCTCGACGACCAAGTCTTCTTCTTCCTCGAGGACACGGCGCAGCCCCTCGCGGAACAGCGGGTGGTCATCCACGATCATTACTCTGATCTTGTCCGCCATTTTACCCCTGCCACACGCCAACAGTTGCGCGACAACTCCATCGACCCAGTGCCAAGCAAGTATACCATCACTGTGGTTTGTCCGCAACTCGCCCCCGGAGGCGCGCTGACGCCAGATGGAGCAAGGACTACCGACATGATTTCACGAGGGGGGCGTCTACGGCGAGTGATTCCACAGAGTCTCATAGACCACGATATTGTCGCCACCAGCCTCCACAATCCACGGCGATGTGGACCGATAGATGGCTTGCAGAGAAGGGCTGTTCGCCATCCACGGGTACCAAGAGGGAAAGATGACCACGTAGTGGACCTTCTTCTCCTTGAGGTGGGCTAGTAGCCTCTCTTCATCTCGAATGAAGGGGATGACCTCTGGGCTCACCAACCCCGCAGTGTCCACCAGAGCGCGCTCGGAGAAGTAGCCGATGGCGCCGATGTCATGGGCGGCAACCAGGGCCTGTGGGGCCGTGTTCTCTCCTAGCCAACGCCCCGTCATGGCCAGCTCGCTGTCTATGATTCTCACGTCAACGGCATACTGCTCAGCCCCGCGCACCCAGAAGATGACTAACAGCAGCGGAGTAGAGATGAGCAAGACCTGCCTGGCGATGCGCGGGAGCCAGGACAGGTTTCTCGTCCCCCAGATGCCGTACAGGATGAGGATGGGTATGGTGGGGATTAGGTACCGACCATGCTGGTAGGTGACCGGCAGTCTGACGGCATAGACGGTCACTAGGAGAAACCACCAGGCAAGGGGTAGTACAGCCCGTCCCCGCCTGAGCTTGACCATTTTGTAGGCTGCATAGAGGGCGCCGGGGATCAGAAGCACCTGAGCGCCAACGGCAGTGACGGCCGCCACTTGTGCCCAGCGAGTCCAGAGCGGGAGATTGGCTATAAGGTCTCGATATTCGGCTTGCTTGGCGTAGAACGTATTCGGAAATACCTGTCCCGTGATTGCGAGGTTGAAAGCGACGTAGGGAACGAGCGGCAGAAGGAAGCCGAGGAGCAAGATAGCTGTGGCTATTCCTGCCTTCCGCCAGGCGAGTACACGCTTCCCCACTTTGCGCCTCCACAGGATGTCGAGGATCAGGAGGAGAAACATCATCGTCCCTTCAGGCCGGGCTAGGGTCAGCAGGCCGACAATCAGACCCGTCACAAAGGGCCTTTCCCCACTCAGATGTCGTTCCATGGCCAGGAGTGATAGAAAGACGAAGAGGATGGTCTCCATGCCAGAGAATGCTGCCCATGCCAGGTGCCACTCGAAAATGCAGAACGCCCCCGTGAGCAGTGGAGAAAGAGGATCCTTCGGGAAGACGACGCTACTGAGGCGCTGAATGGTCCAGCCTGTCAAGGTCAGGAACACACCGCCCAATAGGTACGCCCAGAGCCTGTGATCCACAGGGAGGAAGTAGCTTGGCGCCAGGAGCAGTGTCCACAACGGGGATGTGGAGCCAACGCTTGGCTCGCCGGGATTGTAGGCAAGCTGACGGTACAGCGCCAGATGACGAGCGTATGTTTGGTGGATCCAGGCGTCATCGAGAGGGAAGCCGAGAAACCCATAGTGCACAGCGTATGCCAGATACAGCAGGGCGCTCAGAGCCGCGAGCAACGGGATCAGGATATGAGCTGAACTCAGACGCCTCATGTCTTCGCTACCTCTTAATCTCGTAGATCTGAATCAGGTTGCCGCTGCTGTCCTCGAATGCATGTCGGAGTTGCAGAAGAGGGTGTCTGGCCTCGCCACGGTAGAGGCCATCCAGAGATGCCACGTGGTCGTATTCCAGGACTAGGTACTCGGCCCCGTACCGCCGGGCGACTGCCAGGAGGTCCTCTATCTCCTCGTTGGGTGTGACGATGGAGCGGCGATGCGTTAGGTAGTAGTAGGCCGGAGGGTCAACCACCATGATCAGGGTGTCTTCTTCGGCATTCTCAGCCAGCCAGGCCGAGACTGTCAAATAGCCCACGTTGGCCTCGTTCCAGAGAGGTCGAATCGCGAGAGGGTTCAGGGACAGGAAAACGCCCTGGCAGTAGTCGAAGAGACTCACCAGGACGACGATGACCGTGAGGCCGATGCGGAACGCTCTCTGAGCGGTGCGACGGTGCCAGGTCCGACGTCTAGCGGCTATCCAGCCCACGGCCGCATCTATTCCTGGTACTGCGGCGACGTAGAGGAAGGGCAGGAGAGCACCTGTGGAGTGCAGCATACTGGCATGGGTGCTGGGGAAGGTGAAGATCAGCGTCATCGCCAGATAGAGCGCGGCAGCGTAGACATAGAAAGGCGCATACTCTCGACGGCGCCGTAGCTGCCAGAGGCCGATGATGGCCAATGGCGCCAGGTGGAACTGGAGGGCCCCGCCGAGAACGGCAAGGTTGTGGATGGCAGCATCCAGCTTGGACCGAAGAATGTTGCCCCAGCCCCATGCCAGGTAGCTTCGCAAAGTGAGCTGCCTGAAGTAGCTGAAGATGTCGGCGTAGCTATGCACCAAGACGGTCTTGACCCCGGCGCTGGACAAGGGGGCACCTATCAAGGTCCAGTTGCGATAGAACCAGGGCACCATCACTGCTAGATAGCCGGCTATGGCAAGTGAGAGCCAGGAGAGCGCCGTCATGATACCCACCGGCTCGATGCTATCAGTGCCCGGGGAGTCAGAGTCGGGCGTCGCCATCCGCCCTCGCAGCCAGGCCGCGGCCATCAATACCAGGAGAGGGATCCATAGCAGGAACCCGTCTGCGCGGGACAGATGACTCAGTCCTATCAGCAGGCCAGATCCCAGGAAATAGCGACCTTGTCGCTTGTCCCAGCCCAAGTAGAGAGTGATCAGGGTCAGGCCAGCGGTTACCGCGAAGGGGGCGAAGTTGTCGGGGGATGCCCAGTATTTCATGTAGAAAGGAGCGAAGGCGGTGAGAATAGCGGCCAGGAGTGCGTAGTCTCGCCTGGCGTAGATGCGGTAAGAGAGCCAATAGGCCATCACTGGGAGGAGCGCAGAGAGCAGGATGAAGGGTATCTGAGCGGCCCGGTAGGAGGCGCCAAAGATGGTGAAGGAAAGCCATGCGAGGATGGACGGGAGGGGCATCCAGTAGAGGTTACTGGGGTGGGTGACTGTGTGCGGCGCCTCCAGGTAGTTCCAGATGAAATCGACAACGAAGCCACGACCCAGGTACAGGTTCTCCGCTACGTCGGAGTAGTAGTACGCATCGAAGTAGTGCGGCTGCTGCTGCGGCAGCGCAGTCAGTGTTCTCACCGTCAACGCCATCAGGAAAACGGCCAATAGACTAATGGCCTGACGATGCTGACGACAATGAAGTTTCATCGTTCCTGACCCAAGGTATCTCATCCTTCAGGTGGCTGAAAAGAGTAGATGGTCACCATCTCGTTGGCGAAACTGGGTGAGAGGTAGCTGCTGGTGGTGGGATCGAAAGCCCCCAGTGTCGCTTCCCGTGGACCGTAGAACAGATAAGCGATGTTGTATTCCTCTAGAAGCCCTATTCGCCAGGAGTCGGGCGTCTCTGCGCGGAAGAAGCGATCCACCATTGCTGTCTTGGCCTCGCACTCAGCCGTCTCGGCCCAATACCCGAGGAATACGCGGTGATTGATCCGAGAGGGGATGTAGCTTCCCGTTCCGTACGTAGCGAGGACGGTATCGGTAGGCTCCGTCTCGTTCGCAAGCCAGTCGATGGCCTCGTTCTCTGCCCGCTCATGGAAGAACGGATAGGGGTGTGCGAGGGCAGTGACCGCGAGGCTGGCCAGGATGTAGAGGTTGGATGGTACGGTGATTATGAGCACCAGGAAGATGATGAATGTTCTCATCCGGCGTGGTGTATAGGAACTCGCTCTAAGCGTCGCCAACTTTCTCAGAGTCTTTGATCTCACCAACCGGGGGAGGTAGAAGGAATAGAGACCCATGGTGGCCAGGATACTCAGGGGGATATGCACGCCTTCCACCATGCGTCTCTGTTGCTTCAGGGGGGCGTAGATCAGGGCCGCTACTACCACCACCCATATCAGGGGCAGAATCCTTGTCACGCTTCCCCTTCGGGCCAGTTGGACCATAGCTGGCAAGGCCAAGATGAGCAGGGGACCATAGCTAAGCAAGTAGTGGATAGGGTGCGGTGAAGGACTGCCGGATTGGGCCGCCCAGGCCATGAAGGCTGGATTCGTCGAGAAGACACAGGAGTAGTAGATGAAAGGGGGAAGGGCCATCAGTCCTACGATGATAACGCCCGTGGCTTCACGGGTCGGAAACCTTCGCTCCCGCCAGAGGATGACCAGGAGCCAGAGGCCAAGGGTGCCAGCCACAATCAGCATGTTGTAGGGGTGCACCACGCCCAAGACGAAACTGGCCACACCTGCCAAGACCATGTGCCTGAACCGCTGCGTCCGGTGAAAGAGCAAGGCCAACATGAAGATGACGAGCAATAGGGTGGCTCCCACTGCGAAGTGGGGGAAGGTGAGGATCGTGAAGAAGGTGTGGGCCTCGGGCATCTTGAAGTCGATGAGGTCGAAGCCCAAGATGGTGAAGCGACCGGTCAGCAGGACGAGCCAGCCGAACCCGGCGGAAAAGCAGGTCAGGAGGTAGGCCACCAGCCGCTGCGCCTTGTCCTCGAGGAAAAAGGCGATGAACAGGTAGGCGGACAACAGGAGCATGAATCCGAAGACCACTCTCGAGAGGTGCCACATCCACATCACGGGCAGGCCGGTGAGAGCACTCGCCCAACCGAGGGCGAGGAAGAAACCCCCGACGAAAGCTCCGTCATGGTCTTCTGAGGTGAAGGGTATGTGATAGAGCAGTTTCCCCTCGGCACCTTGCCGCATCTTCGCCAGGTAGCCGTGGGCATCTTCGAAGTTCATCATGACTCCGCCGAACTGTATGTCGGGTGTAGCTGAGGCATAGCCGAGGATGTAGGGCAGGGACGTGATGCCCAGGGCCATCAGGGCTATGATGGCGGCGGTCAGCAACTGACCTCTTACGACTTGGGGCATGGTGCTACCTTGCTTTACGCGAGGGATCACTTGGCATCGCAGTGTTTTCTCATCCCATCGGCTGAGGACTTGCGCCAATCACAAAGGTGACTGAGCGACAGCATACTGTCTGCGTGACGGACACTGTGCACAAAGTCACGAGAACCATAGTCCATATCCTGTTGCAGAGCAACTTCTCGGCCCCTTGGTGAGGACAGCACTGCGTCGGTGTCCGGAGCCCTACCGTGGCCCTGCAGAGCCGGATTCGCTGAGTACTTGGCCTCTGTTTCGGCCTTCGTTGGGCACTCTCCAGCGGGCGTACCACCAGACTAGGCCAATCGCCGGGGGCAGGATGACGAAAGCGACGTCTCGGTAGCACACCACCCAAACCCAGAGCGCATACGCATATACAAGAGCCAGTGATGACGCTATCACGCACTTATGCGCCCGCTCCATGGTGCGCATGGAAGCGATTATCTGCAAGATGGGAAGAAGGAGCAGTATCTGGTCGGTAGACCATCCGAAAGGAGCAGTCGGCAGGCCTACTATCACTGAGAGACTGGCGATGGTGGGCACATCGAGGTTCCGACCTCGCAGCGTGATTAGAGCCACGAAGATCACCAAGGAGACTACGGCTAGCCAGCCGCCTGAATCGAAGCCGGTTAGCGCCAGCACCAAACCACGGATAGTGGGCGTGATGTAGGAGGTTGTTCTGAGAGGGGACGCTGGGACGTTGAGCAGGGTGATGTAGGTTTGTCCCCAGTCAGGGGCTAGCCAAGTCGCCAGCAGCAGGAGAACCATGAGAGAGATTGAGAAGCCGATGACGATTTGCCAGCGCCTCTGCAAGAGCCCAATCAAGAGAACAGCGGGCAAGAGCAAATAAGCCAGGTGGGGTTTCACTGTGACCAGCACAAGTGCGGCGCCAGCGAGCAGGTCTCTGCGCGCAAGGGCGAGGGCAAGAAAACTAGCGCAGCCGAGGAGAACCAGTGTGTTTATTTGCCCTTCCAGCAGCGCATGGAGTGATCTAGAGAACAGAAACGCTGCGAGCAGAGCCACGCCTATCTGAGCAAGGCCTCTTCTCGGGCTGACAACGTTCCACATGAGCAGGGCACTCAGGCCGATTAGGAGAGGATTGAGCACGAACCAGAGAGCGGCTGCTTGGCGAAATGACAGTGCGCCTAGGGGCAGCAATATGAGATGAAGCCAGGGAGGGTTCCAAGAGTACATGGGTTCGAGGGCCTGCCAGCCCTGCTCTCGTTGCAGTGCCAGCAGGGCCTCTTGGTCATAGGGATTCTCCTGGTGGGCGAGGAGGCTGGCTGCCGCCCAGTACCCTAGGAAGTCGGTGGCCTCGTATACGCGGGTTGGTGATTTCAGCAGAAGGAGATAGAGCGTCGCCACCGTGAGGATCAGCACAGCGATCAGGCCAAGCGTCAGGAGCCGTTGGGCGAAGGCCTTGGCGCCTCGATGCGTTTTCATGCTCTCGCTCTCCGATCCGCAAGATGGCCAGCAATCAGATGCAGAAAGAGGGTGACACGCGTAGTGATATTGGCTCCTGTGCCCCTTTGGTCCCAAGCCATGAAAGCCGAAGCCGAAGTAAGGACGGAGGCGTAGGAGACGCCAAGGGCCAGTTGAACAGTGATCGTTGATGTCAGTAGTTGCCCTGTTGCCACTTGAGCCATCGCACTACCGTGCTTCGAGTAGGGCATGATTTGGTACGGATATCCTCCCCCAAATGCATCAACATGACGCCCAGGGTCAGCCATAGGATGGTTGATCCAAAGAGAGGACGAAGATCAAGGTCATGCTGATGTTCAACAGCCTCGATGGAGATAGACGTTTCACACTCGTGACCTCTCTAGCCTACCCATCCCCACATGGCGAACTGCCCGCTCAGGTAGAGCAGCAGGGCCACCGAAGGATAGACCACGAACCTTTGGAAGCGGGGATTGCTTCCCCAGCGCCCCCAGATCATGAACGCCGGAAACAGGATCAGAACGTATCTGGACATGCTGACCAGCGGCTGTAGCGTTGTCCTTCGCGACAGGAGGACGAAGATAGTGACCGCCATGTAGATGCCGTACTCTGGCGACAGGTGTCGAAATGAGACAGCGGTCATGGCGAAGAACAGGCAGATCGTACCGAAGTTCAAGACGTTGATGAAGGTGCCTTCAGGCGACATGACCTTCTGCACTGTGGCGATGATGTTGTCACAAGGCCACACGAACTGGGCGTACAACTGCATCTGGTAGGTGCTCAGCAACGGGGCCGCGCCAATGACGAGGCGCTGGTAAGCCAGAAAGAGAGCCGCTCCGCCCGGTATGAGGATCAGGCTTAGCAGATCGGGGCGCAGCTTCGACACCTGAAACTCCTTGTCCCGGAGGTACATGTAGAGCAGAGGGATGCATATCACAATGCCCTGTAGTCTGGTCAGGGAGGAGAGGAAGCCCAAGACCCCCGCCAACCACCAGCGCTTCTTCTTGGCGCAGTAGAAGGCGGACAGGGTGAGAAGCAGGAACAGGGATTCGGTGTAGGCGGCCAGGAAGAAGAAGGCGGTGGGGAAGATAGACAGGTAGATCACGCTGCGCCGACCGGCGGCTTCGCCGAACTCGATGTCCGTGAGCCTATAGAGGCAGTACAAAGCGCCTACGTAGGCCACGCTGGAGATGAGCAAGGCCGCCACCAGGTAGTTGTCGAGCACAGCTTTGCCCAGAAGCTTGATGAGCAGGGGATAGAGGGGGAAATAGACCGTGCTCCCGTCATCGGGGGCGTACCCCACGGTGGCAATCTTGAGATACCAGAGAGTATCGAAGCGCTGCCAGACTCCTAGAAACGGCTCGCCCAGGCCGCCAGTGACCTGTTCGATGCCCTGGTACGGTCGCGGGACGTCGTCGGGGGTCGTCGGAGCGCCACTCACCGCCAGGACGAGGGCCATCCAAAGGGAGATGACGACTCTCATCACTATGAAGACCAGGACAGCATATCTGAGAGCAGGATCGGAGGCAGCTTTCTTCGCCCACGCTCTCACGGAGTCTGCAATCTCGGTTACCGGTGCCTTCATGAGGATTGAAACCAACCTCTCTACAGGTTAACGCGATAGCTGGCCACGGAGGGATTACTGTATGTCGGTTCTAGAGGCGCGACCCTCGACGGGTCAAAGCTTCCTATCTGCCTTTCTGTCGGACCATGGAAAACATAGCTGATTCCGTACTAGACCAGCAAATTCTGTCACGAGTCGTCGCCAGTCGCTTCTTGGAAGAAGCTCTCAGTCAAGCGTTGCTTGTACTCAACCTCCACCGTTTCGTGGAAATGTGTCACGAAGACCCCATTGCCTGCTTGGCCGGGAATACGACGTCCCATCGTGAAGACGCCAGCACCACCTGCACTGAACGCTTCGTCGTACCAGAAGCTCTGCGCGTCGAGGTGAAAGAGACGCACGCCGAAAGCAAGAGCTATGACGACGAGTACTAGCGTTCCTGGATCAGCAAGTTGACTTTTCATTTCAGTGGCTTCGAGAACCAGGCCAAGGCGCCCAGTGCTCCTCCGAAGACGTTGAACACCAACAGGATCAGCAGGGAATAGCTCACGGCCAGCTCGGCCGTCACTCCCAGTGGGAGCAGAAGGGCGATGAAGGTGGCTTCCCGAACGCCAAGACCGGAGATGGAGACAGGCAGGAGGGCCAGAAGGCTTGCCACCGAGACACAAAATGCGGCATAGGCGTAGGACAGCGGCAGCCGCAGGGCAGTAGCGATCACATAGCACTGCAGGTAGAACACGGCGTAGGCGACCACTGTTACCAGTAGGGGGAACACGAGACGAATGCTGAGCAGTTGTTCCATTCCCCGCTGAAAACTGTCCAGAGTTCGCTTGATCTCCCCTCGGTATCTTCCTGGACCTACACTTGGCAATGCCTTGATGAGGAGGACCATGAGCCTTCGAGCCACTCCGGGGATGAGAACCAGCAGTGGAACAAGCCCTGCCAACAGTAGCATTGCCATGGCAGCAGTGGATAGTCGTCCCGGTAATGAGAAGGTGGCCATCCCCACGCACGCGGTCATGAGTAGGAGATACAGGTCAAACAACCTATCCATCAGTACGCTCGAAAGGGCTTTTCCCAGAGGGACAGCCTCATCTTGGCGCAGATAGAGGGCCTTCACGAACTCCCCGAGTCGTCCCGGGGTGACATAGCCAGCGGCGAGGCTGCTATTGTAGACCACGAACGCCGGTGCCGGGCCGTAGTTGATGTGTTGCTGACGGAGTAGTAAGCGCCAGCGCCACGCCTTGAGCAGGATGAGGCCAGGGTAAAGGACCAGAGCTCCCAAGAGCAAGTCCACCCTGATTGCAGTGATGGTCTCAGCCATACGCCCCAGATCAATCCTGGAGAGGATGAGCAGGAACAGTAGCGGGCCCAGCAGACGGATCAGCTTCCTTGCCAGTTTCACAACCTCTCACACGCGAATACGTGACTTGGCCCCTTGCCTGCCCCAGGAAGAGATCCTGGCCAGCCAGGCCAGGGGCAATCGTTGCACCAGACGTCTCACTACACTGTTGCTGAGTATGAGGATCAGCGCCAGCAGCAATGACTGCTGTAACCAGCGCCCTTTGCCTATTGACGGCTTTGGCAAGCGGTAGGTCAAGGGGACGCGGAGCCACCGCTGACGCACAAAGTACCCCTGCTTCTTGTAGGCGATGAGATGTCCGTGAGAGCGCAAGATGTTCTCTCGCGTGATCTCATTCATCCTGATGACGCCGTGGGCAGTGGCTTCCATCAGCATCTGCTCTCCACGCGAGCTGCGAGCGATGACGGTGGACCAGCCGCCGGCGTATTCGTCCAACCACGTATCTCCCACGGAGATGTCGGCCAGTTCATTGGTGAGGTCGGGGCAGGCCAGGCAGCGGCGTGGTACGTACATCAGATTGACATAACTGTACCGATGTTTGGGGATGTAGGCTTGGCGACCGTCGCGCGTGTGGATGACGAAACCGCCGGGCCAGTTTCCCCCTCGATACTCGAGGTCAGACACCTCTTGCTTGGCGAACCCCAGTTTGTTGATGAGGTGGTCTGTTGCCTCCGCTCGCAGATTGAAGCCACAGAACAAACCGATCACCACGGGGAACTTCTCGCGAAAGGAACCGAGCTCCTGCAAGCGTCGGAGACCGTGGACATGGCAAGGCAACCCGACCACGGCGAAAGGCCCTTGCTCCTTTCGGGCCGCGGCGAGGACCGCGTCCAGACCCACCAGGCTGTACTTTGACTGGGCAGCTGCCATCACTTCGTCTTGCGTTCTCAGCAGAGCGGCTTGGCAGCGCCACGGTTCTGCTTCGCTCATGGTGACCGCCACAGCGCCCTCTATACGCCCTTCCTCCAACAGGTGACAGAGAAGCGCTGTGACCACTCCTCCGGAAGCCCCGCTGTCCCTTGTCTGCTCTGAGACGGCTTGACCGACCGCTAGAAGCCGATAGTAGCCGAGATAGGGGTCCTGGGCGGGAGCACCCAGATGGGCCGTGCTCAAGGCGTCGAAGTCCATCTCCCTGCCGGGACAGAAGCGATAGCAGAGGCCGCAGTCTATGCACTCGCCTTGCAGGTAGACGCGCTCGTTTCGCAAGGCGAGGACACCGATGGGGCAAATGCTGACGCAGGCACCACAGAACGTGCACGTCGCGGGATCTATGTCGTGAAAGCTGTGTCGGGTCCGTTTCGGCGCCAAGCTTCTCTCTAGACCTTGCTCTTTTTCTGTATCATGTCAGCGATCATGGCTATCACAGCGATCTGAAGGGCCGCCATCGTGAGCGTGACTACCGTGATGTCCATCACATGACCCTGCATCACCAGAGTGTAGACCCCAATGCCGACCGCCAACAGGAGCAACAGGAAGCTTATCGGCAGGAGGACTTTCAGAGGGTTGAAGTACATGATGGTGCGGAGTATGAGTTGCATGAAGTTGAGGGTGTCTTGCACGGGACTTATCTTCGACTTGCCCTTTCTCTCGTGGTAGGGAATGGGCACGAATCTGACGAGGTAGTGATCGCTCAGAAAGGCGATGGTGATGGTAATGGTGAAAGAGAACCTGGTGGGCAGGATGTTGAAGTAGCCGAGGGCTGTCTCTTTCTTGAAGATCCGCAGGCCTGAGTTCAGATCCGGTATCTTCGTTTCGGCCAGGTACTCTGCCAGTCTGGCCAGGAACCACTTGGCGGGCCTTCTCACCAGCGGGATATCTCCTCCCGTTCTGGCCCCGACGATCATGTCGTACTGGTCCATTTCCTCCAGGAGAAGGGGCATGGCGGCAGCAGGGTAGGTGCCATCAGCATCAATGATGGCTATCCAATCGTGGGTCGCTTGGCGGATGCCGGTCTTGATGGCTGCCCCATAACCTCTGTTGCTGTGGTGCTGCACCAGGCGTACCTGTTCGTGTTG
>JAUWLF010000118.1 GCA_030613785.1 Chloroflexota bacterium | reverse complement strand
TGTGTCGCGTCGGTGGCTTCCTTCTTCGTCAGTCGCGTGGACACGGCCGTAGACCGTGCTTTGGAGGAGATCGGCGAGACCGAGCTCCAAGGCAAGATCGCTGTGGCCAACGCCAAAGTCGTCTATGCCCTGTTCCAAGACACCTTCAGTGGCCCCAGGTGGGAACGCCTTTCTTCACTGGGCGCCCGCGTCCAGCGTCCTCTATGGGCCAGTACTAGCACAAAGAACCTTCTTTATGCAGACACCCTGTACGTGGACGGCCTCATCGGGCCGCACACCGTCAACACGCTGCCCCCTGCCACCCTTCAAGCCTTTCTCGACCACGGGCGCGCCGCCCCCACCCTGGACACCAGCCTGCAGCAGGCCCACGCTCAGCTCAAGCAACTGTCCGACCTGGGCGTGGATCTGGACGCCATCACGCGACGGCTGCTCGACGACGGCGTTGCCGCTTTCGCCAGATCCTTCGACGCTCTGATGGCTAGCATCAAGGAGAAGTGTGAACGGCTGCGGGCTGGCTGGCGGCAGCAATCCGCAGCCTTGGGGGCATACCAACAGACGGTCGCCGCCGCTCTGCACGAAATGGCTGAGAAGCGGATCATCAAGCGCATCTGGGCCCACGACCATACGGTCTGGAAGCCGAAACCCAAGGACATCACCGATAGGCTGGGCTGGCTGCGCACCGCCGATGTGATGAGCGACAACGTCCACCGGCTGGATACCTTTGCCGACGCCGTGCGCGCCGATGGGTACACCCATGCCCTACTCCTGGGAATGGGGGGCTCCAGCCTGGCCCCAGAGGTCCTCCGCAAGACCTTCGGCGTGGGAGACGGCCATCTAGATCTAGCTGTGCTGGATAGCACGGACCCGGCAGCCGTCCTAGCCTATGCCCAAGGGCTGGACCCAAGCCGCACACTTTTCATCGTCGCCACCAAGTCGGGCACCACAGTGGAGACGCTCTCCTTCTTCAAGTTCTTCTACAACCAGGTCCTTGCGGCCGTGGGCGCCGACCAGGCGGGCGGGCACTTCACCGCCATCACCGATCCCGGCAGCCCACTGGCAGACCTGGCGGAGCGGCACAACTTCCGCGCCACGTTCCTCAACGACCCCCACATCGGCGGACGCTACTCGGCCCTTTCCTACTTCGGTCTAGTGCCCGCGGCGTTGGTGGGAGTGGACGTGGCACGTCTCTTGGACCGGGGTCTGGTCCGGTCCTCAGCCTGTGAGGGCTGCGTGCCGCTGGGAGATAATCCGGGTGCATGGTTGGGGGCCACATTGGGGGAACTAGCGAAAGCAGGCCGTGACAAACTGACACTGGTAGCCTCGCCGGCCATCGTCCCTTTCGGCAACTGGGTCGAGCAATTGATCGCCGAGAGCACAGGCAAGGAGGGGCGGGGCATCCTGCCCGTGGTCGGGGAGCCACTGGGACCGCCCGATGTCTATGGAGACGACCGACTCTTCGTCCATCTCAGGTTACACGACGACGAGAGCCAAGACGAGCCGCTGGCGGCTCTGGAGCAGGCCGGCCATCCAGTCGTACGCCTCCACCTCCACGATGCCTACGACTTGGGAGGGCAATTCTTCCTATGGGAGATGGCCACGGCTGTGGCTGGGCACCGCCTGGGCATCAACCCCTTCGACCAGCCCAACGTCGAGGCAGCGAAGGTGCTCGCGAGGCAGATGGTGGCCCAATACGCGGCAACAGGCGCACTGCCCCATGGCGAATCATCGCCCCTCACGGCAGACGCACTGCACCAGTTTCTGGCCCAGGCTGAGCCCCATGACTACCTCGCCTTACAGGCCTATCTTCAGCCGACAAAGGACACCGACACGGCGCTGGCGCAACTGCGTGGCTCGCTGCGTGACCGATTTCGACTGGCGACGACGGTCGGCTACGGTCCACGCTTCCTCCACTCCACCGGCCAACTGCACAAGGGCGACCGCGGCAATGGCCTATTCGTTCAGTTCACCGCTGACGATCCGCAGGACGTGGATATCCCCGATGAAGCAGGCTCGTCGACTTCGTCCCTGACCTTCGGCGTGCTCAAGGCAGCTCAGGCACTGGGAGACCAGCAGGCCCTGCTGCACGCCGGGCGCAGGGTGATCCGCTTCCATCTAGGAACGAACGTGGTTGGTGAGCTTCGGCAACTCAGCGAGGCGTTCTAGTGACCCTGCAATACTGGTACATGTTGCCAGTTGCGATTGTCATCGCCACCACGGCTATGGCATCTGGCGTAGGAGGCGCTACCTTCTTTGCGCCGCTCTTCATCCTTGCCTTGCGCCTGCCACCGGAGGTCGCCGTCGGCACAGCGCTGATCACCGAGGTTTTTGGCTTCGCGAGCGGCCTGTACGCCTATGCCCGCCAACGCCTGATCGACTACCGGCTCGGCATGGCCCTCTTGATCGTCACCATTCCGATGGCGCTGTTGGGCACCTTGCTGGCCGGACTCATCGAGCCAGATATCCTCAAAGTAATCCTGGGCGTGGGCCTCTTTGCCGTGGCCGCCAGTTTCCTTCGGACACCGGAACAGAAAGATGTCATCCGATTCGACGAGGCTATCCAGCAAGAGTACGGCGGCGAAAAGGCCAAGACCTGCCTGGTCACAGCAGGGGGAGAGAAGATTTGCTACACGGTGTGCAACCGCACCGAGGGAAGACTCATCGCTGGGGTGGGAGCACTATTCGTCGGCATGATCTCCACTGGCCTCGGCGAGCTGAACGGGTACTTTCTCTTGCAGCGCTGTCGGGTACCCGCCAGGGTTTCGGTGGCGACCAGCGTTTTCTTGGTTGCGTTCACCGCGCTGTCCGCTTCGACCGGCCATTTCATCCACTTCATCAACACCGGCACCTATGTGTTGAACACCGTGCTGAGCATCTGCATCTTCACCGTGCCCGGTGTGATCATAGGAGGACAGCTAGGGTGGCGGGTCGCCAGCCGCGTTCCGCAACGAACCCTTGAACGCGCGCTAGGGATCCTCTTCATCATGGTCGCCGGCCTCACCTTGGCGGAGGTCATCCTATGATTCGAGCCATGATCTTTGATCTCGACGGCACCTTGGTGCAGACGGAGCGCCTCAAGGCTCTCTCCCACGCCCTCGCTGCCGTCGAGCCACGCCCCAACGAAATCACGGATGCCCTCGCGATAGACGCATTCGGAGATGTGGTGGGCCGGCGCCGGCGAGAAGTGGCCATGTCCCTCGTGAAGACGCTCCCACTAGACGATGCGGCCACACTCCCAACCGCGGTAGACCAGATGATGAAGAAGAGGAAAGGGGGACTGACCGAAGCACCGTGAGCCCAGATACAGCAGACCTCAAACAGCAGGCCGCCTGGTATGCCGTCCAATTCGTGGAGGTGGGCATGGTCGTGGGTCTAGGTCACGGCAGCACGGCCATTCATGCTGTGCGCCGCATCGCCCAAATGCTGCAAGACGGCGCATTGACCGACATCCTGGGTGTCCCCTGTTCTCTCCAGATCGAAGAAGAGGCACGACGACTTGGTATCCCCCTCACCACACTGGAGAAGCACCCGGTAGTTGATCTGACCATCGACGGGGCCGACGAGGTAGATCCCAATCTGGACTTGATCAAGGGCGGTGGTGGAGCACTCTTGCGTGAGAAGATCGTGGCTCAGGCCAGCCAACGGGAGATCATCGTGGTGGACGTATCAAAGCTGTCGCCAGCCTTGGGCACACGCTGGTCGGTGCCGGTGGAAGTGGCTCCTTTTGGGTGGCGTTCGCAGATCGCCTACCTGGAGTCCTTGGGCGCGACCGTGGCTCTCCGCGAGGAGGCCGACGCAACTCCGTTCATCACCGACCAAGGCAACATGATTCTGCACTGCAACTTCGGCCCGATCTCAGCGCCGAGCAGACTGGCCGCCAAGTTAAACGAACGGGCCGGCATCGTGGAACACGGGTTGTTCGTGGGTCTGGCGACGGACGTCATCGTCGCCAGCGCCGAGGGGATTAGTCATCTCAAGAGAGGAGAAAGCGATGCTCGCAATTGAACCTTCTGTTCTCGCAGCCGATTTCGCACGCCTGGGTGAACAAGCCCGCGAGGCCGAAGCCGCCGGCGTCGAGGGGCTTCAGATAGACGTCATGGACGGCCGTTTCGTCCCCAACATCACCTTTGGGCCGGGTGTGGTCAGAGCACTACGCCCTTTGGTGAGCGTGACTCTGGACGTTCATTTGATGATCGTGGAGCCGGAGCGCTACCTGGAGGATTTCGCGGCCGCTGGAGCGGATCGCCTGATGGTCCACCAGGAAGCCTGCCGACATCCCCACCGCGTTCTCCAGTCCATCCGCGAACTCGGCGTCGAGGCGGCTGTGGCGATCAACCCCGGCACCCCCCTGAGCGTTCTGGAAGAACTGTTGGATCTCACCGATCTCATCCAGGTGATGACGGTCAACCCGGGCTTCGGTGGACAACCCTTCATCCGCAGCCAGGTCGAGAAGATCCGTCACCTGAGGCAGATGCTCGACGAACAGAGCCGGGACATCCCCATCGCCGTGGATGGCGGCATAGACACCACAACTGCGCCGCTCGTGGTCGCCGCCGGCGCCACAGTACTCGTCGCCGGATCCAGCATCTATAACACCAAAGCTTCGGTGGCCGACAATGTCGCCGCCCTCCGGGCGAGTGTGAAGTCAGCACAGGGAGAATAGTATGGAACTGGGAATGATCGGTTTGGGCAAGATGGGTGCTTACATGACCGAGCGCCTTTTGAAAGGCGGACACCAAGTGGTGGTGTACGATCGCAGTGCAGGGCCCGTGCAGGCCGCTGCATCCTTGGGCGCAACGCCCTCGGACTCGATGGAGGATCTGGTCGCCAAGCTAACGAGCCCTCGTGCAGTGTGGGTGATGGTTCCGGCAGGCGCGCCGGCCGAAAGTGTGATCAACGGTCTGGCCGACATACTGGCCCCAGAGGACACAGTGATCGACGGTGGCAACAGCAACTACAAGGATTCGATGCGCCGCGCCTCGATGCTCAGCGAGCAAGGGATCAACTTCGTGGACGTGGGCACGAGCGGTGGGATCTGGGGACTCAGCGAAGGCTACAGCATGATGGTCGGCGGTGACAAGGCGGTCGTCAACCGCCTACGACCCCTCTTCGAGACGCTGGCTCCTGGACCGGACAAGGGATGGGGGCACGTGGGCCCCAGCGGCACCGGTCACTTCGTCAAAATGGTGCACAACGGTGTCGAATACGCACTCATGCAATCTTACGCCGAGGGCTTCGAGATCCTGAAGGCCAAGGACGTTTTCGACCTGGACCTGCATCAGATCGCCGAGATCTGGAGGTACGGCAGCGTGGTCCGCTCCTGGCTCCTCGACCTGACCGCCGCCGCACTGAGGGAAGATCAAGACCTAAGTGACATCAGAGGATGGGTGGCCGATTCCGGCGAAGGGCGCTGGACGGTGGCCGAGGCGGTTGACCTAGATGTGCCTGCGCCGGTCATCACCCTGTCCCTGCTGATGCGCTTCGTGAGTCGGCAAGACCAGAGCTACGCAGCCAAGCTGTTGGCTGCTCTGCGGAACCAGTTCGGCGGGCACGCGGTGCTCAAGGAGAGCGGTCATGATGAATGAACAGAGCACCATGGTCATCTTTGGAGCCTCGGGCGATCTGACCCGACGCAAACTGATCCCCGCCCTGTTCAGCCTGTATCTCAAAGGACGCCTGCCCGCCGGCACGCACGTCGTGGGGTTCGCGAAAGATCCACTCACCGATGAGGAGTTCCGTGCCCGACTCCGCGACGGAGTAGAGGAGTTTGGCGCCAGGCCGCTGGACGCAGCCGCCTGGCAAGCCTTCTCTGCCGACCTGCGGTACATCCCAGGGGACTTCACCAGACTGGCTGACTGTCAGAGTCTCCAGGCGAAGCTGCGCGGCACAGCAGACGAAACCTCAAATCTGCTGTATTATCTCGCTACCCCGCCGGCCTTCTTCGTTCCCATCGTAGAACGCCTCGGCGAGACGGGCATGGCAAGAGAAGACAAAGGCTGGCGGCGCATCGTGATTGAGAAACCGTTTGGACGCGATCTCGCCTCAGCGCAGGAGCTCAATCGCACCATCCACAGCGTGTTCGACGAGCACCAAGTGTACCGTATTGACCACTATTTGGGGAAAGAGACGGCGCAGAACATCCTCTTCTTCCGGTTTGCCAACACCATCTTCGAGCCAGTCTGGAACCGAAACTACGTGCACCATGTGCAGATCACCATGGCAGAAAGCGTGGGGGTCGGCCACCGGGGCGCGTACTACGAGCAGGCCGGCGTGCTGCGGGACATGTTTCAGAACCACATGCTACAAATGCTCTCCCTGGTGACCATGGAGCCGCCAGCCTGCTTCGATGCCGATCCCGTGCGGAACGAAAAGGTCAAAGTGCTGAGCGCCATCCGGCCCATCGCCTTGAACGACACCGTGCGCGCCCAATATCGCGGCTACAGAGAAGAACCTTACGTAGCACCCGACTCACAGACGGCCACCTACGCTGCGCTCAAGCTCCTCGTGGACAACTGGCGCTGGCAAGGTGTCCCTTTCTACCTGCGTTCTGGCAAGGCCTTAGCCCAAAAGGTCAGCGAGATAGTCATCGAATTCAAGAGTCCGCCGCACGTGATGTTTGATCTCCCAGAGCAGTATCAGCTTACATCCAACATGCTCTCCCTATGCATTCAGCCCGACGAAGGGATCCACCTCAAGTTCGAGACCAAAGTGCCCGACTCGGTGCAGGAGACACGCTCAGTAGACATGGAGTTCCACTATAGCTCGGCGTTCGACACTGGGAGGCTGCCCGATGCTTACGAACGGCTGCTGTTGGACACGCTCCAGGGCGACGCTGCGCTCTTCGCCCGTAGCGACGGGATCGAGATGGGCTGGCGGTTGATAGACCCTATCGTGCAAGGCTGGCAATCCTCAGACGCGCCGCCTCTGGTCAGCTACCCTGTGGGGAGTTGGGGGCCAGCGGAGGCGGACCATCTGTTGGCCCGCGATGAACACGTCTGGCGTCGTGGCTGCCACCTGGGCGAAGAGCTGGATGACCGGCACTAGGATCTACCTGGACGCTGACCTCCTTGCGCAGGCAGCGGCCGAGCATGTCGTCGCCCTAGCTGGGCAAGCCATAGCCAGGCAAGGACGGTTCTCCGTGGCGCTCTCCGGCGGCTCCACGCCACGAGCACTGTACGCGCGGCTCGCCACCGAGGACTTCGCCCCACAGATCGATTGGTCAAACGTCCACGTTTTCTGGGGCGACGAGCGCTGCGTGCCCCCCGAACACCCCGACAGCAACTATGGCATGGCCCGCCAGATACTACTGGACCACGTGCCGATCCCCGCCCCCAACGTACACCCCATCCATGGCGAACTCGAGCCGGCCGAGGCAGCGCTCCAGTACGAACGGATCCTGCGCACCTTCTTCGCACGCACCACTCAGGAGTCTGGCACCACGTTCGACCTGGTTCTCCTGGGCCTGGGCACCGACGGACATACCGCGTCCCTCTTCCCGCGAACTGACCCTCTTCACGAGAAGAACCGGTGGGTCGCAGCCCACTACGCGGATGCAGTGGGTGTGTGGCGGGTCACCATCACGCCGCCCGCAATCAACGCCGCGACTCACGTGACCTTTCTAGTGTCCGGCACTGACAAGGCCCAAACGCTACAGCAGGTGCTCGGCGGCCCCTATCAGCCCGATCTCCTCCCCGCGCAGATCATCAGGCCGTTCAGCGGACGCCTGCTGTGGCTACTGGATGCGGCAGCCGCAGCGCTGCTCTGAAGCAAAGCCACCGCCCCTCGGGCAACGCACCCGCCTCATCCACCCCACCACGTAAGAGGTAGCCCCCTCACGTCGTCTATAGTGTATAGAGACATTTCAAGCCGCCACTGATCCTGTATACTGGACGAAGAGAGAAGTAACATGGCGCTAGAACCAGGCGATGTCGCTCCCGACTTCACATTGCCCACAGCGGACAACCGGCGTGTTTCCCTAAGTGCTACGTTGGGAGGTGGGCGAAAAGTCCTCTTGGTCTTTCTGCGCCACCTGGGTTGACTCGTATGCCGCGAGCATGTGGCACAGTTGTGCCAGCACAAGGATGAACTCGATCGGCTTAACGCGGAGGTCTTTGTCATTGGCTTCGGCGCCAGAACCTCTGCGCGCGCCTGGCTTCAACAGACCTGCGATCGCTTTCTTCTACTCCTTGATCCAGAAAGGGAGCTCTATCGCACGTACGGCCTCCAGGAGTCGTGGTTGCACTCGTGGAACCTGAGGACGATCTGGTTCTACGTGCGACGGCTGCTCTCCGGTCGGAGATGGCGTGGCATCCAGGGCAGCTCGACTCAGCTCGGCGGCGACTTCATCGTGGATACAGAGGGCTTCCTCCGGCTGACCTACAGAAGCGAGGAAGCTACCGCCCGCCCAGAGGTGGCCCAATTACTGGCCCTCTTACGAGAGCTTGACGAGGCTGGAAAGTACGAATGATCGACCGCACAAGAACGCGAGACCTGAATACACATCAGAACGAAGCAGGCGAGGTTCACCACCGAGATGTGACACGCCGGCGTTTCCTCCAACTGCTGGCCGGCGGTGGTGCAGCGCTGGTCGCTGGATGCGCACCGGAGAGAGAAGCGACGCTGAACCCTACCACTGCGCCTGCGCCGCCTGGAGGCTTGGCGACACCAACTGATCCGAGGTCCACCCCAGGCAGGCCAGTTTCGTACTCTCTGCCAACCGACGCGGGCGCTTGGGCACCCAGTGCGCCCCACGCAGGGAGCCTGCCCTCGAGCCCCGGCACGGTACAAATACGGGGCATCGGCGAATTCACCTTCGAAGCGGACGAAGTGGAGACACTCCGCCCTGACATCTTCCAGCCAGGGCACTTCTCACTGTTTGATGCCCTGGTACGCGTAGCCGAGCAAGGCAACATCACGCTGGAGTATCACTTCAGCGAGCAGATGGACACCCACGTCATCGACGCCATCAACGGCGAGGGCGGATGGTGGCATTCGGCCTACTACTCCGGCGGGTGGGCAGAACCCAATGTCTTTCGTATGGATATGTATCCCTACAAGAACGGCACTCTGTTCTGGCTGAACAAGGAGCGCGACCAACGCCTGACGGCCATCTATGATAGCTTTCTGCAAGAGGTGACCCGACTCGAGAACAACGGTGGGAGAATCATCATTCCCGAAGTGACCATCAGGAGTCCGTCGGGAAACACTCTCTTCCGCGACGTCTTGGTCACACCCCACGACGTCCGTATGGACGTGCTACAGCCAGGAGTGGTCACCGGGCTGGACGCCATTCTGAGTCTGGCGGAGCAAGGCGAACTGTCCAACCTCAAGCTGACGTGGTATGAACGTATCGGCAGTGCAGATCCGGTGGATAGCTACTGGCTGGAGCAAATCGACCGGGCCGAGGCCACCGGAAGCTGTGGCTTCGTCTACGAGACTGGTGTCCGAGGTCTCGGCGGTAACCACATCCACATTCCATCCGACGTGCGGGTCACCGTCTCTCCCGAGTACGCCCTATGGTTCTGGATCTGCTTGTGAGTCGAGTACGGCGATGACTGCAAAGACACAACGAAACTACTGGTTGGCTGTGGCCCAGTCTCTTGTGGCCGCGGCGCTGGGCGTGTCGTCGCTCCTGCTCTGGGTAGTCTTCCCGCGTGGCTACTTCCCTGCACGGCAAATGTGGGTGAGCATCCACACGTGGTCAGGCCTCGCCCTGGGTATGTTAGTGCTGGCCCACTTCGCGCTCCACTACAGGTGGATGGTACGGATGACGCGACGCCAGCTCTCGTTTCTCAGAAGCGCTGGGCCCCACAGCAGCGAACAGATGCATGATCTGGGACAACCCAGAGAAGCAGGTGTGGACGAAGCACGTGATCACATCGCTTGCACCCGTGAGAGTGAGCGCAGCGGTTGGAAAGGAGCCGGGGAAGGACTATAATCCTCAACGGGAGCGTACTGGCCCCACGTGGTAGCCACTCCTCACAGGATGCGTGGGCGGTCGTGCAGACTGTCTACAGCGCCCTCGATGGTTGCTTTGTCATCCGAGCGCTTTGTCCCGTTCTGCGTACGCGCATGACGTGGATGTGCCCATCGCCAGCACACGCCCCGTGACTCTCGCCAGTCAGACATGAAGCGCTGAAGCATGGCCGAATCCATGATGCATGGCAAGGGAGGAGACTGGAATCCGAGGAGGAAGAGGTGAATGAAGCCTACGATCTGGTCATCATCGGCGCTGGTTCCGCCGGGCTGACCGCGGCAAGTTTGGCCCTCCAATTCGACGCCACAGTCGCCCTGGTGGAGAATCACCGCATCGGAGGCGACTGCACATGGACGGGCTGTGTCCCCAGCAAGACCCTGCTCAAAGCGGCAAGGGTGGCCCATGAGATGCGAACCGCCGACCGCCACGGTTTGGCGGCCGTCGAGCCGATGGTGGATTTGAAGTCGGTCATGGCTCGCGTGCGGGCCGTGGTCGCCGACGTCTACGAGGAGGAATCGCCCGAAGCGCTACGGGCCGACGGTATCGACGTATTCCTAGGCAGCCCCCGTTTTCTCGACGCCCACACCATTGCCGTGGGAGAGACCAGGCTCACGGCGCGGCACTTCCTCATCTCCACCGGCGCCCATCCCTCCACGCCTCCCATTGACGGTCTGGACGGCGTCGTCTACCTCACCTACGAGACCATCTGGGACCTGGAGATCTTGCCCCAACACCTGCTGGTGATTGGCGCCGGACCGGTCGGTTGCGAGATGGCCCAGGCCTTCCGCCGGCTGGGAGCCGAAGTGACGATCATCGTCAGCGGCGACCGGATACTACCCCGCGACGAACCAACGGCGTCGCAAGCCCTCGCCGCCGTGTTCCTGAGCGAAGGCTTCCCCCTTCTCCCGAACTCGAGGGCGGAGACGGCCTGGCAAGACTCCAAGGCCATCCACCTTCTGGCTGGAGACGACGAACTGGTGGGCGATGCCCTGCTCGTGGCGACCGGACGTCGCCCCAACGTCATGGGTCTGGACCTGGAGCAAGCAGGCGTGCTCTTTGGCGACAAAGGCATACAGGTAGACGACAACCTGCGGACGAGTCAGAAGCACATCTACGCTGCCGGCGACTGCATCGGCAGCTACCAGTTCACCCACTACGCCGGCTGGCA
>JAUWLF010000014.1 GCA_030613785.1 Chloroflexota bacterium | reverse complement strand
CAGGGTCTTGCGTCAGGGAGCCACGCGGGGATCACCGCCGTTCTGGGTAAGGCTATTGATTTCCATTCCCAGGGAATGATACAAGAGGCTCTAGGCTACTATGAGCAAGCTTTGGAAATGGGAGTGGGACGCGTTGACGTGGTTTTCAATCTGGGCGTTCTCTACAAGGAGGCTCTGCGCTTTAGCGACGCGATAGATCTTCTGGGTAGATCGCTTGAGGTCCCCGAGTACGCTCTGGCGAGCAACTTTGCCTTGGGTGAGTGTCACTGGGCGGAGGGCCGGATCGGCCAGGCTCTGGGCCATTTCCTCGAGGCCCTCAAGATCATAGACCTAGACATGATGAGCCAGGACTGGGCTGATGATATCGATCCGCTATACAGAGACCTTGCGAATAGCTATCGAGACCAGGCGAACAGGCGGAAGGCTGAAGTCTTGGTCAATTCGTTGAGGGACTTCCTCAGCGGACACGGCTGGAAGGCCAAGGTTCTGGAGGCACGACGGAAGCTTGATAGTCTGGCTGATGGCGGCATCGTTTCTATCCTTCCGGAGTTCCTAGAGGTACCCGGTGGTGAGCAAGTGCTCGACATCATGGCGAGGAGCCGGGAGTACTTGAGAAATGATATGCCCTTCACAGCCTTGGAGGAGTGCTACAGGGCTGTGGAGATGGCACCCACATACCTGCCGCTTCATCTCAGGATCGCGGAGACTTTCGCACACCAAGGCAAGGCGGAGGAAGCGGTGAGCAAGTACGCCGCGGTGGCCGACTCCTACCTGATGCGTGATAGTCCTCACCAGGCCATGGCGGTCTACGGGCGGGCGCTGCTTGTGGCGCCGATGAGCGTATCTATCAGGGAAAAGCTGATCACCCTGTTGATAGAGCACGATCAAGTTGATCGCGCTCTGGGCGAGTACTTGGCTTTGGGCGAGAGCTATTACCGATTGGCTCGCGTGGACAGGGCCTTGGAGAAGTACGAGGACGCCCTGCCCTTGGTTGGCCGAACCGCAACTCCGGCGGATTGGGAGGTCAAGATACTGCATCGCATGGCTGATCTCCAGCTTCAGCGTGTGCACTGGAAGGGAGCGGTAGCTCTCTATGAGAAGATCAGAGAACTGGCACCGACCGACGAAGAGGCCCGGCTGCGCCTGGTGGAGCTGCACTATAAGCTGGGTCAGGAGGATGTTGCCCTGAGGGAATTGGATAGCTTGATCGTCCATCTCGGGAAGCAGAGAGAATTCCAGAAGATCATCATGTCCCTGCGAGAATTAGTAGACTCCAACCCTCAGGACATTCCCCTCCGATCACGGCTGAGTGGGTTGTACATAGAACTTGGAATGAAACAGGAAGCCATTGGCGAACTAGACACGCTGGGGGAGCTCCAGCTGGAGGTCGGCCGTAGGAGAGACGCGGTGGAAACGCTTCGGACCATAATATCTTTGGAGCCAAAGGAAAAGGAGGGATATACGCAACTCCTGCGGGAGCTGGGTGAGTATTGAGTGCTGGTGCAGGCAACAGGCTGACCTACCGGGGTGCCAGTGAGGGACTGCGAGGGTAGATGTGTCGGACATTCTGTGGGTTCTTTCACATTCCCAACTGAGAGATCTTGTTGACATACTCCTAGTGACGATGGTGTTCTGGGGGCTGTTCTACTTGGTGAAGGGTACCAGGGCCGTCCCCTTGATGCGGGGGATTCTCGTCCTCGTCATCGCGGTCGTACTCGCCAGCAACTTCCTCTCTCTCTCCGCCTTCAGCTGGTTGATTCGCAATACCCTTCCAGCGCTCCTAGTGGCGGTGCCGGTCATCTTCCAGCCTGAACTTCGGAGGGCCTTGGAACGCCTCGGTCGGGGAGGAGGGTTGATCAGCTTTTCCTCGACGGAGACCACAGCGATGGAGGTCAGCCGTCATATCGCGCGAGCGTCCCGGCTTCTTGCTGATAGGAGGCATGGAGCACTGATCGTCGTGGAGCGTGAAACGGGCCTGCAGGAATATGTGGACACCGGCGTCCCAATAGATGGTGAAGTGACATCTGAGCTTCTCTTGACCATCTTTCAACCTAACACGGTACTGCACGACGGCGCAGCCATCATTCGAGGCGATAAGATTGCGGCGGCGGCCTGCATCTTGCCCCTGGCTGAGACCAGCCGTGTCAGGCGCGGACTAGGGCTCCGGCACAGGGCAGCTGTTGGGATCACGGAACAGAGCGACGCTGTGGCCATGGTAGTCTCTGAGGAAAACGGAGTCATCTCCGTGGCCAGACACGGTCGTCTGGTACGTGATCTCGATGAATCGCGGTTGCGCGAGATGCTGCGGTCCTCCTACAAGCGCCAACTGAGCGGGCAGGTGCACCGGAAGTGAATTCACGACACTCTTCATCTCTACAGAGCCCACGAAGCCTCCCCGAACGAGTTCGGGCGGGTGTGGCAGGGGTTCTAGGTGGCAACGTGGCCTCGTTGATGATGGCCCTCATCCTGGCCATCATGGTGTGGATGGCGGCCACAATCCAGGAAAACCCGTTCGCTGAAGGCTTCCTGCCGGAAGAGGTCCCTGTGGAGGTGATCAACCGAGGAGAGGGACTGGTGATCGTAGGTGGCGGCGACCAAGACGTGAGGATCAAGGTGCGAGTGCCAGAGTCTGTCTGGGCGGGTGTGCGGGCCTCCAGTTTCCATGCCTATGTGGATTTGGAGGGCCTGGATGTGGGTTTGCACGAGGTCCCGATACAGGTAGAACAGGCGGGCAGTCTGGTAAGGATCCTAGAGATCTCTCCCACCTTGCTCACCGTTCGGCTGGACCGAGGAGCAGAGAGGGAGGTTGAGGTTCGAGCGAGCATCTACGGGGAGCCGCCGCAGGGGTTCTACCAAGGACCCACAGAGATCAGCCCTCACAGCGTGATGGTAAGGGGGCCAGAGAGCCTGGTGGATCAGGTTGTGGAAGTCACTGGAGAGGTGTACGTGAGGGGGGAAAAAGACACTTTCGAGCGTGACGTCGCCATCACTCCGAGGGATGAGGTCGGGAACGTCGTGGCAGGGCTGGAGGTGGATCCGCAATCAGTGACGGTGTCTGTCCCCATAGAACATAGAGTAGGTTTTCGAGAACTCTCTGTCAAGACCGTGACAGAGGGAACACCAGCGTCAGGCTATTGGATAAGTAGTATTGGTGCTAATCCTTCGACGGTGACTGTGATGGGAGATCCTCCCACAGTTGCAGATATACCTGGGTATTTGGAGACCTATCCCGTCGATGTGGAAGGCGCCCGAGCAGATATCTCAGAAAGAGTGGCCATAGTCTTCCCGGAAGGCGTATCGCCGTCAGAGGAGGTCAGGACCGTACAAGCCCTTATAGGGATATCCCCAGTGCTAGGAGGTCAGACTGTGCAGCTCACCCCTGTGCTACAGGGCCTGGGCAGAGGTTTGGAGGGTGCTTTCTCTCCCGATACGGTCGGAGTCATCCTCTCAGGACCTCTATCTGACCTTGAGGCTCTGGAGGCAGGAGACGTGCGGGTTGTGGTGGATGTCTCTGATTACGGACCAGGCACACACTTCGTGCCGCTTGCGGTCGAAAAGCCGGAATCACTGGACGTGCAGGCCATCATTCCCGACCATCTCGAGGTAGTCATACGGGAATCATGACCAAGCCAGTAGTGACCCTGGTTGGTCGTCCCAACGTTGGCAAATCAACCCTCTTCAACCGCCTGATAGAGGAGCGCCTGGCCATTGTCGAGGATGTGCCTGGAACCACCCGAGACCGGATCTATGCCGACGCCCGATGGGGCGGCCTCACTCTCACCCTCGTAGACACAGGCGGACTGCTCCCAGACTCTAACGGTGATCTCATGGCTTCGGTGCGGGATCAGGTGGAGATCGCCATGGCCGAGGCCGAGGTCATCGTTTTCTTGGTGGACGCGAAGGAAGGATTGACTGCGACTGACCTAGACATCGCGTCGCTCTTGCGGCGCTGCAACAAACCGGTGATCTTGGCGGCCAACAAGGCGGACAACAAGAGCCGTCGCCAAGCGGCAGTCGAGTTCTACGAACTGGGTCTAGGCGACCCGCACCCCATTTCGGCTCTGCACGGTACAGGCACGGGAGATCTCCTGGATGCTATCCTGGACGTCGTTCCGCCGGAGCAACCAGAGGAAGAGGCAGAGGGCGTTAGGATTGCCATAGTGGGTCGGCCCAATGTAGGGAAATCCTTGCTTCTCAACACGATCCTGGGGGAAGATCGCATGATCGTGAGCGACAAGCCCGGTACTACGAGAGACGCCGTGGACAGTCTCGTGGAGTGGGACGGTCAGTCAGTAACACTGATAGACACAGCGGGGATCAGGCGGCGGGGTCGGATCGAGCCCGGCGTCGAGCGCTACAGCGTCATCCGGGCCTTGAGGGCGATACAGCGCTCCGATGTCGTTCTACTGCTCATCGATGCTGTGGATGGAATCACAGCACAAGATGCTCACATCGCTGGCTATGTCGTGGAAGAAGCAAGGGGTGTCGTCATCGTGGTGAACAAGTGGGACCTGATCGAGAAGGATTCCCACACTATGGATGCCTACACAGGAGAGATCAGACAGGCGCTGAAGTTCATCTCCTATGCTCCATTGGTGTTTGTGTCCGCCCTGACGGGACAGCGCGTAGGCAGGGCCTTGGATGTTGCTCTGAGGGTTCAAGAAGCGAGGTCGCATCGCGCACCCACCGGCCAATTGAACAGAATCCTGCGAGATGCGGCACTGTCGCACTCGCCACCTTCCAAGAGAGGCAAGCGATTGAAGATCTATTACGCGACTCAGGCAAGGACCGCTCCGCCTTCTTTTGTCTTTTTCGTGAACGATCCCCAACTCGTGCACTTCTCCTATCGCCGATATCTGGAGAACAAGTTGCGAGAGGCTTTCGGGTTCGAGGGGTCACCGTTGAGGCTCTCATTCCGGAAGCGGGGATAGGAGATGGGTGCCGCGAGGAAGGACGGCGACTCCGCTATCTGAGAGCCAGTATCTGTCGAGCGATAACCAGTCTCTGAATCTCGGAGGTTCCTTCGCCGATCTGGGTCAGTCGGTTGTCGCGGTAGAAGCGCTCCACGGGATAGTCTTTTGTGTAGCCGTACCCCGCGTGTATCTGCATGGCGTTGAAACAGGCTAGTTCAGCAGCCTCCGAAGCGAAGAGCTTACCCATCGCTCCTTCCTTGGTGAACTTCTCGCCCTGATCTTCCAGGTAGGCGGCTTTGTACACCATCAAGCGTGCGGCTTCCAATCTGGTCGCTCCGTCCGCAATCATCCATTGGATGGCTTGGAAGTCGGCGATTGGCCGGCCGAATTGGTGTCGCTCCTTGGCGTACTTGACGGACTCATCGAGGGCCGCCTGACCAAGCCCCAAGGCCATGGCACCAATGCTGATGCGACCACCGTCCAGCACCTCTAGGATCTGCTTGAACCCCTCGCCCTCCCTGCCCAGCAAGTTCTCCTTTGGGATTCGACAGTCCTCGTAGAAGAGCTGTGAGGTGTGGCACCCTCTCAGCCCGAACTTGTCCTCGATCTTCCCGACGGAGAAACCCGGCCTGTCAGTTTCCACAATGAAGATTGATATCCCGTGGGATCCCTTGGCTGTGGGGTCTGTCTTCGCCACGGTGATCACTGTCGCGGCGATAGGTCCGTTGGTGATCAACGACTTTGCGCCATTGATCACCCATTCATCACCATCCAGAACCGCGGTGGTTTTGGTGGAGCCAGCGTCCGAACCCGCCTCTGGCTCCGTCAGTCCCAGCGCTCCGATCGCCTCTCCCCTGGCTAGAGGTGTCAAGTACTTTTTCTTCTGTTCCTCATTGCCGAAAAGGTAAATGGGAGCGCTGCCGAGGGAAACATGGGCGGCGTAGGAAAGCCCGTGAGAGCCACACGCACGTGATATCTCCTCTGTTGCTATGGCGTAGCAAACGGTATCTGCTCCCGCTCCATCATACTCCTCTGGCCAAGGCAGGCCCATGATCCCCAGGTCCCCCATCTTCTCGAAGTTCTCGGAGGGGAACCGGCCTGTTTGATCGATCTCGCTGGCGATGGGCATGATCTCGTTTTCGGCGAAATCGCGCACCATCTCTCTGATCATTCGCTGTTCTTCGGTGAGCTGGAAATCCATGATCTGCTATCCGCCTGCAACCGTCAGAAACCTTTTCGACGCGATCTGAGGATCATCGCCGTTTGAGGATGAGCCAGCTCGGAGTGCGCTTACTCCTCACACTGGTTTGAAGTACTCGATATCTAGGATAGAGCCTTCCCGCTGCTTCTGGGGTTTGAAGACCGCCTCCACTGCCATGCCGATTTCCACGTCCTCAGGCTTGACCTCGCCCAGCCTCTGGACCAAGCCGCCGTGAACACCCTCCATCCTGATCAGTGCCAGGATCTGAGGCTCCTCCAGAGGCTCTTCCTCCAGGGAGACCCCGAGAATGGTGTAGGAGTATACGGTACCCTTGGTGCCCACTTCTACCCACTCTTCCAGTTCGGCGAAACAGCGTTCACAGTACATCATCGGTGGCAGATAGGTGAGGTTGCATGTAGGACAAACGGTACCCATGATCGCACCTTGGTCCTTGATGGCTCTGAGGAATCTCTCGCCTGCGATGCCGACCGTATACACGCTCTCTACGGGCATGTTGTCATACCAGACTTGGGCGTCGCCGACCTTGGTTATCCGTTCGATGAGTGACATGGTGATGCCTCCTCGGATTGCACTAGAAGCAAGCTTGACGAATCCTCCAGGTTGTTTGGTTGCGTCAGACGGGCTTGAAGTACTTGATATCGGTGATGGACCCCGTGCGCTCGTCCGCTGGCTTCCAAACGGCCTTCACTCTCATCCCGATGGCGATGTCTTCGGTGCTGATCTCATCCAGCAAGTGCAAGATACCAACGCCCTTGGAAGCACCGTCTATCTCTATCACGGCGGGGATCAGCGGCTCTTTGGCCCTGCTGGCGTCCCAACGTATGTAGCAGACGGAGAAGGTGTTCACTGTGCCTGTGTCCTGCAGATAAACCCACTCGTCGATGGGCTCCCAGCACCACTCGCACACCACACGCGGGGGCACTACTGTACGCCTGCAGCGCCTGCACTTGATGCCGATGATACGGCCGTTTTTCAACTCAGCCAGGTACCGGCTGATGGCCACTCCTGCATCCCATCCATATTCGAGTCTGGGTTTCCAATGGGTGGAGAGGATCTTGCCCTCATCGAAATCGGCCTGACTGAGCGGTGTACCCGGAAACGATTCGATATTGGCGCTCATGCTATCAACCTCCTAGAGCATGCTCCATTGGATAATGACACGTCTCTAGATGCCGAGTATCACCACGCATCCTACCTGCATCAGATCGCCCCACGATTGGGCAAGGCCGGTTCGAGGCTGGCCTGGGACCTGTCTCTTGCCCGCTTCGCCTCTGAGTTGCCAGAAGATCTCGGATACCTTCATCAATCCTGCGGCCGCAATGGGATTGCCCACTCCCAACATGCCGCCTGAGGGGCAGACCGGCATGTTGCCATCGCGTGCGGTGACGCCCTCCGCAGTCAGGCGCGCGGCATCACCCTTGTCGGCCAAGAGTAGACCCTCGAGATGATGGAGTTCTTTGTAGTCGAAGGGGTCATACGGCTCCACTATGTGGATCTCCTTCCTGGGCTCCGCGATACCAGCCATATCGTAGGCCATTCGAGCGGCGGACTCCACATACCTGGGATAGTACAGGTCACGATTGGTCCAATAGGCGGTGTCCAGGGACCAGCCCACTCCTTTGACCCAGACCGGATTATCGGTGATGCGCTTGGCCACGTGCTCGGCTACCATGACGATGGCCGCAGCGCCGTCGCTGGTGGGGCTGATGTCGAGTCGTTGCACGGGCCAAGCCAGGACCTCGGAGTTCAAGACATCCTCCACTGTGATGTCGGCGGCTACATGAGCGCAAGGGTGATCGAGAGCATTCCGCTTGTTCTTGACCGCCACGCGGGCGATGTCTTTCTTGTCCAGACCGTGCACCGTCATGTAGCGGTTCATCTCCAAGGCGAAGATCCAGACCAGGTTGGGCTTCAAAGGTCGCTCCGTCGTATGATCGAAGATGGTCAGGAAAGCGCCCTGAGGGTGAGGCTTACAACTGGACATCTTCTCCTCGCACACCACCAGGCAAGTGTCGAACAAGCCCGAGGCCACGTGGTACCACCCCTGGATGACTGCAAAGACGCCGGTCCCGCCGCCTACGTAGCACCTCATGTATGGTTTGTTCCAGGCGCCAGCCCCGTCGCTCAGGTATTCGCCTTTCATATGGAGCCCGTCAAAAGCGTCGGGCGCCGTTCCCAGGGCGACACAGTCTATGTCATCGAGCGTCATCTCGCAGGAGTCGAGAGCCATCTTGCTGGCCTGATAGGCCAGCTCCCTTCCGGTCTCCTGTGCTCTCCGCATGAACTTCGTCATCCCGGCGCCCACTACCGCCACTTTCCTCATACCCATTGCTAGCCTCCCTTGCAAGCTCTCCCCGCACATCTGTGCCACGAGCAGGGATACACCTTGCAGCTCCCTTAGACGCTGAGAACCACCGCCGCACCACTGGTGGTGGGGATGCTGCGCCAGCCGAAAGCCAGCCCAGTCTCCGCATCCTCCAATTGTCGCTCGCCAGCCTCTCCTCTTAGCTGTAGGACCACCTCCAAGACCCTCGCCAGCCCTGAGGCGTCCAAGAGATGCCCCACTCCCAGGCTTCCTCCAGACGGGTTGATTGGCAGATCACCATCCAGTTCGGTGGCACCTTCCTCAACTAGTAGGCCTGCCTCCCCGTCGCGGCAAAGCCCCAATGCCTCCATGTGTTGCAGTTCCTTGTAGGCGAACGTGTCATCTACCTCCGCGAAGTCGATCTCCAGACGAGGGTTCCGTATGCCCCCCGTGCGGTAAGCCATCTCCGCCGCCTTGCGAGCGTAGGTTGCACCTTCCCAGTCCCTGGTCTCCAGTGAAGGGGTCTCGTTGCACCAGCCGACTCCCCTGATCCAGATGGGTAGGTAGGACAGCTGCTCCGCCACGTCTCCGGAGGCGAGCACCATCACGATGGCTCCATCGGCGTGGGAGCTGATCTCCAGCCTCTTCAACGGATATGAGACCGGTTGAGAGGCCAGAACTGCGTCCAAAGGCAAACTGGCACCGTACGCTGCCGAAGGGTTGAGGAAACCGTTGCTTCTGTTCTTGACTACCACTTGAGCACACTGTTCCTCGGTGGTTCCTGTGTGGTGGAGGTACCGGTTCATCTCCATGCCGGCAATGAAGACAGGATTGGCGCCCAATGGCCGGTTGTAGATGGGGTCCATGGCGTAGGCGACGACGTCCGTCAGGGTGAGCACATTGGAGGCCTTGCTGTGGGCTTCGACCATCACGACATCCATCGCGCCAGTCAGCACCTGCATGTACGCCGCGATCAGGCCGTGGATACCATCGCCCGGGATAGTGTGCACGGGCTTGAGAACGCCTCCGATCTGATCAGGGACATATTCGTCGAAGATGCTTGTCCCCTCGTTGAAGTCCTCGGCCACGGTCACAAAGCTCTCCACATCCCTCCGTGGATCGACGCCAGCATCCTTGTAGGCTTTGGCTGCCGCTTCGTACATGAGTTCCTTGTACGACATGTCCGGCGTTATGGATCGGAAGCCGGAATGCCCTACACCAACGATGGCTACCTCCCTCATTTCACGATCCTCCCCAACCTGGTTCTACTCCTGATGCCTGCATTGAACTGGGCGATGTCGCTCTCCATGTGACGGCTGAGCCCAGAGTGTCCGATATCATGGTCAGAGTGAGATCCTCAAACGTGCTGTTGTGAATCATGCGATGCGTTTGATGGTTACTTGAATCTATCGTGTAGAACGTCAGCCAGCGTCGGCTCTCCGATCTCCTGTAGTTCGTACCGGACCCTCTGGAAGGGCTTGTTGATCGCTATCACCTGACTCAGATCGATGGGAGTAGCAACGATGACCACGTCGCAAGGTGTTGCGTCTATGGTCTGCTCCAATTCCCTAGTCTGTTCCTCATTGTAGCCCATCGCCGGTAGCACTGGACCGGTGGTCTCGTATTTAGAGAACGCATCAGCGATGGAACCAACAGCGTACGGTCGTGGGTCGACTATCTCCGCTGCACCTAGCCTCTCGGCGGCCACCATCCCTGCACCATAACTCATTTCCCCATGAGTCAGTGTGGGGCCATCTTCTACCACGAGGACACGTTTGCCCCGGATCTCATCCGGATCGTCGACAAAGATGGGTGAGGCTGCTTCGATGGTCACAGCTTGAGGGTTGACAGCACGCACATTGCGACGGACGGCAATGACATCCTGGAAATCGGCAGTGTCTATCTTGTTGATGACTACTACATCAGCCATGCGCAGGTTGGTTTCTCCAGGGTAGTAAGTTAGTTCGTGACCAGGTCGGTGGGGATCCACCACGACGATGTGCAGCGTGGGCTTGTAGAAGGGAAGGTCGTTATTCCCGCCGTCCCACAATATGATCTCTGCTTCCTCCTGTGCGCACTGGAGGATCAACTCGTAGTCGACTCCAGCGTACACAACGCCTCCTCTGGCAATGTGGGGCTCGTATTCCTCGCGCTCCTCGATTGTGGTGTGGTAGCGATTGAGGTCCTCGTAGGAAGAGAAACGCTGGCAGATCTGATCGGCCAGCGTGCCGTAGGGCATGGGGTGGCGAACTACCACCACTCTCTTGTCCATCTCTCGCAGGAGATCGAAGACTCGGCGAGTAGTCTGACTCTTGCCTGCCCCCGTACGTACGGCACAGACGCTAATGACGGGGACTTTGGGCTCCAGCATGGTGGCCTGCGGCCCCAGCAGCCTGAAATCGGCTCCCGCGGCCATGACCTCTGACGCTTTGTGCATCACATATCCGTGAGACACATCGCTGTAGGCGAAGACAACGTGATTCACATCCAGTTCCTTCACAAGCCTGGTCAGGTCTGCTTCCGGATAGATGGGGATGCCGTCAGGATATGATTTGCCGGCTAGCTGCGGAGGATAGATTCTGTGTGCGATGTCAAGGATCTGGGTAGCAGTGAAAGCGACAACCTCGTAGGCACGGTTGTCGCGGAAACAGACGTTGAAGTTGTGGAAGTCGCGACCTGCTGCTCCCATGATGATTACTCTATTCTGAGGCATTATCCACCCTCGTTGGTGTCTGGGGCGAAATGTATCTGATCATTATCCGTGTCCGACCGGACCTCTCCTCATGCGAACCTCGACAGCACGATGCCCAGGCCGTATAGCAATAGCAGCGGTGCTGCCACCAATGCCATGTTCAAAGGGTCGGGGGTGGGTGTGACCACTGCGGCCACCACGAATATCAGGACCACGGCATGCCTCCAGTAGGATAGGTACTGGCGCGTACTGATGAGCCCAAGTTTCGTGGCCACGAACATCACGAGAGGAGTTTCGAAGACCAGTCCCACCCCGACAAGGAAAGTGAGCACGAAGGTGATGTATGCAGCTATGGTCCATGCGGGATCTGCGATGTCGCTACCGAAAGTGCTCAGATATCGCAGGGCAAAGGGGAGCATCACCAAGTAGCAAAAGGCCATCCCGACTAGAAAGAAGAGGGTACCGGGGATGGCACCAAAGAACACCAGCATCCTGAATCGCGATTTCTCCTTTGGGTTTTCCATCGCGGGGGCTATGAAGGCGAGGACCTGGAATATGATGTAGGGCAAGGCCAGACAAAGCCCGCCCACCAAGGCCACCTTGAAATAGGTGAAGAACAGCTCCGTGGGCTTTAGGAAGATGGGCTTGAGGCCTCCCGCTGGCCGGATGAGAAGCTCCATGATTGTACTGGTGAACAGCACGCTCACTGCCGTGGCCGCGACCAGGGCCAAACCTGCCTTGATCGTCCGGTGCCTCAGCTCCTTGAGATGTACCGTAACGGCGTATAGGAATTGGATCAGCCCATAGATCGGGCTCTTCTCCCGACGCCAACTGGCCCTGGCAGTCTCTAGATCCAGGGCCTCGAGATTCTGTTGCGTTCTTCGCACGTTCATGAGAGTGAGCCACAAAGCTTCCGCACCCTCAGGAAGCTTCTCCGGTCCAAGGACGATTAGAGCGACGAAAAGGAGCAGGGCTATCCAGACTATCTGTGACACTCGGCTTTGACCTCGGTCTGCTCTTCCTTATTTATCATCACTAGGGGCTTGCTCGTCGCCGTCGGTATCTTTCTTGGCCGTGTGCCCTACTACACGTTGGGCGGAGGCCTGCAATTCGGCTTCTTTTTGGGGTGAGGTAGGTGGTTCCAGGACTGAGATATCAGTTGCCTTCTGGATGTCCTCCAGGGCCTTTCTCGCCTTGCCCATTGTCTTGCCCAGATCCTTCGCTATCTCTGGGAGTTTGGACGGTCCGAACACCAAGAGAGCGACGATCAAGACGAGCAGTATCTCAGCCGGACCTATTCCTGCGAAGTTCATTTGCTCTCGCTATGCCGCTCCTTGAGTGTTCGCTGACCGGCGAGGGTGCCAAGAGCACCGTTGACGAACCGCCGCGAACTGTCACTGCCGAAGAGCTTAGCCAGTTCCACTGCTTCGTTGATGGCCACCTTGATGGGAATATCGGGGTCAAGGGTCATCTCGAAAATGGCGATGCGCAAGATATTCTTGTCAACGGGTGACATCTGACTAATGGGCCACTCAGGCGCTATTTCCTCTATGATGGGATCGAGCTGTGGCAGGTTGGCCAGGACTCCTTGAACCAGGTGCCGTACGAATTCGGCGCTGTTCTCCCCCAGATCACAGTCTACTAGGCGTTGCCGTAGTACTACGGAAGGGTCATGAGCCGCCAGATCGACTTCGTAGAGGGCTTGCAGCGCCGTAGCTCTGGCACGGCGCCGGGCTTTCACTATCCAATCTCCTCCTCTGACAGGTTGTCCAAGGAAGGGAGCACCACATCCTCGATATGGACGTTGACCTCCCCCACATGCATACCCAGCATCTCGTCAATGGCGCGGGCGGTCTCACGCTGGACCTGGCGACCGAGTCCCAGTAGATTCACGTTGGGTTCAACGATGATGTACAGATCCACGTACACCACATCATCCTCGATCCTTAGCCTGATGCCTTCATCCAAGCGCTGTCGCCGCAGGAAGCGGCTAACGTTGCCTGCAAGGCTGTGGCTCAGAGACGCTACTCCCGGTGTGCCAAGAGCGGTCAACCGGGCAATGGTGAGCAGAACTTGCGGGGCGATAATGACTTTGCCTGGCTTCTCCTCCATGTTCGGACTCCTGTGCTCATAACATCATAGCCATCATCCCACCGTCAACGGCCAGGACCTGCCCGCTAACATAGCTCGCCTCTTCGGAGGCCAGGAAGGCCACAGCGTTGGCTATCTCTTCCGCTGTCCCAGGTCTCTTCAGAGGTGTCAACTCCAGTATGTGATCAATGAGGTCTTGAGGCAGATCGGCGGTCTGATCAGTGGGGACGTATCCAGGGGCTACGGCATTGACAGTGATGTTGCGCACACCCAGTTCTCTGGCCACCGCTTTGGTGAAGCCGATGATGCCTGCTTTGGAGGCCGAGTAGTTGGCCTGTCCTGCCTGGCCTGCGATGCCTGAGACCGAGGTGATGTTGATGATACGGCCATATCGCTGCCTGATCATGGGACGCTGCGCGACTTTGGTACAGTTGAAGGTTCCCTTCAGATTTGTGTCTATGACGATGTCCCAGTCGTCCTCCTTCATGCGCATGAGCAGGGTGTCGCGCGTGATTCCCACATTGTTCACCAGAATGTCCAGGCGGGCATAAGCGTCCAAAGCTGAGTCGATGAGTTCTTTGGCCTGGTCCGCCTCCTTAACATCTGCGTGGACGGCTATTGCTTCGCCGCCCTCAGTTCTGATCTTCTTCACTACCCCATCTGCTGCATCTTCGCTGTGGTAGTAGTTCACCACCACCTTGGCTCCCACGCCAGCCAGCTTGAGGGCGACGGCACGTCCTATCCCCCGTGAGCTTCCGGTGACAACAGCAACTCTGCCAGTCAGGTCTATCATGTGCTAGCTCCTTCGTGCCATGCCTCTATCCCCGCCACATCGCCCACGCTGGTCGTCCCTGCCGCGCGGTCAATGCGCCTAATGAGTCTTGCCAGCACGTCCTTGGGTCCTATCTCCGCGAAGGCTGTCACTCCGTGATCGAGCATGTAGCGCACGGAATCCGCCCACTGGACCGGAGAGACGAGCTGTTTGAGAATCTCTGCTCGAACACCTTGAGCCGTTCGCAGGGGCTTGGCAGTCACATTGCCGATCACTGATACGCTGCCTTCTCCTACAACTACATTCGCGAGGCTTCGGCGAAGTCCGTGCGCTGCCGACTCCATCAGCGGACAGTGGCTGGAGATGCTGACTGCAAGACGAACCACTCGGCGAGCGCCGATGTCGCGGACGAGCTCCATCGCTCTTTCCAACCCCCGATGCTCGCCCGAGATCACGATTTGGCTTGGCGAGTTGTAATTGGCGACCTGAATGATCGTCTGGGTCTCCTCGGAGGCTTGCTGACAGGCTTCGTTCACTAACTTCGCTGCCAAACCCAAGACAGCGGCCATCCCCCCAGGACGCCGCTTTCCTGCTTCCTTCATCAGGCGACCACGTTCTCGGACCAAGCGGAGCGCATCGGGGAAAGAGAGGCGGCCGGCGGCAACGAGGGCAGTGTATTCCCCCAGGCTGTGTCCAGCCGCAAAGGTTATCTCTCCCAAGTCGTGCACTGATTTGAGCGACTGGAGCGCGGCCAGGCTCGTGGTTAGAATGGCGGGCTGCGTGTTGATGGTGTCGTGTAGCTCTTGCTCCGGACCCTCGAAGCATAGCAGCGACAGCTCGATTCCCAGGATCCGATCAGCTTGGTCGAACAGGGATTTCGCCCGAGGGTAGCGCTCATAGAGGTCACGGCCCATGCCCAGGTATTGAGAGCCTTGGCCGGGGAAGATCAAGGCCAACTTGCTAGACATAGATGTTATCCAGCTCCCTCTACCTGGCTGCAAAGCATGCTATCGTCCCCGAGATCGGACCGGGCGCACCGGGCATGCCACAAGAGCGGTCACGCAGGCGAGGGGTGGCCTCACTCCCCTTTCGCTCTTGGCCTGATGACTTCGACACCCTTGTAGTGTCCACAGAGCGGACACATGTGATGAGGGAGCCGAGGCTCATGGCACTGAGGACAAAGCACCAGATGAGATGGCCTCAAGGCCTGATGAGCACGACGGTTGCCCCGCCGGGCTTTCGAGATTCTCGTCTTCGGTACAGCACCCATAGTATATGCACTAATCCTTTCGCTTCGTTCCGACTACTGCTCTAGGCTGCAAGTTCAGGCTCATAGCAGTTGCTTCAAGGTCTCCAGCCGCGGGTCCACCACATCGGCCACACAGTTGCACTGTCCCTCATTCAGATATTGACCACACTGGGGACACAGGCCAGCACAATCTTCTCTGCACAAGGGATGCATGGGCGAGGCCAGGAAGATTGCCTGCCGGACTATCTCCATCAGGTCCAGGATATGCTGTGCGTCAATGGTCGTGGCTCTGTCGGCGGGCTCCACCAACGGTAGTTTCGCTCCGGTCTGTATGTTCACGCTGGGGTGAAACTCTGCCTCTATCTCCAAGTGAAGGGGTTCGACGAGAGGTTCTAGACAGCGACTGCACTCTAGTTGCAAGACCGTGTGCAACCTACCGGTGATGAATATGCCGTCTGCGGTTCGAATCATCTTTACAGTGCCTGTCAGAGGGGCCAGAATCCTCAATTCATGGTCTATCCCTCTGATCTCCTCCGACAGGTCATGCCATCGCACGGCGCCGGTCGGTTCCTTGAGGAGTTGAGCGACGTTGATGTTCAACCTGGGATTCCTATCTCGCATGTTGATCCTCGTGCTCGCAGGACGCGGGCCCTGAGTCAGAGGCTCGGGGATTCCTCCGACGAGCCTTGGACACCAGCTCCGTCGGCCAAGCGCTCGCGCTCTGATTCCATAGACTCGCTTCTTCTCCTTGATTCCTGCTGAAGCATGTCAAGGCCGTTTCTGATAGTCGTTTGAACGGCGATCAGCTGGTCTTCCAAATCTCCCAGTACGCTGATGGCGTACTCGTCGGCACCCCTGATCGTCTCCTCCGCTTGGCGAAGACCCTCATCAAACATGCTCGCCGACCGCTTCTCAGCCTCCTCCAAGAGACCGCGTTCATCGAGCACTCGTTCTGCTTCCACATGCGCTTGATCGACCACTCTCTTGGCCTCTTCGTGCGCCAAAGCCAGCACTCTGTCAACATCCTCCTCTATGCGCCTGGCCTGCTCTATCTGCTGGGGGATGGTGATGCGCATCTGGTCAATGATCTCCAGGCACTCGTTCCGATTCACCATGGCACCGGACGTTAGCGGAACTCGCCTGCTCGTATTCATAAGGGTTTCCAGTCGGTCTATCAGGAATGAGATATCTATCTTGACCACCCCCTCATCCTGCCCGTCTGAGCCACAGACTGGTGAAAAACCTGCCTTCGAAAGCTAGCTATGTCTAGCTGCCTTGTCAGTCTCGCATAGTGATGATCTTGATCCGATCCTCAGCCTCTTCGCCAAGCTCTCTGATCTTCTCGTCCAGCGCGGTGACAACGTGAGGCGGCACCAACTCGCTGATGTTACCGTTCAGCTTCGCCACCTCTTTTACGATGCTGGAGCTAAGAAAGTAGTACTCCTTGGTTGTCAGCAGACAGACTGACTCCACCTCTGGTGCCAGTGTTCGGTTCATCAATGCCATCTGGAACTCGAACTCGAAGTCCCCCACCACCCTCAAACCTCGTATTATCGCCTTGGCCCCTTTCTTGCGCGCCATGTCCACTGTTAGCCCATCGTAGGTCTCCACGGTGACGTTGGGCCAATCTTTGAAGACCTCTTGAGCGAGCTTCAGCCGTTCATCAGGTGTGAATAGCAGTGTCTTGATGGGATGGGCGTAGACGGCGACCACCAAGTGATCGAAGAGGGCAGCGGCCCTTTGGGCGATGTCAATGTGCCCGTTGGTGATGGGGTCAAATGTGCCAGGAAAGACGGCGGTGCTCATTCAGATGGTACCTCCACGATAGTCGCTGACAGTTCACACTCTTGCTATTATAACATAATCCACAACAGGTGGGAAACCGGAGAGAGCTCAACTCAGATCGCCCCTTCCTCTGTGCCAGAACTCCCGAACGCGGCGAGCCAATAGTCGGTGCTGAGGCAGTTCCAAGTCAGGGTCTTCCTCAAAGATTCGCTTGGCGACCTCGCGCGCTTCTTCAAGCACCTTCACATCACCTAGCCGGGCTACCTTGAGGTCGGGCAGCCCACTCTGGCGGGTGCCAAAGAACTCGCCTGGGCCTCGCATCTTCAGGTCCTCGTCAGCCAACTTGAACCCGTCTTGAGTGCTCTCAATTATCTTCAGCCTTTGCTGTCCCGTGTCGCTCGGAGAATCGGCCAGCAGAAGGCAGTATGACTGTTGCTCTCCCCTGCCTACGCGCCCTCGAAACTGATGCAGTTGGCCCAACCCAAAGCGGTCTGCTCCTTCGATGAGCATGACTGTAGCGTTGGGCACATCAATACCCACCTCTACGACCGGCGTTGACACCAGAATGTTCATCTCACCTCTGTAGAACTGCCTCATCGCAGCCTCTTTCTCATCCGCGGTCATCCGACCGTGCAGCAGGCCCAGATGCAGGTCAGGAAACACGTCTTCCTGCAGTCTGCGGTGTTCTTCCACAGCGGCCTTGGCTTCGATTTTCTCCGACTCCTCGATCAGAGGGCAAATGACGAAAGCCTGTTCGGACTCCAGCACGCGGCTGCGGAGGAAGTTGTAGGCTCGCTCCCTCTCGCGCGGTCTCATCCATCGCGTGATGATCTCTCTGCGTCCAGGAGGGAGCTCATCGATAGTCGATATGTCGAGGTCACCGTAGATGGTCAAGGCGAGGGTCCGAGGGATCGGCGTGGCACTCATCACCAGCACGTGGGGGTTGTGGCCCTTCTGGCGCAGCGACGCTCGCTGGGCCACACCGAACCGGTGCTGCTCGTCTATGACTGCCAATCCGAGGTTCTTGAAGTCCAGAGCCTCCTGGATCAAGGCGTGGGTACCGATGATGATCCTGGCTTTCCCGGATGCGATCTCTGTGTAGATACTTTCCTTGTCTGATGGCTTGAGGCTGCCTGTGAGCAGTCGGAGGCAAGAGGTCAGTTTGGTCAGGCCGGGGAGCCACAGCTCACTCCACATCTTGCTCAGGCTGGCGTAGTGCTGCTCGGCCAGGATCTCGGTGGGTGCCATCAAGACCGCCTGCATATCGCTGGCAACAGTCATTAGTAGCGCTGCCGCCGCTACGACCGTTTTGCCCGAACCCACATCACCCTGGAGGAGACGGCTCATCGGTTTGGGTTTCTGTAGATCGCCGAGGATCTCAGACAGGGCTTTTTCCTGAGCTGAAGTCAGGTCGAAAGGTAAGGATTCCAGGAAGGTCCGCAGCAGAGATGGATCAATCTGCACAGGCTGTCCCGATGCCTTGCGCCATTCATGCCTCTGCCTCAAGACCCCCAGCTGAATCATCAGCAGTTCGTCGAAGGCCAGACGGCGGCGAGCCTGCTCAAGCCTTTCCCAATCCTCTGGGAAGTGTGTCTGTCGTATGGCCGATTCCAGATTTGGGAGGTTCCTCTGCTCCCGCAGGGCCAGAGGGAGGTGATCCGGTAGGCGCAGGGACCAGTAGTCAGTAGTTCGCTTCATGAGGCGGCGCAGCCACCGCGCGGAAACGCCTTTGGTGAGGGGGTACACAGGGACCAATCGCCCGGTATGAATCAACTCTTTGTCGAGGGGCTCCCACGTGGGCGAAGAGAAGGTAATCCGGCCCAGGTATTGGTCAACCTTGCCGCTGATGACCAACTGCTTTCCGGGTGTGAGCCGCTTGACCAGATAGGGTTGATTGAACCAGGTGGCCTGCACCGCCCCTGTACCGTCCGACAAGGTGGTGGTCACGATGGATTGACCACGTTTGCCCGTGCGCTCTTTGGTCTCTGTTACAGTGCCCATGATGGTCACCTCTTCCCCGTACATGAGCTGGTTTATGGTCTTCAGCGAGCTGAAGTCATCGTAGCGGTGGGGGAAGAGGTAGAGCAGGTCGCGAATCGTGGCGACGCCCAGACGCTCCAGGCGCTTCGCGTAGGCAGCACTGATGCCGTGCAATTCAGTCACCGGGGAATCCAAGTTCGTTCTCGCTTCGGACGGAGGAGTTGTGGATGCTTGGGCACGTGGCTCCTCCTGGACTGGTCGCGTCTTCGGAGACATCACGTGCCCATCCGCGCTAGCCCATCGACGCTGTATCGCTTCCACGATCTCGCGGCGCTCTTCAACATCGCCGCTGGCGTATTCTTCTAGAAGACCAACGGTTTCCTCTACGAGTTGGATCAGGGAAGTGTCGTCCGTTGATGCCCTGGCTTCCTTGTGCCAGAAGGTGGAGAACTTCGCGAGTCCGCCGATCACAGCTCTGTCTGTGTATCCTAGGTCCTTTTCCAGAGCCAGGACGTTTTGCAGCTTTTCAAGAACAGGTGATGTGGCGTTCATTGCAGTTTCCCAGAGCGGCGATCACAGCCCCTCATAGACAAAGACGCCGACAGCTCCCGGTCCCAGGTGAGTGACCAACGCAGGGCCGTAGGTGACGATGTCTATCTCCCTGCGTGGGAACGCCTGCCGCAGTCTTTCCATCAGTTCAACAGGGGTCACCGCACCGGCGCCCTCGAGAATGGCCAACTCCTCGACGTGAGGGAACTCCGTGATGAACTCATAGAGTTTGTCCAGGCCGCTGCTTCTAGTCCTGACTTTCTCTAAGGGCAGTATCTCTCCGTCCTCGACGATGAGCAATGGCTTGATACTCAGCATGGTTCCCAAGAGGGCCTCGGCCTTGTCGATACGTTGTCCTCTCTCCAAATACTCCAAGGTCTCGACGAAGAAGACGAGATACACGTGGGGTATCATGGCTCTTACAAGTCTGACCACTTCGTCCAGGCGAGTTCCTTGCCTCGATGCCTCACTGGCGGCGATGACGAGGATCCTCAGCGCCAGGGATGTGGTGAGGGAATCCACGACGGCTACTCGGCGCTGCCCGAGGAGAGAACTGGCAGCCACCTGGGCCAGCTCCACGGTGGGGCTCAACTTTGCGGAGGCGTGAATGGATACGATGTCGCTACTCCCATTGCCCAGGGTCCGGTAGATGTCCTCGAAGAGGTGGAGGGGAGACGCTGTCGTATAAGGAAGAGAGTCGGTGGTCTCCAGTCTTGCGTAGAGCTGTTCTGGATCGATGTCTATTCCATCCTTGAAGATCTCTCCCCCGACGTGGATATTCAGAGGGATGACGGTGATTCCCAGTCTCTGAACGGTTTCCGGAGACAACTCCGCTGTGCTATCGGTGACTATTCTGACGTTACTCATGCAGCAAACCTAGTTTCTTGATCAACTGGATTCGTCGGCCCAGAGAGGGAGGGACTTCCTATTCCGCAGATATGATATACCAGTAGTGGGGCTGTCCCCCGTCGATGATCTCCCACTCTTGCTCTGAGTACTTCTCTTTCATGTGTCTGACCAGATCTTCCGCCTGAGACTGTGTGGCATCCTCTCCGTAGTACACAGTGATGATCTCGTATTGCGCAGCATCCATGTGCTCCAGGATCTGGGACACTACTTCTTCGATAGTCTTGCCCGAGGCTGTGAGGTCTCCATTCAGAAGGCCGATGATTTCTCCCTCTTCCACCTCCAAGCCATTGATTTTCACCGAGCGGATGGCCCGAGTAACCTCGGCCGTCTGCACACTCTGTGCTGCCTTCTCCATGGCCTGTGCGTTCTTCTCCAAGCCTGCCTGGTAGTTGAGGGACAGAAGTGCACTGATACCCTGGGGGATGGTCTCGCTAGGCACGACAACGACATTCTTTTGCGATAGCTCCCTGGCCTTCTGAGCGGCCAGGAGAACGTTGCCGTTGTTGGGAAGCACTATCACATCTCTTGATGCCGCTTTCTCGATGGCCTGGAGCAGTTCTTGAGTGCTGGGGTTCATGGTCTGGCCGCCAGGCACGATAGTACCGACTCCCAGGCTCTCGAATACCCGTCGCAGCCCTGCGCCCGACGCAACGACCACGGTGGCGATGCCGCTCATCTCCTCCGCACTGGGCACAGGCGTCGCCTCCTCTGCCATGACCAGGTACTCGCGGTGCTGATCCTGCATATTGTCTATCTTGATGTCGTGCAGGGTGCCCTTGCTGGAGGCATAGCCTATGACCTCCCCGGGTCTGAAAGTGTGCACGTGCACCTTGATCGTGTGTTCATCCCCGACGACGAGAACTGAATCGCCCCAGGCTATCATGCGCTCTTTGACCTCTTCCAGATTCAGGTCTTGTCCTTTGATCATGAACTCAGTGCAGTAGCCCCACTCCTTCTCCACTTCGCTGGTGACGCCCTCCACCGGAAGCGCCATCTCCTCAACGGCCTCCAGTGCCTCTACCGGCTCACCTCTCATGTGTTTCAGGCCCCCTTCCAGGATGATGAAGAGGCCTTGCCCCCCCGCGTCAACTACTCCGGCGTCGCGAAGGACGTCCAGCAGAAGAGGTGTTCTGGCTACCGAGTCCTTGGCAGCGGCCACGACCCGTTCCAGCACAGGAAGGAAATCAACCTGCCCTTCGTCTACCACGGCTTGAGCCGCTTCGGCAGCCTCTCGACCGACAGTGAGTATGGTCCCTTCCACCGGTTTGATGACGCCCTTGTACGCAGTAATGGATGCCTCGTTCAACGCAGCCGCGAAATCTGCACCATCGAACTGCGCTTTGCCGTCCAGACCACTAGCCAAACCTCGGAATAGCTGAGACAGGATCACTCCTGAGTTCCCTCGCGCGCCCATCAACGCCCCGTGTGCGGTTGCATGGGCCACTGCGGCAGCGGAGTCATCCGGTGCCGCCTTGATCTCCTCAAGGGCAGCGTGCATGGTGAGGACCATGTTGGTGCCGGTGTCGCCATCGGGCACAGGGAACACGTTGAGAGCGTTGATGCTGGCGGAGTGCGCCTCGAGCCAGGCTGTGCCCGCCTCCAGAAAGCCTTTCAGTTCTCGACCCGTGCACCCTCTGCCAGGGCTGGGCTCTGTCGCCCGATCTTCAATCCTGTCTTCAGGCAATCTTTCGAACCTCCAAGTTGACTGGCCATCGCTCGTCACTGAGCATGGTCACTCATCCTTAAACCTTGAACGTGTACGTTCACTTCCGCCACTGGTATGCCCAGCGCTTTCTCCACACTGAACTTGACGCTGGCCATGATGTTCTGGGCGACTTCGGAAACCCTCACGCCATACTCCATGATCACATAAAGGTCGATGGTTATCTGATCTTCCGCGAAGCCCACTTCCACGCCCTTTCTAGGGCTCTCTGTGGGACGGAGAAGTTCAGCCAATCCGTTGCGCAGAGTGTGTGAAGCCATCCCCACGACGCCGTAGCACTCCAGTACTGCTTGACTGGCGATGCTGGCAATGGCCGTCGGTGAGATCTCGATCCTTCCCGGTCGTCGTTCCTCTGTCATTGCTCTCCACCTCAATGCGTCAGATAGCTGGATTGGGGCCACCATGGATCGGGGTCAGGCTACTGCCCGTTTGACTAAGCTCCCGAGATGTGGTATGCTTGGGTTTGTTGCTAACACTGCATAGAGGGATAATGTAATGGCAAGAACGTGCGACATTTGCGGCAGAGGTCCTCAGTTCGGTCATAGCGTCAGTCATGCTCACAACCGTACGAAGCGCAACTGGCAACTGAATCTCCACAAGCGGACGATAGACGACGGCGAGAGAAGGCGTCAGCTTCGCGTATGTACGAGGTGTCTGCGCACTCTGCAAAAGAAGCCGGCCTCCAATCTCTCGTAGTCATAACTCCATCAATCCGAGGCACGCGTTGTGAGCCAGTCCCTTCTGCTGGGACTGGCTTTGGCTTGCAGCCTCCTTCACTTCATAACACCAGGGCAACAGTTCAGTTACCAGAGTCTCCTCCACCGAAGACTCCAAGCGCCTCAACGCAGCTTGCAAGTAACTTGTCGCGGTCGTGCGCGGTCCAATCCCCAAAGATCTCATGATACATCGATTCAGGCCAAAACGCAATCTTTCGCCTCTTCCGCACTATGCCATCTCGAGCGCAGTTGACCGCAGCCTGCCTCTAACTCCATGCCTCTCGCCAACCTGACAGTACTGTTGATACCCAGACGCCCCAATTCTCCGTGGAATCTGCTAACTCGTTCCTTGGAGCTGGCGTGCCAGGGCGACTCTGGCGTGGGGTTGAGGGCTATGAGGTTCACGTGACAGAGCAACCCCTCAAGCAGCCGTGCAAGCTGGACGGCATGTCGTGGAGAGTCGTTGATTCCCTGAATGAGGGGGTACTCAAAGGTCACTCGACGTCCCGTGCGCCTGACATAGCTCCGACACACCGCTAGCAACTCCTTCAGTGGAGAGCGCCGGGCGGTCGGCCCCAAGGTCCTTCTCAGATTGTCGTCTGGAGCATGCAGAGAGACGGCCAGACGAACTTGGAGATTCTCGCGGCTCAAGCGCTGGATGCCTGGCACTATGCCCACCGTGGAGATGGTGATGCGGCGTGCTCCCATGTTGTAGCCCCGTGGGTCGGTAAGGGTCTCTATCGCCTGCCACGTGGCGTCATAGTTCAGCAGCGGTTCGCCCATGCCCATGAACACCACGTTGGTCACTCTGCCGCCTTCTGGCCTCAACTCCCTGGCGAAGTACAGCACTTGCTCGATGATCTCGCCCGCAGTGAGATTGCGCGTGAAGCCGCTTTGTCCGGTGGCGCAGAAGGGACATCCCAAAGGGCATCCCACCTGTGTGGATAGGCACACGGTATTTCGCTTGTCGTATAGCATCAACACGCTTTCGATGGTCTCGGCGTCGGAGAGGGCAAATAAGACCTTCCGCGTTAGCCCTCTGGGAGAACGCGTCTCTTGGAGCGGTATCAGCCTACACAGTGCGGTGGTCTCTTCCAGATGGTCGCGCAGGTGTTGGGGAAGGTTGCGCATTCCTGCGAAATCGGAGACGAGAGAGGAGTAGATCCACTCGTAGATCTGGTCGGCCCGATAACCTGGTTCGCCCAGCGCCAGGAGGAGTTCTTGTATCTCTGGATAAGTCAGGTCCAAGAGGGCGAGCTTTCCGTTGCTGCTGCCATCCTTCTCAGCGCGTCTCTTGTGAGGATTCAAACTAGTCTCTCCTGCCCATGCCCCTGGCCAGTAACACGAAGTAGAGCAGTTGGGACAGAGCCTGCGCCATGGCTGCGACGTACGTCAAAGATGCCGCCGAGAGAACCGCTTGCACACCCTGCACATCAGTCGTGCCCACCAGTCCCTCAGCCTTCAACATCTGGAGGGCACGACGGCTGGCATCTCGCTCCACGGGCAGTGTCACGAAGGCGAAGACCACGCTTCCCGAAAAGAAGATGATCCCCAACCATACCAACCCTGACAACTGAATCAGCACCCCCGCGAAGAACAGGATCATGCCCATCCACGTGCCGAGGTTGACCACTGGTGCCAGACCGGACCGCACCCGCAAGAGCGTATAGTCCACCTGGTCCTGAACGGCGTGGCCGACCTCGTGGGCCGCAATGCCCAATGACGCGACGGATGCGTTCTGAGCCACGCCTTTGGAAAGCCGAAGCACCTTCTTTCTGGGATCGTAATGATCGCTCATCACGCCCCGGGCTGGCTGCACCTCCACGTGGGTGAGTCCGTTGGCTCTCAAGAGCACCCGTGCCGCCTCGACGCCAGTGATGCTTCTCATGTTTCGAATGCGCGAGTACTTCCTGTAGGTCGACTGCACCCTCCACTGAGCGAACAAAGCCAGCAACAAGGCCGGCAGTGAGAAGAGCAAGTACCTGATGTCAAAATAGAATGGGAAAAACATACATTGGCCTCCCGTTTGCCATATGCTCCACACTAATTATAGGGGAAAGCGCGGCCCAAAGTCAATACCTCAGGGTCCGAAGTGTGGAAGAACACACCGTTGATTCACAACGCGTGTCGGGGCCTTGGAGGGAGCAGGAGGGCGTGATTCCAGAGCCTGTGCGGGGTCCCTGGAGGCTTTCGGGGCCAAGGATACCGAAGGGCTTGAGATGCAGGGCTGGGGATCACATCACAGAGGATGCAGGATGGGACACTGAGGTCCCGAATTTCCACGCTACTCCACTCGCAAGACGCCTCTGGTGGGGTCGGACTTAGCTGAGGTTTCGTGGTTGGCCACAATCTGGACGGTGTGAGATTGCAGACCCAACCCACACCGTGCTAGAATCGCAGACGGAGGTGCGCGGGCGAGGGACCCCCCAATGCAGAGCGCGGGGACTTCTAGGAGGGCGAGATGTCGAGAAAGCAGTTGATCCTCGTAGTAGTGTTGGCGCTAGCGGTGGTGACAGTCTTCTGCTGCCTCGGAGGCCTGACGGCGAACTACCTGGTCGAGACCTCCCCCACTCTCACATCGTTATTCGTCCAACCCTTTGAGCTGCCGACACCACCCTCCATCGCCACCGTCGCGGAGGACGCGTGGTTGACACCGTCGGTGGCCAAGATCCCGACCTCCGCGCCCCCAACTCCGAAGCCGGAACCGCCCACGCCCACCAACACCAGGGTTATCCCCTTGACCACTCCGCCCCACCGAGCAACCGGCACTCCGGAGGTGCCGTTCGCTCTCGATGAGTGGGAACCAGATAACTCCTTGGCCGAGGCGAGTCCCATCGGCGTCGGCGAGCGCCAGACCCACAACTTGCACGTGGAGGGGGATCACGACTGGATGCATTTTGAGGTTCAGGAAGGCACCGTGTACGTCGTCGAGACCTCCAATCTGGGGGGTGAGATGGACACAGTGATCCACCTCTACGACGAACAGGGGAACGAGCTAGCCTCGGACGACGACGGAGGCGAAGATTTCCTGGCCTCGCGCCTGTGGTGGGCGCCCACGGAGTCCGGGCGCCTCTACGTCATGATCAGCAGCTTCAGCGACATGAACAAAGGCCCGGGCACCAACTACGACGTCACTCTGAGGTTGGGTGAGGATTTCGAGGTAGATGAATACGAACCGGATGACTCCCGGGCTCAAGCCAGGCCGATAGGAGTAGGGGAGACTCAAACCCACAATCGGCACCGGGGTGGGGACCAAGATTGGGTGTACTTCGAAGCTCAGGCTGGCACCACGTACATTGTCGAGACCTCTAACCTGGGAGCCGGTGCGGACACGGTTGTCTACCTCTACGACCAGGACGGAGAGGAGCTGGCTTCTGACGACGATGGAGGTGCCGAGACGTGGGCGTCGCGCCTGGAATGGACCGCTCTTCACGACGGCACATTCTACGTCATGGTTGAGGATTGGCTGGGGACTTCCACAGGGCCAGACACCAGTTACGACATCTCTTTGTTGGCGAGGTAGTGCCGGCCGCGCGTCTCAAATGGTGATCGCTCCCACCCTTGCCGTGTATTCCGTCCTCAGCGGAGCACGCTGCGACGGACGCTTCTACCTAGAAGGAATGGCTACTGGACAGCATCGCTGGCGCAGCTCATACCGCTCACCAGAACGGACCTTGACTTCGTCTCCGTTTTGTGGCATAGTGTAGGTGACAGCGGACAGTGAAGGGCGCCCTGGCGCTCACTGTCCGCAGGGCGCTGACCGAGCGCGAGCAGAGCGGACTTCATCTCTACACTGCGGTACCAGGCTCATCTCACGCTCCGTGACGATGAGCCGTTCTTCTTTGTCGGCTCCGAGGAGGATGCGAGATGCAACTCGCGGATGCACGGTTGATGAGCTTCCACATCTCTGCAATGCTGGGCTGCGTCACAGCCGCGCTGCGGTCCCCACAGAAAGCCGCGATTCCCGTTGCACTGCTCGCCTCGTTGATCGTGTCCTGCACGATTGCCGGATGCCGTACGCAACAGCATTCCTTCGACGTGACCGGCGAGTTGTGGGTCCCTTCAGCGGTCGAACATTACGGGCAGGCGCTCCGCACCGCAAGGGACTGGAAAGCCTATGACACCAATGTCACTCTCGGCTATATCATCAGGGCGGTTGATGAAGCCGGTGACAAGTACGAGATCCCCAGGCAACTTGAACCGTGGGTAGGGCAAGAGGGACCCATGAGATGCTGGGGAGGGCCGTGAGATGACGGTCAAGAAAGCGTCTGCGTTGGGTTGCGGGCTGTTGGTGTGTGCCTGCGTCGTGCTGACTGCGGTGAGGCCGAACAGGACCAGGACCCAGCCGGTGGATATGTACGACCTGATGATAGATGCATCAGTCTTTCCTGAGAAGTGGGACGTGTGCATTGGCCCGGTGCCGCCACCGGAGCACATAGGGAGCGAACGCGGCGAAATCGAGTTCTTGTATGTAGGGTTTTGCCCAGAAGGGTTCGAGCAAGGTATTGGCGGAGCGGAGCACGACGTCTTCAGGTACGGACGCGGACTGGATGTCGCTATCGCGTACTATGTGGACTTCTCGAGACGGGAGTTCTCCAACCGATATACGATGACGCCGTATGCAATACCTCAGGAGTGGTCATACCGAAGTCCAGTTGCTCAGCGGTTCAAGTTCGCGTGTGCCGAAGTTGAGCCGTTTGGTGCCGATGGCGCGGTTCTGAGCTGCACGGCCTTGGCCCAATATGACGAGTACATCTCTGTCTTCGGAGCGAACATGTCTCACATGACACTGGAGGACACGGAGCGGATTCTGGTTGCCATCGACGAGCGGATGGCGCTCTATCTAGCCAAAGACATGGAGTGAAGTTGGCACTCGTGACCGCAAGGATGCACGAGGGGCATTCCATCGAACCTTAACAACTCAGTTCGCCTACACCGGCGATGGGGTGAGAACCAGCAAGAGTGTGGGCGGTGCAACCACGCACTACCTCCTCGACCTGGCGGCAACGCTGCCCGTGGTCATCAGCGACACCGACGCCATCTACCTCTACGGGCTCGACATCATCGCCCAGCAGCAGGCTGAAAGACACTACTATGTGCACGATGGCCTGGGAAGCGTGCGGCAGCTTGTAGACAGCACAGGGGACCTAGCAACCAACGACGCCTACGACCCCTTCGGCGTGCCGCTGGCGGCGGGCAGCGTGCCCAATCCCTATCGCTACACCGGCGAGGCCTGGGATGCCGAGGTGGAGTTGCTCTACCTGCGGGCCAGGTACTACCAGCCGGCTACGGGGAGGTTCATCACGAAGGATCCGTGGGCGGGCGACATGCGCCAGCCCGGGACACTCAATCGCTACTTGTATGGTGCCAACAACCCCGTCAGATTAGTCGATCGAACCGGGCTGAACGGCGCGGATCCGCTCGGGCTGAAGGGGGTGCATCAAGCCCGCGAGCCGCTTTCGCAGGAGCAGTGGGAACTCTCGAAGCAAGAAGCTAGACTCCTAGGCATACCTGTCGAGTTGGTGGCGGGAACGATCGCTGCTGAGATCATACATGACACGCAATGGCACGATCCCGTGCTGGACGCCCTGTTAGCCTCGGGACTGGCTTGGCATTACTTGGGGCAATCCGATGTGGCCCCATACGACTACATGGGTGTGTGCAGGGTAGCGACCTGGGTCTTGGCAGGCTATGAACACTATTGGGGACTGCTTGGGGGCAGGGGGCCAGGCCCGGGGGTGGCCAACTTCCATATTGGCACAGCGAAGATGGTTGAGAAGTACTTTGGCCAAGAGTACCCCGACTGGAGAGTCCTCGAATCAGCACCCGACGCCTACGCGCGAATGGGTCTTCTGCTCTCTGACCCTGTCAACATACGCTACACCGCTGCGTATCTGAGGTATCTAGCGGACTACCGCAAAGGCAGCGCGGGAAGACCCAGCAAGGTCCCGCACGCAGGTGACCTGAGTGACACTGACATGCAGATGATCTACGGAGCGTTTAGGGCCGGTATCGGGTCGTGGGAGACGGTGGAAGAGTATCAAGACCAGGCAGTCCCGGGGTTCTATGGACCGCAAATCGCTCCATTTCTACCTCTGTATCGGGACAGGCTGAGGCGCGAGTAGGAGCGCTCGCCTTGACTCTCCGGTCACTGAGCTTGTGGAAACCAAAGGACGTACCATGACATCCACAACCCTACGCGCCGTCTTGCCGAAGAGCAATGTCTCAAGATCTGACTTGGAGCGAATGCGATGAGCGACAAGAAGAGATGCAATCTATCCTGCGTGCGTCGTCCTCCGGCGCTAAGCCTCATCCTGTCGGCCAGCTTGAACCTACTCCTGGTAGGCTGTAGCGTGGTCTACACTCTGAGGCCCGAGAAGGCGGTAGAAGATACCCTCAAGACCTTGCCGGTCCCTGAAGCAGCGGTTTTGCTGCACGAGTTTGCAGGATTCTCATTCGGTTCCGAAGACCGGTGCATTGCTGCCTACACCTACAGGCTGTATGGAACCGATCTCGCTTTCGATGACATAGTGGGGTTCTACCAAGAGAGCTTGCGGACCCGGGGGTGGCAGAAAGAGGAAAGCCTCTCCCATCCAACATGGGCTTCTCGGACAAGACACTTCATGCTAGCCGTGTCTTCAAATGCTGAGGCGAGCGGAGCTCCTGCGGAGTCAATAGCGGATGGGCGTCGAAGCTACCGGACGTTGTACTATGTGGCCCTTACGTACATGGTCGACCCAATCTGCTGGCAGACCTAGCAAGCCGCAGCACAGGACGCGCACGAATGCGACATGTGAGAAGAGGGTGCACTTGGGATGACAACGGGAACCTGGCGTCGGACGGTGTACGCAGCTACACCTACGACCATGCCAACAGGCTCACACAGGTGACCGATAGTTCCATAACAACCCAGTTCGCCTACAATGGGGATGGGGTCAGAATCAGCAAGACGGTGGACGAAACGACCACGCAATACGTCCTCGACCTGGCGGCGACGCTCCCAGTGGTGATCAGCGATACCGACGCCATCTGCCTCTACGGGCTGGACATCATCGCGCAGCAGCAGGCTGAAAGACACTACTACATGCACGACGGTCTGGGGAGCGTGCGGCAGCTAGTTGATTCAACAGGGCAGATAGCGACCGGCTACGCCTACGATCCCTTCGGCGTGCCGCTGGCGGGTGGGACGGTGTCCAACCCCTACCGGTTCACCGGGGAGGCCTGGGACGCCGAGGTGCAGCTTCTCTACCTGCGGGCCAGGTACTACCAGCCGGAGACGGGGAGGTTCGTCACGAGGGATCCTTGGCCTGGGGATCTTTGGCGACCCGGTACCCTCAATGGATTTGCCTACGTGCGGAACAACCCAGTGAGCCGCATAGATCGCACGGGACTGCAATGCGAAGGACCTGCTTGTCCATGGCGCAGACCGTCCCCGACGCCCGTGCCACCCGTGTGGGTGCCCACTGGAAGCGCGGGACCTACAGTCACTCCTGGAACGCCAGGACCCACTCTGCGTCCTGCCCCAACGTTGCTGCCTGAGCCCGCTCTCGAAACGCCCTCACCATGTTCCGTCCCCACACCACCGGTGCCTCCACCGCCTGCGGGCTCTACGTGGACGGCTAGCCCACGCGGTACGCCTGCTCGTCCATGGATCTACAGCCCTTGGGAAGTACGGCCCGCTGCGCGTGGGCCGTTCTGCCCACTGGAGGCTCCACCCGTCAGCTCAGCCAAACTGTACCAGCTGGCGGACTGGATTGATGCAGTCTCTTCGGGAGCGGAGCAAGCAGGGCTTCCGGAGACAGTGGCGATGGCTCTGACGGTTATTAGGATCCCTCCCGAAATAGGCTTGATGATCGGCCAATCGATCATGGTGGCACCAGATGCGGCGAGTGCGTTTCTGAGGTGGTATGCCGATGAGTGGCGAGAGTGCGGTTACTAGAAGCACCTTCACCGCGTCGGCGATTACGGGCGAGGCAGCCTCTGATGGGGTGCCGGCCGAGAAGCCAGTTCTCTGCCTGAAAGCTGCGGGTTGCGTCTATGGTTATGGTCGGGTACACGCTCTGATGTCCCTCGGGGGTGAGTGTGAGCTCTCAGTAGGAGGCTGGCGCAGTGAAAGACAAGACTAAGGGAGTCGCTGTCTATCTTGTCATCGCTTTTGCTGTTGCCTGGGTTAGCTTGGGGATAGCGTTCCACTTGCGGCTCTCCTCAGACACTCGGCCCTTTCAACTTGTGACCCTTGCGGCGGTGTTCGCGCCAGCCATTGCGGCCTTCGTGGTGCGCAAATGGGTCACGCGCGAAGGGTTCGGTGATGCCGGATTGGCCTTGAATCTACGCAAGAGGTGGCCATACTACCTCTTCGCCTGGTTCTTCCCCAGCATCGTCGTGCTGCTCGTCTTTGTCTTGGCAGCCGCCCTAGGCGCACGGCTACCATCCCCTATTCCTCACGGCGTCCTGCTGGGGTTGCCACTGTTGCCTGCAGAGTTCATCATTGGTTCCCTCATTGGGATTCCGCTGGCTTGGGGGGAGGAGTTTGGGTGGCGAAGCTACCTCCAGATCCGCCTGCTCGCCCATCGTCCTCTCCTCGCCGCAGTGACAACTGGGCTCTTGTGGGCAGTATGGCACTTGCCCCGGTACTTGAGGGGATTCGAGTTGCGCGGTGACTTTGTCCTGTCGTTGTTCATGCTTCCTGTGGCCACCGTGATTGGCTCAATCATATTGGGTTGGCTGCGCCTCAGGACGCGGAGCGTGTGGGGACCCACCCTATTTCATGCGGCGAACAACGCCGCCAACGGCTCGGCCGCCGTGTCGACACTGCTTCTTGTCATGACAGGGCGAGAGTTGAATTGGTTCACCGTCTCTTCGGTGCTTCAGTGCATTCCCCTTGGAGTCCTGTGCGCTTGGATTGTGTTCACGGGACAGCTCAGCCCAGAGCGTGTGAAAGAACAAAAAGGGTGACGGTACTGGAAAGGTCGGCCTGTTCAAACCTTCCGACGCCTGCAGTCGACGCCCACTCTCAGTGTCGACAGAGCGGTGCCGTAGCTGTATGTATGTGTAGCGCGGGAGGAGTCACCTATACTTGGGACGATAACGGGAACCTGACCTCGGACGGTGTCCGCACCTATGACTACGACCATGCCAACAGGCTGACCCAGGTGACCGACAGCTTAACAACCCAGTTCGCCTACAACGGCGATGGCGTGAGAATCAGCAAGACGGTGGATGAAACGACGAATGATTACGTCCTCGACCTGGCGGCGACACTGCCCGTGGTGATCAGCGACACCGACGCCGTGTACCTCTACGGCCTGGACATCATCGCCCAGCAGCAGGCTGAAAGACACTACTACATGCACGACGGGCTAGGGCGCGTGCGGCAACTTGGGGTTCGGGATAGTGTGTCAAGGGGAGGCGTTCCGCGGCGTCGAGGCGCCTTGAAGCTACATCATGCAGGGCGCCGATCACTCTACGCGCGTTGTGCACTGAGCGGCGACAATCGGGGCATCCGCAGTCTTCGAAAGGAGAATGGGTCATGAGATTCAAACTGCTGGGGACCATCGGAATTGTGCTGGGTCTCATGCTCGTCGCCTCGGTGGCCCTGGCAGCATTTCCTGATCAGGGAGTTGGCCGGGGCAACACCACGACCTGGGTGATGAACGTCCACCAGACCCTCGATGCCAAAGTGGTGGCCACGTACATCGACCGGTCCGGCTATCCGAGCTCGAACGTCGCCGAGACCATCTCGCCCCAGGGGAACGCGCGCTTTCCCGCTCAGAGCGCTGGCCTGCACAGTGGCTGGCTCGGCTCGGCATTGATTGATTCCCTCCGCCCGCTCGCCTCCGTGGCCGAGACGGTGTGGCAGGATGTCCCAAAGGACGATGGCTGGACCGGCGCGGCATACTACGACTTCCCACAAGGCGCCAACGAGATCTTCTTCCCCGCGGTCTCCAAGACCAAGCATCAAAAGGCCATCGTCACCATACAGTGTGTGGACAGAGTGGACTGCCAGGTCTCCATGAGCTACCGTACTCGAGACGGCGATGTGGTCACCGGCAGCCCCTTCCTGGACACGATCGAGGCGTTCTCTCAGGAAACCTACGATCTGTGGGACCCCTCGCTGAATCCGAATATCCCCGACCAGGCCAACACACCAGCCCCCTGGTTCGGTAGCCTGCAAGTCACCTCTTCACAGGAGATCGCTGGGGTGCAGGTCACACACTTTCGACAAGGCTATGCCGCAGCCCATAACTCCCTGGTGCCCGGCAGCGATACAGAGATCTACTACCCCTCGGTCAACAGAAGAAAATGGAACGACTGGACCGGGAACTCCGATTGGTCAGCCCTCACCGTGCAGAATCTGAACCCCTTCACCATCACCGCCTATCTGAACTTCTACGACCGGGATGGAAACCGAGAGCTCTATTTCCCCGATGACATCCCTCCCTACTCCTCCCACGCCTACAACACCAGGTATGGAGGCAGTGTGGATCCCACGGTGTTCGAGCCACTGGCGAACAGGTTCCTGGGCTCCGCCATCGTTACCTCCACACACCCCTTCCTCGGCACGTGCACTTTGGTCCGCGGACCGAAGAAGTTGGCGGCTTCGTACAACGGAGTGTCCGGTGGCGCCAGCACGGTGGTCTTTCCTGTGGCGTACCGTACCAAGAACGGCAGCACCTGGACAGGGTATACCGGCGTGATAGTGCTGAACTTGGACCCGGAGAACGAGATTACGATCCACACGCAGTGGCTGACAAACGGCTCGCCTACGGTTACCTTCACCGATACCATACCTCCCAACACCCCCCGTGGCTACAATACCAGATACGGGGACCACGCGACCACCCTTGCCGACCTCGGTGATGACTGGTCTGGAACCGTCATCGTCACCACCACCAATCCCGCAGGCATAGGCGGCCTGGTGAACAACACCATCAAAGGGTCTGACTACATGTATACCATGCAGTACAACGGGCTGCCGGTGGACTAGCTACTGGATGGTGATCCGACAGGGATGATGGGCGAGTTGAAATCACCCACTGGCTTGGAGTCGTCAGCATCAGACCTCGGAGGTTTCCGAAACCTCCGAGGTCTCTAGTACAAGTTGGCAACTCGTCCTACGTCTGCGGTGTCCACGCCTGCTTCCCCGCGGCAGCGGCCACACTCGGCGCCCGACGCCTCTACGGCGGCGGCCCGCGCCTCCCCACGCGTTTGACAATTGAGTTGAAGGCATGTACAATGGAATTACTAAAGTAGCGAGTTACTAATGCGGCATTCAAGGAGTTGAGAGTATGGCGACATTGATCAAGGTAACCCGCAATGGGCAGATCACCATCCCAGCCGCCATTCGGAAGGCACTGAGCATCAAGGAGGGCGACCACATCGAAGTCAGGGTGGCGGATGACAGAGTGATCCTTATCCCCAAACAGTTGGTGGACAAGAGCCAGGCCTACTTCTGGACCGAGGAGTGGCAGGCGGCCGAGCGGGAAGCGGAAGAAGACATTGGTGCCGGTCGGGTGGCGGTTTTTGAGAGTGTTGATGAATTGCTGGCTGATCTCGAAGAGGAATGAGCGGTGTGAGAGTCGCCCGAACGCAGCGGTTCAAGCGAGCCTACCGCAAGCTGAGCCCGGAGAACCGAAAGCGGGCCAGGAAAGCCATCCGTCAGCTAGTAGAGAATCCACGTCATCCTGCTCTTCGAGTGAAGCGGGTGAAAGGGACTCGGGGTATCTGGGAAGCTCGAGTAACCCGTTCCTGCCGTCTGACCTTTGAAATGCAAGGTCGTATATGCGTCCTGCGCAACATCGGCGAGCACGACGAGGTGCTCCGCAAGCGATAGTCTCTCTGTGGCGGCGCCGAGGCCGATCGCGAACAGATATCATGCGCCAGAACCGACCTGACAGGCGCGGGCGCAAGGTGAGTGGGCCTGGCCTGACCACGGGTCGCTCAGAGCTGGAACGGCAAGCCGACGTGGGAGGGTGCGCGGAGCTACACCTACGACGCGGCCAACCGCTTGACCAGCGTGGGAGGAGTCACCAATACTTGGGACGACAACGGCAACCTGACTTCGGATGGCGTCCGTGACTACGACTACGACCATGCCAACAGGCTCACCGAGGTCACCGGTAGTTCCTTGACAACCCAGTTCGCCTACAATGGAGATGGGGCTTGCATAAGCAAGACGAATCAGACCTCGGAGGTTTCCAAAACCTCCGAGGTCTCTAGGACAAGTTAGCAACTTGTCCTACGACTGCGCTCTCCACGCCACGCCTCGTGGAAACGGCCGATATCGTCGAAAACCAGATCCGGCTGGTAAGCCGAGGTGCCCAACTCCTCACGGTGGCTGATACCGGTCAGCACCAGAATCGTGGTCAGACCCAGGTTCTTGCCGCCCAGGATGTCGGTCTCCAGCCGATCACCGATGATGGCGGTGGTATCTGGGGTGGCTTTCATCCTCTCCATCGCCAGGCGAAGGAGGGTAGGCTGGGGCTTACCTATGACCACGGGCGAGACCCCGGTGGCCGCCTCGAGGGCAGCCAGGCTTGCTCCGTTCCCTGGGAGAAGGCCCTCCTCGGTGGGGAGGGTGGTGTCGGGGTTGGTGCCGATGAAGGTGGCGCCCGCTCTGATGGCCAAGCTGGCGATCTTCAGCTTCTCGTAGGTGAGTTGACGGTCCATGCCCACCACCACGAAGTCCACGTCCTGGCCGGCGAGCACGAACCCTTGCTCCTCCAGCGCCGAGATCAGTCCTTCTTCGCCTATCGCATAGACATTGGCCGGTGGAGAAGCGATTTGGGCGAGATAGAGCGCGGTCGCCTGGCCGGACGTGAGAATGTGCTCCTCGGTGATCTGGATGTCCATGGCCTCCAGCTTGGCCACGTACTGCCTGGGGGTCAGCGTCGAGTTGTTCGTCCCCAGGATGAATGGAACACCTTCACTGCGCAGATAGCTCAAGAACTCCCTGCCGCCCGGCAGAGGTTCGAGCCCTCGGTACAGTACCCCGTCCATGTCTATGATCAGGTTCTTGATGGCTCTGAGCTTTTCCAGATCCGCTATCTGCATGGGACCCCCGTGGCGTGCACTTTCTCTCAGACTTGGGCCGCTGAGAGACTTGCGAGGTGGCAGGTGTCGTTCAGCAGAAGAAGGCGGTACTCACCCTGCTGGCACTCCAAGACGCTGATAGCCGCGTTGTCCTGGGATATCTTCCAGAAGCAGGGGGTGCCAAGCCCAAGAGCCGCGCAGACCAGCACCCGATTTACGACCACGTGTGATACCAGGACGACAGCTCGTTCCGGGTAGCGCGCGCACACTCCTTCCATAGCATCCCAGGCCCTGTCTCTGACCTGCGCCAGACTCTCGCCCCTGGGGAACTCAACCAGATACGGCGCTTGGAGCCACGTCTGGTAGAGGTCGGGGTACTTATCTGCCACTTCCTGCGGCGAATGCCCGGCCCAGTGGCCGTAGTCTACATCGATCATTCCCTGCAATCGTTGTACTTTGCACCCAGAGACCTCGGCTATGGGTTGGGCGGTGTGTAGCGCTCGCTTCAAGGGACTGGAGTAGACGGCATCGATCGTCCGACCCCGCAGTCTCTCGGCAACCGCCTGGGCCTGGTCGTGCCCCGTCTCGTTCAGTTCGACATCTATGCGCCCGCGAAACCTCTCCACCCGGTTCCACTCCGTCTCCCCATGGCGCACCAGAATGATACGCGTCATCGCTTTACCTCGCTCCGTCATAGTCAGCGGCGGTATCGATGTCGAGAAAGATCTCCTCTTCCTCCACCTCCACTGTCTCCATCTCGTCGCGATGTCGCAGGATGACTTCCCGTCCTCCTTGGTCGCCCTCCATGGTCAGGAGCTCGGGGAAGAGGGAGCGGCTGAACAAGACAGGGTTGCCTCGCCGCCCCCGATAGGCAGGGGCCACGATGGGGGCCAGAGTGCGACGGTAGGTGCTCAAGATGGTGTTGATCAGCTCCGTCGTGACGTTGGGTTGGTCCCCGAGCAAGAACAGGCAAGCCTCATAGCTGGCAGGCAGCGCTCGTAGCCCTGCGCTGACCGAAGTGCTGAGCCCCTTATCCCAATCGTGGTTGACGACCAATCTGATGGACCGGTCCCTGAGGAGACCTCGAATCTTCTCAGCCAGATGGCCTAGAATCACGATCACGTCTCCCAGCGACGATGCGAGGGCGGTGTCCACCACGTGCTCCACCAGCGTGGTCGCTTTCCAGGGGAGAAGTTGCTTAGGAGAGCCGAAGCGGCGGGACTCCCCAGCGGCCAACACCACGGCGGCGACTCGTCCCCAAACCTCCTTGACGGGGTCTTCATCGGCCACCGCGGCCAAGATCACTCGCTGCACGCGCGGTTCATCGAGGAGAAGTTGAGCGATGTCGCGTGCAGGTTCCATCTCTGCTACCGTCACCTTGTTGATGAGAGGAATGACTCTGGCCTGGGGAGGGGCATCTTTCAAACCTCCCTCCGGATGCACGACGACTCTGGAAACTATCTCCGGTGTGATCACCTGGCCGAGCTGAATATCCGCCAACTGCGCCACTATCTCGGAGCGGTGAGCGACCGTGTCGTCCAGCCTTCGCCTCAGGGCGTCAACCCCCACCACTGGCACCAGGATCGTCGTGCTGGAGGAGATCACGGGCTCGTGGGCTGCTGGCCCCTTCAACGATCGGCCCTTAGCGCCGTCGGCTTCCACGATCACGGCATCCACTTCGGGCAAGGAGATCAGCTCGTCGACCAGCGACGGCTCCACACCTGTGAGTTTCCCTTCGGCTTCTCTGAAGCTCGAGACCAGGGTGATGTGAGCGTCTTTCCTCAAAGCGGCTCTGGCCCTTTGCAGCAGTTTCTCTCCCTGAGCCTCCAGGATCGTGTGCTCGCTTCGCTCCTCCTGGCGAATCATGGTCGTCGTGGTGGTGACCACTCTCCATCCATCGGAGGCCAGTTCGTGCGCCAGACGGAACATGGCAGTCGTCTTTCCGCCGGCACCCACGATGGAGACGACATCGCCTCGACTGATTTCTATGGCCTTGCTCAGACGCACGTTCGTTGGTTTCCCATACGTTGGAGTGTGGGCTGCACACCGAGGGATCGTAGGACAAGTTGGCAACTTGTCCTACCGATGCCGGGGTTCGCCGTTGCGCGATGAGAGCGACCAGCTCACGGCATGACGAGGGCGAGGGTGGGGCAGCGGGTGGCGCACAGCCCACAGCCCTGGCACAGGCTCTCGTCCAATCGTGCCTTGTCCTCCACAACAGTGATGGCCTGGTAGACGCAACTGGTCTCGCACAGGCCGCAACCTGTGCAGAGTTCCTCGTACAGGGCGGGCGGCAGATGGGTCGTGCGAAAGGCGCGTTCCTCCAGCTTGCGGATGGTGAGGCCTTTGACGTCATTGATCGATGAGTAGCTGTGGCCGTCCAGCCATTCGTCCATCTCGCGCGCTATCTTGCCAAAGACGCTGGGGCCGCGGAGAATCGCTGCTGTGCATAGCTGCACGGCTGAGGCTCCCGCCATGAACATCTCGATGACATCGGTTCCTCGGGAGACGCCCCCCACGCCAAAGATGGGCAGATCGACCGTGCGGGCGATGTCGAACACACATCGCAGGGCCAGAGCCTTGATCGCTTGGCCCGAGAGCCAGCCGTACCCCTCTTCGCTGCCCATCAGCGGCAGGCCCGTTTCGAGATCTATGCCCAGACAGGGACCGAAGGAGTTGATGGCAGCTATGGCGTCTGCGCCGGCCTCTTGAGCAGCCTGGGCCGCGGCCTTCATTTCCCTCCCCAGAGGGCTCAGCTTGACAATAACCGGCACGTCCACCGCGTCCTTTGCCGCGCTGACGGCCGCGATCATGGGAGCTGGATCTTCACCGATGTAGTGGGTGGAGAGCTCCAGGGCGTCGGCGAAGGGTCTGACCTTGGGGGCCAGCTCCGCTATCTGATCCGCTGTGTATCCCAGGCTGATGATCAGGGGCAGCCCGGTCTCCTTGGCCTTGGCGTATTCCCTCTCGATGAACTCCTCTGGCGACAACTCCGACCACAACTCCGTGTTCAGCATGGATGCCTTGCCCACTTGCGCCATGCATGGCTCCGGCACCACGGCAGCCGTTGTAGATATGGTCTTGGCCACTATGCCCCCAGCCCCACCTTCGGCGCAGGCTACCATGGCGTCGCCGTTCCACGTGGGAGGACCAGCGGCCGGCATGATGGGGTTCTTGAACTGTATGCCGCATATCTCAACACGCAGGTCTGACATGCCGATCACTCCTCATCTCTACTGACTTCCACCGCTGCCGCAGCGATAGCCCAACTGACCAATCCCCATGTGCCCGCCGAGATGACGATGGCCAGGAATAGCGACAGCAGCGAGCGGGAGGTGTAGGTGGGGCGCGCTATCCATCCCACCAGCGCCATCAGCGCTGCGATGATGGCGAACAGCATCCCGATCTTGATCGGGCCGCTGATGCGTTTCCACAAGCTACGAGGACGACTCACCGATGTCTCTCTTGAACTATCATGCTCCATGGGCTGTCTCCCAACCGCGCTCCTACATGCGGGCCCACAACTTGTTGGCTAACTCGCGAGAACGCGCGCAGATGGCTTCCTCGTCCAGAGTCAGCAACTCTCGGTCTCTCATCAGCACCTGGCCCCCGACTATGGTGGTGCTTACTTGTCCTCCGCTCATGCCGAAGATGAGGTGCCAGGGCAGGTTGTCGGCATCCAGGGGTGTTGTCGGTACGTAGTCGAGAAGGATGATGTCTGCATAGGCGCCGACGGAGAGCGCACCCAAGGCCTTGGGGAAGAAGAGGCTTGCGATGCGGGCGTTGTTCCTCACACCTATCTCCAGTACCTGATCCGCTCCCATGACTCTGGGGTCTTCCTGAGCCAGCTTGTGCAGGCGATAGGTCGTCTTCATCTCGCTGAACATGTCGTTGGAGAACCCATCATTGCCCAGGCCTACGACGATTCCCCGCCGCAGCATGCGAAGCACATCGGCCACGCCGACCGCGTTGCTCATGTTGGAACGAGGGTTGTGAACCACTTTGGTCCCCGTCTCGCGCAGGGTGTCCGTTTCGTAGGCGTCAATGTGCACGCAATGAGCGGCGATAGTCTTTTCGCCCAGTATGCCCGCTTTCTCCAGACGCTCCACCACCCGTAGGCCCGATTTCTTCAGGCTGTCGGCCACGTCCGCTTTGTCTTCGGCTACGTGGATGTGGAAGCCTACGTTCAGTTCGCCAGCTACCTCCACCGCTCGTTGCAGCGTCTCGTCGGAGAGGGTGAGGGAAGCGTGGAGCCCGAAAGTTCCAGCCAGGAGATCTCTGCTCGCCTCCTTGATGAACCTCTCGTTTTCCCTGATCCCCTCGAGGGTTGTTTCCTCGCCGTCTCTGTCGGAGACTTCGTAGCACAGGCAGGCGCGGAGCCCGGCCTCGGTCACCGCCTCGGCGATCACATCCAGGGAACCGGCAACAGCGTTGGGGCTGGAGTGGTGGTCGATCAAGGTGGTAGTGCCGTTGCGGATGGCATCCACGAGAGAGACGAGGGCGCTGAAACGAACGTCGTCCGGATTCAGAGCTTTGTCCAGGCGCCACCACACATACTCCAGAATCTGGGGAAAATCGGAGGGGGGCTCGGTCTTCAGCGACATGCCTCGGGCGAAGGCGCCGTAGAAATGGGTGTGACCGCAGATCATCCCGGGCATGATCAGTCTTCCGCGTGCGTCCAGTATCTCCTCGTGTTGATAGCGCTCCGTCAGCTCGGTCGTCGTTCCTACGGCGGCTATCCGGTCACCCTTGATGAGCAGGGCGCCATTGGGGATCAGTTCATTCTCTTCTCCGAAGGTCACGAGCGTGCCGTTTGCGATGAGCATGTTTGGCTCCTCCTGAGATCCGACCTCTGCGCGTCCGCGGTTGAGGGCCTCGGGCCTTGACCGCGAGTTTCCCTGGGGTGGGCTGCAATGCTAATGTTAGCGTTTTTGTGTTGGAAGATCAAGACCGCGCCTGCGGAGAGCCTTCCGAACGACGGGCAGGAGCGACTTCGTCAAGTCTAGCTCGACTAGTTCCTCCTCCGTGACCCAACGAGCATCGTCGACGTCCGAACCCACCGTCAACTCGCCGCTTACGCAGGTGGCAAGGAGATCTACCAGCACGTAGTGATAGCGTACCCGGCCTTTCTCATCGCGCACTATGGAGTCTAGCACATCTACCACGTCGTCGATCTCGATTTCCAAGCTGCACTCCTCAAGGACCTCGCGACGGGCTGCCTCCCGCACCGTTTCGCCCAACTCCACCACCCCGCCAGGAATGCTCCATTTGCCCAGGCTTGGTTCCTGAGCCCGTCGTACGACGAGGACCCTGTCTTCCGCGCATACGACTACGCCAACGGAGGGAAGGGGAGCTGAGGGGTATTCTCTGCGCATCGTCCTCATTGTCCTCGTGAAGCCGTTGCAAGGCCCGTGCTCGAGGCGGAGTCAACCTGCCGGCTTGAAGTCCTCGATTCTCAACTGCAATTGCTCCTTGCCGCGCCATGAGCGTACCTGTGGGCTGTACACAATGTCGATACGAGGCGGCAACTCCGCAGCGAGGTTCCCCATCCCGAAGGCTATGCCGTCCCAATCAATCCGTCCGTCGGTCAAGGCGAGCTTCAGATGATCCTCACCCACCACTCGACTCTCGCGAACCTGCACACCTGGGCTGAGGAGAAGAGGCTCGGGATTTCCCATTCCCAGTGGCTCCAACTGTTGCAAGATGGAGAAAGTCTCACGCTGCAAGCTGCTCAGAGGAATCTCGGCATCTATGTACAACGTGGGAAGCAGTTCGATCCCCGCCAGGCGTTCCGTCGCCATTTCACGCAGCCTTTGCTCAAGCAGAGGGAGGTTCTCGTTGCTGACGGTGAAGCCAGCGGCTTTAGAATGGCCTCCGTGTTTCTCCAGAAGGGAGGCACATCTGTCCAGGGCCGCGGTGATGTCGAACTCGGCAATGCTGCGGGCCGAGCTCACACTGTATCTCTCCCCCTTGCTGACCACCACTGCTGGGCGATAATGTTCATCGCACAAACGATGGGCTGCGAGCCCGATGACGCCGATGGGGAAATCCTCTCCCGTCACGAATAGTAGAGGCTCATGGCTCTGGTCCACGACCTGATGGCGGACGGCTTCCACAGTGGAGAGGGTCATCTCCCTGCGCTGACGGTTCTGTCTCTCGAGGAGCTGTGCCAGTTCCCGTGCTTGCGTGGGCGAAGCGGTCCTGAGCAGGTGGTAGCTGAGCATGGCGTCGTCCACGCGGCCAGCGGCGTTGAGACGAGGCGCCAGCACAAAGCTGATGGTGGCTGACGTCACGCTCTCAGACTGCACGTGAGCCTCCTCCATCAGCGCCGAGATCCCTGCCCGACGGGGTTGGCGCAACTCGGCGAGACCTCTCTTGACGAGGGACCGATTCTCACCCAACAGCGGGGACAGGTCGGCTACTGTGCCCAGGGCCACCAAGTCGAGAAGCTGTTCCTCATCCAGACCCGAATCGTAGCCTGGCAAAGGCAACTGCCTGCTGACCAGCAGTAACGCCTGCGCTAGCTTGAATGCGATGCCCACGCCCGAGAGCCCTTTGAATGGATAGGTGCAGTCGCGCTGCTTCGTGTCAACGACAGTGACCGCTGGAGGGAGCTGTTCCAGTGGGGCGTGATGATCGGTGATGATCACGCCCACACCCAGGCTTGCTGCGTATTCCACTTCCTGTGAGGCCCTGGCGCCACAATCCACGGTGACGATAAGGGTAACCCCTTCGGCTGCCAGCGTCCGAATGGCTCCTTGGTGAAGCCCGTATCCCTCCCGCACGCGATGTGGGATGTAGGGCGTTACGACCCCTCCCAGCGAAGACAGCGTCTCGGACAAGAGCGCAGTTCCTGTCACGCCATCGGCATCGAAATCCCCGTACACAGCTATCAGCTCCTTCTCACGGATAGCGTGACGGATTCTCGTCACGGCCTCAGCGACACCCTTCATTCGAAATGGATCTCCATGGTCGCATTCCCCCAGCAGGAATGGCCGTACGTCGCCAGGGTCGGTGATGCCGCGATTGTAGAGACACTGCACCAGGAGGGGGGAAAGATCGGGGAAGCTCTCCAAGTAAGTCCTGGGAGCCGGGGTATGAAGTTGCCACTTCGCTCTATTGCTCGTCAAGTAATGACTCCCGGCGGACGCTGAGGCTATGAAAGGAGCGAGGCCCTTTGTTCCCTCGCTCCTCTGTTGCTGAGATCTTCTGATCTCGTCCATTGCTGAATACCGCCGGCGCTCAGGGCGCTGAGCCTATCCTAACATTTATTGGCGATAAGTCAAGTTTTGAAATCGACGACTGGTTGTGATAGAATGTATGCGTTGTGAGGTGCTAGATGCGGCAAAGGTTGATATTCATGGGCACGCCTCCCTTCGCCGTTCCGTCTCTGGAGGCTTTGGTGGAGCGCTACGACATTGTGGCCGTGGTAACGCAACCGGATAGGCCAGCTCGCCGTGGTCGGAAGATGACCGCCTCCGCGGTCAAGCGGGCGGCCCTGGCTCGTGGGTTGCCCCTGATGCAGCCCGAGTCGCTGCGTCAGCAGGAGGCCGTATCGCGGCTGCGAGAGCTAGAGCCGCAGGTGATGGTAGTGGCGGCCTATGGTCAGATACTCCGCCCGGAGGTGCTGAACATCCCACCGGCTGGGGTGGTCAATGTTCATCCCTCACTGCTCCCCAAGCATCGCGGGGCCTCGCCTATAGTGGGGGCGTTGCTCGCGGGAGAGAAGGAGACCGGAGTCACCATCATGCTCATGGACGAGGGGATGGACACCGGCCCCATCCTGGCGCAGAGAGCCGCAGAGATCTGCCCTGAGGACACTCTGGGGTCCCTGGAGAAGAGGCTGGCTCTTGTGGGAGCCGAGCTTCTTCTCGAGACCTTGCCCCGCTGGTTGGAGGGGCGGATTGACTCTCAACCTCAGGATGATGACAGGGCCACATTCACCAAACCCGTTTCTAAGAAGGATGCTCTGATAGATTGGTCCCAGCCTGCCGCGGAGATCTGGCTGCGGATAAGGGCCTTCAATCCGCGGCCTGGTGCCCACACCACGTGGCGAGGGAAGATGCTCAAGGTTCTTCGTGGTGACCCTTTGGCAGAGTGGGGTGGCAAGGCCCAGCCGGGCCGTGTGCTGGACTTGCCCGCAGGTGTCGGCGTGGCTACAGGGCAAGGTGTGCTTCTCCTGGAAGAGATACAGCTTGCCGGCAAACGCGCCATGGTCATCAGGGACTTTGTGCGTGGACGGAGGGATTTCGTCGGCTCTCTGCTGGGCGAGTGAGCTACGGGCTGGCATTCGGAACCCGTCGAGTGGTGCTTGGGAAGAAGACTAGTCGTCAAGGTTAGGATGGAGGAGAGGTGATGAACGCATTCAATCGGGCTATTACAATACTGCTGTTTGTGACCCTGATGATCGTCGTCCCCATCGCGCTGATCTTTCCCGATGCGGTCGTGGGCTTCGTTCAGCAGTTCCTCGCACCTGGGCTGTTGGGTCTCAACACTTTCCACCGAGTGATGCTCGTCCTCCTCGGCATGATCACCTTCATCATCTGTGGCCTGGTTCTGTATCTGGAGGTCAGGAGGCCAGCTCGCAAGAGGGTGAAGCTGGAGAAGATCAGTGGGGGGGAGGTGGAGCTGGCCGTCGAGTCCATAGAGCAGCGCCTGAAGTATCACGTGGATCAGCTAGCTGATGTTGTCGAAGTGATACCCAAGGTGAAGCCTCGGCGGAATTCCATAGACGTGGATCTCGATCTGGAAACCGCCCCTGACATAGACGTACCGACGAAGACGGAGGAGGTCTGTGAGGTGGCGAGGGACGTTGTCGAAGTAAAGATGGGGTTGAGGCTACGCAAGATCAAAGTGAATATCAAGCACACACCCTATCCAGATATGACATGACGGTTAGGTTCAGGAAAGCACCCTGCCCGTGATCGTGATCTCGCCCTCCGTGATCTCAATCCCGGTGATCTCGACGTTTTCCTGCCTTTGTGCGAAGGTAATGAATCCATCTATCTGCTGGGCGAAGGCCTCTACGAAGGTGCGTGGGATCGGGAAGCCATCCAGTTCCACGGATTCCACGGTCACTTGAACTTGGTCGTCCACCGCTTCGAGCGAACAGATGGCGGTCACGGGGGCTTCGATTGGACTGACCAAGGTGCCGTACAGAAATATCTGGCCATCGGTAAGGAGAACCTGGGGATCAGTGATGCTCTCCTGCATGTTCAGCGCCACATAGGAGGTTAGTTCTTCCTCTGTCACTACCAAGACGAAGTACCCTTCGCTGTCGAGGAGCAACTCTCCACCGAGTGTGGACACCAGGTTCTCCGCCTCTTGGGTGGACACCGGCACTGTTCTGACGGGTGTAGGAGCGATCTGAGACGAAGTCTGGCAGGGGAGGCAGGACAGTGCGAAAACGGAGAGCGCCAAGAGTAGCATCAACCTGGGAGTTCGCTTCTGTGTTTGCATGAGCTCCTTTCTCCGTCCCGGATCAGGGTAACGGCATTATACATACACCAGTCCGCTGAGTCAAAGAGCGAGTCCATGGATCTCCAAGAAGCCAAGTTAATACTGGAAGGAATACTCTTCGTTGCGGATGAGCCCGTCCCGGTTGCCCAACTGGCGGAGATCCTTCAGGTCAAGCGGTCGGTGGTGAGGAAGGCGGTCCGCGCGCTCGCGGACGAGTACCGAGAGCGAGGGCTGCGTGTCCAGTCTGAGGGCGAGCGGGTCCAGATGGTGACTGCTCCAGAGACCGCTGAGTATGTGGAACGCTTTCTGGGGCTTGAATTCTCGGGCAAGCTGTCTGTGCCTGCCTTGGAGACCCTTGCGATACTGGCCTATCAGCAGCCCATTACCCGTCCCGAGATAGAGGCCATCCGCGGGGTCAACTGCCAGGGAGTGCTGTGGAACCTGGTGGCCCGGGGACTCATCGAAACCCTGGGTCGCCGGGAGACGGTAGGGCGCCCCATCGTGTATGGCACCACCTTTGAGTTCTTGCAGTACTTCGGGCTTGGAAACCTGGAGGAGCTTCCGGAGCTAGGGGAGATTGAACAGGCGGATGAAGGATAGGGGCCTGACGGTCGTCATCATTCTGTTGGTGGTGTCGGCCGCTGCTGGGTTGGGCCTGGCCTTGGTGGTCTACCCGCTCCCAGAGCCGTTGGCGGCAATCCTGTTCACTCCCACCCCTACTCCAACAAACACGCCTACGCCCACACCAACCTCCACGCCAACTCCCACGCCTACGCCTACGCCGACCCCTGAGCCTTTGTCCTTGACCGTGCTGTCGTATCCATCACACCCGGGTCAGGGAGGAACGGTTGCCATCGAGGTGCAATCCAACCGAGAGGTGGATCTGACCGGCAGGCTGGCGGATCGCCCTTTGAACTTCGTCGAATTGGATGGAACCTACTGGGCTCTGGCGGGTTTCCCGTCTTGGAGTGCATTGGGCCCTCAGGAGGTGGTGGTTGAGGGGAAGAGCGCCCTGGGTGAAGTAGTTCAAGTCACGGACACGCTGACGGTCACCTATACCCAGTTCCCCACAGAGGTCATTGACGTGCCCAGCGACAGGGAGTACTTGCTCGACTCGGCGATAATCAGAGCGGAGTGGGAACGCGTGGCTGCGATATACGCTCAGTTCATCCCTGAGAAGCTATGGCAGGACCTCCTTGGCTACCCGGTGCAGAGCTTGACCGTCACCTCCGTCTACGGCGCCATCAGACAGTACGACATCGGGTCTGGATGTCACGCCGGCGTTGACTTGGACGGCCAGACAGGCGATGCGGTGTTTGCCGCAGGTGACGGTCGCGTAGTGTTGGCTGAACCCTTGCAGGTGAGAGGGGGCGCGGTGATCCTGGACCATGGCCTGGGGGTCTATAGCTGCTACTTCCACCTGTCGGACTTCGCGGTCAGCGAGGAAGAACGGGTCTCCGTGGGCCAGGTGATCGGATACATGGGCTCCAGCGGATTGTCCACGGGCACGCACCTGCACTGGGAGATCAGAGTGGGGGGCATAGCGGTTGACCCCTTTGAATGGACTCGACGAGGAATGCTTGCTAGGTTGTCAGGATCATGAATCTGGCCTACAATGTTGAAGGGGATTCTTTTGTTTTGTTGGGCATCGTTCTCAGGCGCAGTCAGGCGATCGTGCTGACTCTCGAGCAAATCAAGTGCCACGACCATCAACCATAGCCATTGACGGCCCCGCTGCATCGGGAAAGAGCACTATTGGCGGTGTTCTTGCCCGACGCCTGGGCTACTTGTACCTGGACACCGGTGCTATGTACCGCGCCGTCACCTGGATGGCCTTGGAGAGGAGAGTGGACATCGGGGACGAGGAGGGCGTCACGGCGCTGGCGCGAGAGATCGAGATAGCCATCACCAAGCCCACCGTGGATGATGGGCGACAATACACCGTTCTCGCCGATGGAAAGGATGTCACGTGGGAGATACGGCGCCCTGAGGTGGACGCGCACGTGTCCCCCGTGTCAGCTTATCCGGGGGTTCGGCAGGTACTGAGCGAGCAGCAGCGGCGCATCGGTCAGCAAGGCGCCGTGGTGATGATCGGCCGGGATATCGGCACGGTGGTGATGCCCGATGCCGATCTCAAGATCTATCTCGATGCTTCGGCTGAGGAGAGGGCTAGACGCAGGTATCTTGAACTGCTGGAGCGCGGAGAGCACGCGGACTACGAGGAGATTCTGCGTGCCATGAGGCGTCGTGACAGGATTGACAGCAACAGAGCGGTGGCACCACTGAGGGCCGCCGACGATGCCATCAGGGTTGACACCGATAACTTGTCCGTGGACGAGGTGTTAAAAGTGGTGGAGGGGATTGTCGAGGATGCAAGTGTCGGGGTAGAGAAGGGGATCACCCTCTGAGGAGGTCTAGAGAAGATGCTGTTCCAGCGCTTTGCCAATCTAGTTCTGAGGTTCGTGATGTTCATCCTTCTGGACCTGGAGGTGGAGGGGCTGGAGAACCTGCCCGCGGAAGGACCACTGATCACGGTGCAGAACCACATGATCTTTGTGGACACCGTGATTGGAGCGGCCTTCATAAGGCGACAGGTGGTGGGAATGTCGAAGGTGGAGAACTACCGCTATGCCCCTTTGGCGATTCTGTTCAGGCTCTATGGCACCTTACCCGTGCGACGCGGGGAAGTGGATAGGACGGCGTTGCGAACGGCTCTACGAGTCTTGGAAGAGGGAAAGGTGCTCATGGTAGCGCCGGAAGGAACGCGTAGCAAGACGAACACTCTGCAGAAAGGCAAAGACGGCCTATCCTATGTGGCGGTGAAGGCTGGCGCGCCCATTGTTCCCATAGCCATCTGGGGTCAGGAGAAGTTCTGGGACCAGCTTCGGAGGCTGCGGCGCACGAAGGTCGGGATGGTGATGGGCACGCCGTTCATCTTCGAGCCGGGAGAGGGCAAGTTGACCAGAGAACAGTTGAGCCAGATGACGCACGAAATGATGTATCGTCTGGCGGCCCTGCTTCCACCAGAATACCGCGGTTACTACAGCGACTTGTCCGCAGCCACAGGGGAGTACGTGCGTTTGTATGACGGTAGTCGTCCCACTGTGGCGCGTGGAGGGGCCAAGGGTCGTCGCACGGTTTTCAGTAAGGGGGGCATAAGCAGCTGAGCACCGGGAGCACGGGCGGTCGCGTGGTCTCCGTGCAGAAGGGTGGGCTGGCCGACAGGTTGGGCCTTCGGCCGGGAGACAGGCTGATAGCCATCAACGGCCATATCCTGCTTGATGTCATTGACTTCCATTTCTATGCTGCAGAGGAGGAGCTACAGCTAGAGACAGAGCGGGGCGGCCAGCGGCTCTTCTATCAGGTGCAACGGGAATACGGCGAAGAATTCGGCCTTCACTTCACAGACGACGTCTTCGATGGCCTCCGCCGGTGCGACAACCGTTGCGCCTTTTGTTTTGTTGATCAGATGCCTCCTGGGATGAGGCACTCTCTCTATGTCAAGGACGATGACTATCGGTACTCCTTTCTGCATGGCAACTTCATCACGCTCTCGAACTGGACCGAGGAGGACTGGGAGCGCGTTGCCGAGCAACATCTCAGCCCACTCTACATCTCCGTTCACGCCACCGAGCCCGAGTTGAGGCGTCGCATCTTCAGTAACCCCAGGTTGCCCGATGTTCGACTGCAACTGCGCCGCCTGGCAGAACTCGGCGTCGAAATGCACACGCAGATCGTCTTGGTGCCGGGGCTCAATGATGGTCAGTCGCTGCAATGCACTGTGGAAGATCTGACGGCGCTCTATCCCGCGGTCCGCTCTATAGCAGTAGTACCTGTCGGACTGACGAAGTATCACGCAGCGGGCTTGCGGCTCCTCACCGCCGAAGAGCAACGGGCCGTTCTCGAGAGGATAGTGGCGTGGCAGGCAGAGAACAGGCGTCGCTTCGGCGTTGCCGTCGTGTACCCTTCGGATGAGCTATACTTGCGTGCAGGATTCCCCGTGCCACCGGCGGAGGAGTATGATGGCTTTCCACAGCTAGAGAACGGTATCGGGCTGGTGCGGCAGTTGTTGGATGAGTGGCAGGGAGTGAAGGCTGAGGACCGCAGACCAGCGAGGGGGAAAGGCGTTGTGGTCTGCGGAACACTCGTCGCGCCCATACTCGGACGGATGGTCGAAGAACTGACTGGAGGCCTTGGAGTTGACATAAGGGTCGTGCCCGTTGAGAATGACTTCTTCGGCTCGACGGTGACGGTTTCAGGGTTGCTGACGGGGGGGGATGTTGTTTCGGCTTTGGCGGGGAGGGATCTAGGGGACGTGGTCTTCCTGCCGAGAGTCATGTTCGACGCAACGGGGAGGGCCACGCTGGACGATCTGACGCTGGGGGAGATTGAGTCTCGTGTAGGAGTTCCGGTGAGCAGGGCTGGCTTCATGGGGCAGATGCTGGGGCGTCTGAGAACTAGACGCTAGGCTTGCGTGACCGCTGGGGCGATGATATAATGGTGAACGTATCTGGAAGGAGGTGAGGCTTATGCAGCGACGGTGACATACACAAAGGGGGAGATAGCGCTTGAACTGGAGGTTTCCAGTTGACGAGGTGGGGGGTCCCCAACGCGAGGCGGGGCCAACCGTTCTGCTACAGGTGAGCGGGACGGGAAAATCGAGAGATCGGCGGATGCCCCCCAGGGGTGGTTACGTTCCTGGTCTTCCCCTCCTGAGACGAAGGACTTCTTCAAAACCCGCGGGTGACCGTGGGGACAAAGGGAGTCCGGTGGCAGCTAGACAGCAGTTGCATACGCGTACCGCGTCTGCAGCGGAAATCTACAGGCCAGCCTTCCCTGAGTGAGGGGCTTGGCTATTGCATCGCAGGAGGGAGACAATTGCATACCAAGAGAGTACTGAAGAAGATCTCTACCCCTTTTGAGGCCTTCAACCCGCAGGGGGCAATCCTCATGGTGAACATGGTGGATCCCCAGGTGAACACCATGAAGGTGTTCTTGGAAGGCATCGAGGAGGTGGGGATTCCTTTTTTTGCCGTGGCCAACAAGGTGGACCTGGCAAATGGAGCCAGGCGTTCGAGAGTTGAGAAGGAGCTGGGATTGAATCTCATTCCGGCCTCTATGGTCACCCTCGAAGGCATGGATCAGATCAAGACGCAGCTTGCTCAGACCTTCGCTCCACACGATCGCATCGCTGTACTGGGCGTTTTCAACAGCGGCAAGACCAGCCTGATCAGCAACCTCACAGGTCTTGACCTGGCGACAGGCAACCTGCCAGGAACCACCCTTGAGTTCACAGCGTACGAGTACGACCGGTATGTGTTGATCGACACGGTGGGACAGATCATTGACGTGAACAAGCCTCTCATGGTCAGTGTAGACCTCTCCGGCTGCGAGAGCATGGGTGAGAAAGTGGCGCGTGTCCTGCGTCAGGACGCCGAGGCTATCCTGGCCACTTTGGAGGTCGCAGTGCCCAGCATCGAGGAAGTGGTTCACGTGCTGCGAGAGCGGATCGAGGCAGGGAACAAGATCGTGGTCACAGGAGCAGGGGCCAGTGCCCTCGTGGCAATGGAGATGGCGGGACAGGGCCTGGAGACAGGGGTGCCGATCATGGTCTTCACCAACAACTTGGGAGACATGCAGCCCGTTAGCTTCTCCAAGGGCGCCGGCGAGGAGGAGATGGGTCTGTCCAGGTACATGACCGCGGCCGTCAACGAAGGAGACGTGATGATCGGCGTCTCGGCCAGCGGTGGTACCGGTTTCGTCTATGATGCCTTGGAGCGGGCTCAGAAGAAAGGCGCGGTCACCGTCGCCATCACTGAGAATATCGACACTCCGCTCGGTGAAGCAGCCGACTATGTGATCAAGAGCAACGCCAAGCCGGAAGGGCCTTCGTCAAGCAAGATCCAAGCGGCGCATCTGGCCATCGGCCACGCACTGCTCTTGACCCTGGCCGACGAGCGGGGCGTGACGGCTGACCAATCGGTGAACTACATGCTGCCCGAGCGGGTACCCACCAAGAAGATGGGAATCAAGTGAGCGCGAGGAGGTGAACGAGAAGTGTGCGGTATCGTAGGGTATGTGGGCCCCCGGTTCGCCACGCCCATCTTGCTGGATGGCTTGCACCGCCTGGAGTATCGGGGGTACGACTCGGCCGGCATAGCCGTTCTGAACCTCGATGGAGAGATCGAGATCGAGAAGACGGAAGGGAAGCTGAAGAAGCTCCTGGAGTCCCTGGAAGATGGTGGTCCCACGGGGTTCCTGGGTGTGGGGCACACCCGCTGGGCTACCCATGGCCTTCCAAATGAGGAGAATGCCCATCCCCACGCCGACTGCCAGGGACGGATAGTCCTGGTTCACAATGGTATCATCGAGAACCACTCGTCGCTGCGTGAGGAGTTGTTGGCCAGGGGGCACGATTTCGTGTCACAGACCGACACGGAGGTGCTGGCCCACCTCATTGAGGAGGAGTACGATAGGTTGATACAAGAGGGAGGCGATCTGCCCTATCTTCCTGATGCAGTGCGGCTCGCCTTGAGAAAGGTGCGGGGAGCCTACGCGATCGTGGCCTTTTGCAGGGAGGAGCCCGAGTTGCTGGTCGGCGCCCGCCTCTTCTCCCCGCTGATCGCTGGATTGGGCCAGGGAGAGAACTACCTGGCCTCCGACATTCCGGCTATCATGCGCCACACCCGCCGGGCGATGGTGGTGGACGATGGCGAAGTAATCGTGCTCACGCCTGGAGGTGTCACCATCCGCACCCTGGATGGCGAGGAGATAAAGCGCGAGCCACTCAGTATCACGTGGGATGTGGAGGCGGCGGAGAAGGAAGGGTATCCTCACTTCTACCTCAAGGAGGTGCATGAGCAGCCACAGGCCATAGCCAATACGCTGCGGGGCCGCCTTGACGGGCAGCGTGTGAGTCTGTCGGAGTGGGCTGATCTGGGCTTGAGGCAGGTCGATCGCGTCAATATCGTGGCTTGCGGCTCATCCTACTACGCTGGTTTGGTGGGCAAGCTCCTGATGGAGAAGTGGGCGGGGCTTCCCGTGGAGGTGACCGTGGCCTCCGAGTTTCGCTATCGGGACCCCCTTGTGGATGACAGGACCTTGGTCATGCTCATCACTCAGTCGGGGGAGACGGCGGATACTCTGGGGGGCTTTCGGCTCGCGCAGGAGAGGGGAGCTCTCACCGTGGCGTTAACCAACGTGGTGGGAAGTTCCGTTACTCGAAGTGTGGACGCTACGTTCTATTTCCAGGCGGGCCCCGAGATTGGCGTGGTGGCTACGAAAACATACACGGCTGAGCTGATCCTGCTGTGTCTCATTGCCCTGGATCTGGCCCGAATACGGGGCCGCATGAGCGAGGCGGAGATCGGCAGCGTGGTGACGGAGTTGAGAGGGGCCTGCCTTCCAGAGTACAAACGATCTTGGAGGACGAGAAGTCTATTAGCGATGTGGCCAGGCGGTATGCCGACCGGCAGAGCTTCTTCTTCATCGGACGCAACCTGAGCTATCCCACCGCTCTGGAGGGAGCCCTCAAGCTGAAGGAGATCAGCTACATCCATGCCGAGGGGTTTCCTGCCGGAGAGCTCAAGCATGGCCCAATCGCCATGCTAGACCCTGCCATCCCTGTGTTGGCCATCGCCCCTCAGGGTGGCACCTATGAGAAGCTTGTGAGCAACGTCCAAGAGGTGCGGGCTCGCCGGGCGGAGGTCTTGGCCGTGGCCACCGAGGGCGACGAGGAGATTCCGGCACTTGCCGAAGAGGTGTTCTACATTCCCTCCACTCTGGAAGCCTTGACGCCTGTGCTGGCCATCATCCCTCTCCAGCTTCTCGCCTACCACATAGCGGTGGAGAGAGGTTGCGACGTGGATCAGCCTCGCAACCTGGCCAAGTCGGTAACTGTAGAGTGAAGATATTTGAGCGGCACGAGTGCCACCCGGCAAGTGAGTTAACCGTTTCCCCATCCCCGACTGTGATTGTGTCGGGAGGTTGCCTACGAGGCCGGCAGTCATGTGGAAAACACCGTAGTCTAGTGCGGCTGGATGGCATACGGGACCTGACGCCAGTGGTGGTCACGCACACAGACACTGGGCCAGAGCATGAGGCATCTGGACGAAGATAGCGTTGTCTTGAGATAGGGAGGACCAATGGGAGAGAAGGTGGATGAATTGCGCGAATCGCTTGGAGTGGTGGCTGATTTGCATGCAGCCGCTGGCGTGCTGCACTGGGATCAACAGACCTACATGCCGCCTGGTGGGGCAGGAGGTCGGGCGATGCAGCTTGCTACCCTCAGCCAGCTGGCTCACGAGCGGTTCGTCAGCGACGAGATGGATGCCTTGTTGGAAGAGGCAGAGTCAAAGGTGGCGGACCTGGACCCAGACTCTGACGATGCGCGCTTGATACGGAAGGCTCGGCGGGATTTCGACAAGGCACGCAAAGTCCCTCCGGAATGGGTAGGTGAGTTCACACGCATCACCGCCTTGGCCCACCAGGTGTGGGAGAAGGCACGAGCGGAAGCGGATTTTCCGCAATTCCAGCCGCACCTGGAGAAGATCGTGCAACTGAGGCGTCAGTACGTCGATTTCTTCGCCCCGTACGATCACGTTTACGACCCCTTGCTGGACGATTTCGAGCCTGGGATGAAGACGACTGAGGTGAAGGCGGTCTTTGACGAGCTGCGCACGGAGCAGATTGAGCTCGTGCAGGCCATCGCCGAGCGAGGCACTCCGGTGGACGACTCGGTCGTGCATCGGCGTTTCGACGAGCAGAAGCAGTGGGGTTTTGGGATGGAAGTGGCGAAGGCTATCGGCTACGACTTCCAGCGTGGCCGACAGGACAAGTCGGTACACCCTTTCACTGTGGGCTTCGGCACCGGTGACGTACGCATCACCACCCGCTTTGATCCCAACTTTCTGAACACCGCTCTCTTCGGGACCATGCACGAGACGGGGCATGCCATGTACGAGCAGGGGATAGACCCGGCTTTCGACCGTACACCCCTGGCAGAGGGAGCCTCATTGGGTGTCCACGAGTCGCAGTCGCGGTTGTGGGAGAACCTTGTCGGACGGAGTCGCGCTTTCTGGGTGGCTTTCTACCCTCGACTGCAGGAGACCTTCCCTGGTCAACTGGGGGACACTGACCTGGAGACTTTCTACCGGGCGATCAACAAGGTCGAGTGTTCCCTGATTCGCGTCGAGGCCGATGAGGCCACCTACAATTTGCACGTCATGCTGCGTTTTGAACTGGAAATAGCACTGATGCAAGACACCTTGGCCGTGGGGGACTTGCCGGAGGCTTGGAACACCAAGTCTGAGGAATTCCTGGGGATAGTACCTTCTGACGACGCGCAGGGTGTCCTGCAAGATGTGCACTGGTCCGGAGGCATGATTGGCTACTTTCCCACTTATGCCTTGGGCAACCTGATCGCCGCTCAGCTATGGGCAAAGATCGAAGAAGACATCGCAGATATTGAGAGACAGATCGAACGCGGAGAATTCGGCGAGCTTCTGAGTTGGCTGCGCGAGCACATACACAGGCACGGAGCCAAGTTCGAACCGATGGAGCTACTCAAGGATATCACCGGGACGGGCCTGACGGCTCAGCCGTACTTGCGCTACCTGCGGGGCAAGTTCGGAGAGATCTACGACCTCTAGTCAGTGGGCTGGCGACGACGGAGGGCGAAAAGGCACGCGCCCGTAGGTTGTCCTGTGAGCATCCGCGACAATTCTACGCATAGGTTGTGGATGGCTCTACGCGCTCTCGACTGGAGCACGGAGTGAGCGTCACGAGTGCGGACAGGCTTGAGGGCCTGTGTCGCAGAGCAGTTCGGCTGGCCGAAAGAGCGTACACGGTGTGTGGATGACCGAGCTGCGGAACAGGCTAGGCCGCTGGCTACTAGTGCTCATTTGGATGGGCATCATCTTCTGGTTATCTGGTCAACCAGACCTGCCCCATCACCCCGAGGGTTGGGCGGACATCATCCTCAAGAAGGCAGGTCACATGGCGGAGTATGCCATTCTGGCGGGGCTTGTTTGGTGGGCATGCCGAAAACGCGGCGGTCGGCTATCGGACCGCGTCTTGGTCTACGCTCTTGGGCTCAGCGGAGCCTATGCTATCTCCGACGAAGTGCATCAACTGTTCGTCCCGGGCCGGAGTGGACAGGCGCTCGATGTGGGCCTTGACATCCTGGGAGCCATTGTCGCTCTACTTGTGATATCTGGATTCGCAGGCTGGCGAGCAGCCGGGCAGTTGCGTTGACAAGAGCGGAGTTACCGCTTATCATGATCTCGTGAATGGCGGCGTTTTCATCCATGGGCCGGGCAGCCGGGCTTGGGTGCTCGCAGATCCCGCTTGGGCGCGACGAGTCATACTCGTAGCTCTGATCTTGCTGACTGGGTTGACGGTAGCCTACCTGCCGCTGACTTGGGCGGCGGCTTTGATCCTTGGGACCGGCGCCCTGATTCTCATCTTCGTTCGCCCGGTGATAGGCCTGTATCTCCTCATCTTCGCTATCCCCCTTGGGTCCCTCAAGGAGATCAGTGTTGGCGTCATAAGCGTGGGAGGCGCCGAGGCGCTCGCGGCGGTGACCATCTTGGCCTGGGGGGCAAACATGATCGCCAAGAGGGAGATCAGGACCCTCCATCCACCCCTTCTGGTTCCGATGGTCGTCTTCTTGGCCGTGATCTCTTTCTCCTTGCTCGCCGCCTTGTCCCTGCAATGGGGCCTGAAGGGCCTCCTGGTGTGGCTGGAGTTGCTGGCCATCTACCTGTTTGTCGTGAATGTCGTGGATGAGCGAGACGTGAAGATCATCGTTATCCTCATCCTTGTGGCGGGGAGTATGGAGGCCTTGCTGGGCTTCTACCAGTTCTTCGGTGGCTATGGCCCTCAGGGGTTCCTTCTCTTCGATCGGTTCATCCGGGCTTACGGGACCTTTGAGCAGCCCAATCCGTATGGAGGGTACTTGGCTCTGATCCTGCCACTGGCCTTGGGTCTCTTTCTGGCGCGCTGGCACCGGCGGGACATGTGGTCCCTGTTCACCTGGGGTCTGGCGGGGTTGAGCCTGGGTCTGATGGGCTCCGCCTTGGTGATGAGTTGGTCTCGGGGGGCGATGCTGGGTTTCCTCGCGGCGATTGCCTTGATTGCGGTGGTTGGCTTCTGGTATCGGGTTTTCAATGGACTGACGTGTGGTGCCCTAACTGGCATTGCGTGCGGTGGACTGGCCGCGCTGTGGCTCGGAGCATCGAGCGGAGGCTGGGTTCTGGCTCTCGTGCTCGGCGGGCTGTGCGGCCTCGGAGCCGGGTGGGCTGTGTCTATTGGCCTGCAACATCGCTGGGGCTGGCTGCTGGTGGCTCTGGTCGTCCTTTTCGGCGGGATGTTCATATTGGTGGGTGGGGATCGGTTCCTGCCTGCAGCTCTGAGCCAGCGCTTCTCCGATCTTCTGCCTTACCTCAGCGTTACTGATGTCCGAGCGGAGCATCTGACCGACGAGAACTACGCTGTGGTGGAGAGGTGGGCGCATTGGCAGGCCGCTCTGGACATGTTGTCAGATCATCCCCTGCTAGGAGTTGGGATTGGCAACTACGTGCCTGTGTATCCTGCATACAACTTACCTGGCTGGGAGGATCCCATGGGACATGCCCACAATCACTACTTGAACGTTGCAGCCGAGACGGGATTGCTGGGCCTGGTTGCGTACCTGTGGTTCTTGCTGGCTTCGTTGTGGAACGGCTGGCGCTCCGTGAGTCGAACAAGGGAAGAGTGGCAGGGCATCACCCTGGGCATCCTAGGCGTCCTGGGGGTCTTCGCTGTCCATAGCTTGTTCGATAATCTCTATGTTCACGGGATGAATATGCACCTGGCGATATTGCTGGGGGTGATCTACGCATTGTCTGAAAGAGGCGAGGCTGCTCTTGTCAAAGCTTCTTGATCCTATTCTCGCAAGTCCGGCTATGTCCAAATTCGTGCTGCTGGTCCGCACTAGCCCGCGATGGAGAAGCCTCTACACACGGTTGCCATCCAACCGGAAGGAGATCGAGCGCTTCGGCAAGTTCGCCACTGTCGGGGCCATCGGGGCTGTAGTCGACTTCGGCGTGCTGAACCTGCTGATACTGGTTTTCGGGTTCAGCAAGTTCTGGGCCAACACCTGCTCATTCTCCGCAGCCGTGCTCAGCAATTTCGTTTGGAACCGGCTGTGGACCTTCCCCGAATCGAGGGAGCAGGGACTGCTCCCTCAGATGATCCAGTTCGCCCTGGTCAGCGTCGGGGGATACATCCTCAATCAGATCATCTTCCTGGGCCTCGATAGTCTGGTTTTCCATGTTTGGGGCACCCTGGGCTATAATATCGCCAAGGCTATAGCGATCCTTGTGGTTCTCTTCTGGAACTATGGCGTCAACCGCATCTGGACTTACGGAAGCATTGAGTGAGCACGGGGTCCGTGTTTCGGTGCTGCGCGGTGGAGCAGACATTTGCGCATTGGGATAGACTACACCTCGGCCGTTCATCAGAAGGCCGGAATCGGCCGCTATACGCGCGGTTTGGTCAAGGCCCTGGCAAAGCTGGAAAGCGGGCACGAGTACGTGTTGATCATGACGGGAGGCGGAGATCAAGGTCTAGTAGCGCCAGTCGGGGATCTTGCATCCAGGCTCCCCAGCAACTTCCAGATCAAACGCGTTCCTTTCTCCGACAGGTTCTGGGCTGTGGTCTGGCACCGCGTGCGACTACCGTTGCCCTTGGATCTGTTCACCGGATCTGTGCAGCTATTCCATTCTCCGGACTACGTCTTGCCGCCTCTGCTCAGCGGGAAGAAGGTGGTGACCATCCATGATCTCTCCTTTCTCCGCTATCCGGAGGGAGCCGAGCCGAGCCTACGACGATATCTGGAGAGGGCAGTGCCCAATGCGGTGGAGCGTGCGGACTTGGTTCTGGCCGATTCTCAGAACACCAAGGCTGACGTCGTGGAGCTTCTGGGCGCTCCGCCCGAAAAGGTGGAGGTTCTGTTCCCTGGTGTGGATGAGAGATTCCGTCCACTTGAGGATGAGCAGTTACTGGAGAGGACCAGGACACTGTACGATCTATCTTTCCCTTTCATCCTATTTGTTGGGACATTGGAGCCTCGCAAGAACCTGGCCCGGCTGCTTGACGCTTACGCCACACTGAGAATGCTGGGTGAGATACCCCACAGACTGGTGATAGCAGGAGGGACAGGTTGGCTGTACGAGGGCATCTTTCGCAGGGCGGAAGAACTGTCATTAGGAAGCGATGTCATCTTCTTGGGGTACGTGGGCGACGAGAATCTACCAGCCCTTCATAACCTCGCTGACCTATTTGTCTTCCCTTCCGTGTACGAGGGTTTTGGTTTGCCTCCTCTGGAGGCGATGGCCTGCGGTACACCGGTCATCGCGTCCGACAGTTCATCGCTACCAGAGGTGGTAGGAGAGGCAGGCCTTATGGTACCCAGTGATGATCACGAGGCTTTGGCCGAGGCCATGAGAAGGGTGTTGAGCGATCCGGTCCTGCGAGAGGATCTGGTCTCAAGGGGCCTACGGCAGGCAAGCAGATTCACGTGGGGACGAGCAGGTCAGCAACTACTGAGTACCTATGACCGTCTGCTCGACTTGCCTCAAGGCTGAGGGACCCACAGGGATGCCCACTGGTCCCAGGGATCGTCAGTCAGCCGCTGAAGGTCGCTGCCGTCGGGAGCCAATGCGTAGATATCAGCGCTCTCGTTTCGCGCCGATGTGAACACTATCTTCTTGCCGTCGGGTGACCAGGAGGGGAAAACATCGTCGCCCGGATCGTTGGTCAGGTTGGCAAGGCTGGCGTCGCCTAGGCGAACTAGGTAGATCTCGGCGTTGCCGTCACGCTCTGAAGAGAAAGCGATGCTTTGCCCATCGGGGGACCAGGCGAAGTCTCCATCGCTGGCTTCGCTCTGGGAGAGGTTGTATTGGTCGCGCCCATCGGCGTTCATGATGTACAGCTCGACGTTGCCGTCACGCTCGGACTCAAATGCGATGTGTCTTCCATCGGGCGACCAAGCGGGGCTGGTGTCCTCCGCTGGGTGTATGGTGAGGCGAGTCTGGTCGCCACCACTGGAGTTCATCACATAGATGTCGTCGTTTCCATCGCGCTGTGAGACGAATGCGATCTTCTCTCCGTCCGGTGACCACGCAGGATGTCCGTCAACCGCTGGACTTGTGGTCAGTCTGGTCTGATGGGAGCCGTCTGCGTTCATGACGTAGATCTCCCAGTTGCCATCCCGGTTGGTGGTGAAGGCGATGTGCTGGCCGTCGGGCGACCAGCTTGGGAAACCATCACCTGATGGGTGACCGCTCACGTTGTGGGAGTAGTCCCCGTTGGCGTGCATAGTGTAGATCTC
>JAUWLF010000025.1 GCA_030613785.1 Chloroflexota bacterium | reverse complement strand
GTCGATCGCGGTATCGAACTGACGGTTCTGATAGACGTGCTCGTAGGTCCCGAGGTCGGCGACCGGCCCGATCTTGTCGTCAGCGACATCATGCTAGTCCCAGAATCGAACCAACTGCGCATCGAAGTCTTCAATCGCGCCTCATTTCTGGAGAACGAAGCCCTCACCATCCGCGCCGAGCGTCTGGACGGAGAGCTATTGGACACCATTACCTGGCCGAACGTGAGCATCGGCTCTGGAGACCATCATCTCCTGGGCACCACCCTCGTTCTCGACTCCTCGCCCATCTACGACCTCAGGCTGATCATCGACCCCGAGAACACGATTGAGGAGACAGATGAAGGCGAGCTCAACAATGTGTACGAGACGCCTGTGCTGATGCGAGTTGAGTTCGAGGAGCTGGCCGCTTATCCCTGTGAGAGCTTTCTGAGCGGCCATTCCGAGGTTTGGTTCCGGCTCTGGGCCGGCTACGGCCCGTCACGAGGCGAGGTCAACTGGGCTGGTGGTGGGCGAAGGTACCCCCGGTCGGACATCCTCAGGCTGGATACCTACGAGGCCATTTATGTTGACGATCCCGATGCGTGGGCACATTGGTATCCCAGCGAGGCGGAGCCAGGTCGGTTCATCGTCGAGTTTGAGATGCCAGCGGACGAGAATCTCTACATCATGGCGTCCGGATACGAGGATGACTTCTTTAGCGACGATTTCCTGGGCTATATCTTCGCGGACTACGGGCCTGATGTGAACTATGGGCACCGACCCGATCAGAGGTACTACGGCCAATCCGACAATCAAGAAGAATGCGATGAAGGCGCGCCGATCGGTTGGGAGTACTTCGGCTTCGAGGCCTGGTGGCGCATCACCAGGGTGCATTAGGCCACGGATGCTGGTGCGGGCTGGGGGAAAGCCAGTTGTCGCATACCCTTCTGCCCTCAGGAGTTGCGGGAGGGCGGCGCGGTCGAGGTAGTGGTCTCTGACCTCTGACCTCGGAATATCGGGGAACGGAGTGAGAATGACGCCCACGCGATTCTGCCGCGTGGGCTTTGTCTTGACGCTGATCTTCGAGATGCCAGACCATGCTGGCAACCCGGGGCGTGTTGGCACATGCCGCATACGCCTGGATCTCGCAGACGACGAGATCACCCGGTGGCGAGTCACGACCATCAGTTGGTAGATGGCTAAACCGCCAGTGACCGCACAGGTTCCACGGCAAACAGACTGAACTATGGGGATTCTGTGCGTCTACATTGCCGAGTCGCCGCGGCCGTGCTACAATCCCCCATGAAGCCCTGCTGAGAGAGGACTGATGCGTTGGCTCCTCCACGGATGACGTAGCTGTCTACGGCAAAGTGCCACGTGCATGGGGCAATAGGAGCTCCAGCTCGGAAACAGACGGGCGAGTCGCTGGAGACGGACAGCACGAGAGATGTAGGTGAATATGCCACTGATCGCCAGAGGTGGGAAGTACGTCTATGGCTGGTCGAAAGTCGGTGAGACGGGAAGGATCGCCATCCCCAAGGAGGCGATGGATGAATACAGCCTCAACGAGCGGGACAAGGTAATCCTCATGAGTGGGAGCCGGCGGTCGGCGGGGTTCGCCCTGACCACGCCAGATCTGTTACGAGGTAGCCCGCTGTCTGCTGTGCTGCGCAGATTCCCGAGACTTCGCACTTTCCAAATGCCCGAAGCGAGAACGGTGAGGCTCGAGGGCAGGGCATTCTGCTGGACCACGATAGAAGAGGGTGGCTACATCGGTCTGCCGGAGCAGACGCTAAGAGATTACGAGATCCTACCGGGAGATCGCCTGCTCACGGTGAGAGGGAGTGATCTTGCCCTTGGTTTCGTCCTCAGGGGTCCCATCATAGACGAAGCTGCGCTGCATCCTGATTTGGAGGTCTTCGAGTAGCGGTCGACATCCGGCGCGTGGCGGGAGCGAGAGCACGTGAGCACGGGGCGTGGTTGAACGCTCCAGACGGATGGGACCACCTGTGCGGTTAAACCTGAGAAGCATCCCCACATTCTGCGCATCTTCTGGCAAACCGATGCAACGGCCCAACCCGGCCATACTCACTGGGAACATGCCTTGACAGATATTGCCATATTTGATATAATGGTTTCAACTGGGCCATTGGCACGGCCAATCCACGACAGAGACACCTGGTCCTAGACACAGCTTGCATTGGGCGACCACATGCCCTCGGTCACAGTCATTCAGGGCCTTGTCCTAAGAGGGCGAGCTGGCACGTGAAGAGGTCAGACGCCATTGCCCTACGTCTCACAGGTTCGATGATTGTCCAGTGGGAGATGTAACTGGCTGAGGACCCAGCTTGTCCTCAGTCCCAAGTGGGACATCATGCGGAACATGTAACGGTAGCCATGAAGAAGGAGGGACGCCCCATGAAACGCCTCGTATGGCTGGCTTCTATCTGCTCCATCTTCGGACTAGTGATCTTGGTGTGCGCCCTGACGACGCCGCTGGAAAGCCAGGCGCAAGGGGACGATTGGGTGTGGGAGAACTACACCCACGATAAGAGCGTTTGGGCTCTCGCCCCGGGAGGGAACACCTTGTGGGCTGGCACCTGGGGCGGTTTGCTGCGCTGGGATCTAATAGACGGCAGCTACACCAAGTACACACCCGCCGACGGGTTGACCGGCACCGTTGTGTGGGACATCGCGGTGGACGGCCAAGGACGCGCCTGGGTGGGCCATGACCGTGGTCTCAGCGTCTGCGACGACACCGCGTGCACAACGTATGACAAGTACAATAGTGCTATCCCAGGCGAAGAGGTGAAGGAGGTCGTTGTCGCTGGCGACGGCCGCGTCTGGCTGGCCAGCCGAGACACCGGTGGCGTGGGCGAGGGCGTGACGGTCTACAACGGCGCAACGTGGACCACGTACACGACCAGCGACGGGCTGGCAGACAACGATGTGAGGTCTATGGCAGAGGATCTCAACGGGCATCTGTGGTTTGGGCACTGGAACGGCGACGTCAGCGAGTTTGATGGTGTGAGCACCTGGACGATTCATGTCAACATAGACTTGAACCACAGTGAGGTGTTTGGGATTGCCGCAGATGATCTGAATCGTAAGTGGTTCATAACCTTGCGTGTATTGGTTCTTTTCGACGGCATATACTTTACGAGATACTATCCCCTCGAGCCCCCTACCTGTCCCTACCTCGCGGATATCGCGGTTGACGGGGAGGGGCATCCCTGGATTGCCAGCGGGACGGGCCTGTGGACCTTCGACGGCGCGAACTGGACCAGATACCATGAGGGCAATTCAGGCCTGCTGGACGATAGCATGAGGGCTGTGGCCGCTCAGGGAGAGAAGGTGTGGGTGGGGTACGCGGACTCTCCTCAAGCTGATGGCTTGACGCAGTTCGATGGAAGCGATTGGACCCACTACGATACGGTGGACAGCTTGCCGCCCAATACCGCCATGATGGGCGCGGCGGTGGACCACGAGAGTCGTGTGTGGTTTGGAGCGAGCGAGGGCGTGGCGTCGTTTGACTGTATGACCTGGACGAAATACGAGAGCAGCAACACAGGGGGTGTCCTGTCGGATACCTGCTACAAGATCATCAAGGAGGACCACGACGGGCATCTCTGGTTTGCCGGAGGGCAATGCGCAGGCGGCCTTGTGGAGTTTGACGGCGACGACACCTGGACACAACACTGCGGGGACTCCCCCAAGCCGCTCGGCTGGGTGGAAGCCGTGGCCGTGGACGAGGACAATCACATCTGGGTCGGCAGCCGTTACCCATCCACCACCTGGCGGGGTCTGAGCGAGTTCAATGGCTCAAGCTGGACTACCCACGACTTGTCTGCTTGTGGGATTTCCAATGTCGTAGAGTCCATCGCCATTGACGGCGACGGGAACAAATGGCTCGGGTGCAAGACCCGTTTCCTCGACGCCTACGACTGCACGATGTATGGCTCGGTGGATTTGGCCATCCAGGCGTACTATACGGATATCGTGGGGACCGTCTCAGAGGATACAAGTTGCTGGGTGGCCGATCCGGCCAGGAATTTGGTTTGGGTGGGGAGAGGTATTGCTGGTGTGAGCGCCTACGATGGTCACTCCTGGACCAACTACAGTTGCTCAGCCATGGGGTTCCCAACTGTCCCCCTTGTTACCTGGACTGCCTCACTTGCAGGGCTGGATGCTGGAGGAGACTTATGGGCCAGGGTGCTGTATGATCTCACGGAGGGGGGCGCCACTCGATTCGACGGCACAAGTTGGACACCCTACACACGGGCCGAAGGTGTGACTGAGGTGCCGTATGACATGGCCGTTGACGACTACGGTCGGGTGTGGTTCACGAGCCAGTGGGGGGTCAACATGTTCTACGACCCCTCGCAGGCCACCGATGCCACGGTGACGGTCGCTCCGGCGTCGGACGGCAGGCTCACGTCCATCGATTGCTCCACCTGCGTGACCATCCGCGCGGGGGCGGTAGTGTCGGATACGGTCGTCACCTACACCCCCATGACGCCCAGTGCCACGGGTGCCTTGGGGCACATAGGTCACTTCTTCGATCTATCTGCGGTCATCAGCGGGACCACCACACCGGTGACCAGCTTCACCCCACCCTACACCATCACTATGAGCTACGCCGGCGAGAACACGGAGACGGTACTGGACGACACCCTGGGCCTGTACTGGTGGCAAGGAGGCCAGTGGGTGCTGGAGCCCACCAGCAGTGTGGACACAACCAACTATCGTGTCACCGCCACCCCTAACCACATGACCCTCTTTTCCGCGCTAGGGGAGGAGTGGAGGCGGGCCTACGTACCCCTTGTGCTGAAGAGGTACTAGCGACCGAAGAAGTCATTAGATGTAGCTTGCCCTGTGGTCTGCGTACCACGCCCACCGCCGCCGGCGAAGGCCTCCCCCATTCTCCCGGCTGGCGCATCGGTGCTGCTGAGAGTATCTTGTGCCGCCCAAGTGAGCGGCAGGTTGGCCACACGCCCGCGTTCTCTCTCCACCTCTGTCACCATAATCTGAGCCCCGCACTTCGTGACAGAGGGCCGCACGTCCTCCGCAGTGCGCCGACTCTTCCACTGCTACGCGGCTGATCTCGACACCCTTATGCGGTCGTGGTATAATACCACTGCCTCGGCCTTAAGCACATGCTGTCGGTCGTGTGCACCACTCGCAAGGAGGCTTGGCCATGCCAAAAAGACACTGGATAGGGTGTTCCCTGGCTCTCGGGCTGTTGCTCCTTCTGCTGACGCGTCCGGTGCAGGCCCTCAACTACACCGTGACGAACACCAACGATAGCGGGATCGGTTCTCTGCGCAAGGCGATAAGCGATGCCGCCAGCAACTCCGGGGCGGACACCGTCATCTTCAGCATCCCCACCAACGATCCAGGCTACAACCCGACCACCGGGGTGTGGACCATCACACCTCTCACCCAACTACCGCCGGTGACCGACGCTACCGCCATCGATGGGGTAACGCAGACGGAGTTCGGCGGCGACCCCAATCCCCTCGGACCCGAGGTTGAGTTGGACGGCTCTAGCCTGGGAGCAGGGGCGAGCGGCGTGTACATCCAGGGCGACTTGAACCAGGTGCGCGGACTAGTCATCAATCGCTTCGCTGGATACGGTGTCTACATCACCCAGGGCATGACCAATACCGTGGCCAGTTGCTATGTGGGCACGGATCCCACCGGCACAGTCGCCCTGGCAAATGGTGAGGGCGTATACGTGGTGGACGACGCGACGTGGAACACCATTGGAGGGGAGGGGCCAGGCGACGGCAATCTCATCTCCGGAAACAGCGGGCGCGGTGTCGTGATCGAGGCGACGCACCGCAACAACGTGTGGGGCAACATCATCGGCGCTGATCGCACGGGGACGGCTCGTCTTCCCAACGGTCTTCACGGCGTGCACATCTGGGGCGGAGCGCAGTTCAACCTCGTGGGTGGGGAGTTGCCGGAGCACGGCAACCTGATTTCTGGAAACAACAAGAGCGGAGTCTACATCGAAGACGTAGATACGGACCACAACCGTGTAGGGGGCAACATCATCGGCCTCACTGCTGATCAGAGCGCCCCACTTTACAACGGCAACCATGGCGTCGGCGTTTACGGCGGGGCCATCTACAACGACGTGGGAAGCGGAACTCTGGAGCCCAACGTGATCGGCGGCAATGGTTGGAGCGGCGTGGCCATCGTCAACAGCGACGTCACGGCCGTCCACGGCAACTTCATCGGCACGAACCCTTCGGGCGCGCTGGGGCTGGGGAACGCATTCCACGGTATCGACATCTACGCTGGACAGGACAATAGCGCGAGCTCGAATGTCATCGCCTACAACGGACTGATGACGGACGGGCACGGCATTCGGATGCGAGAGGCGGCAGCGCGGTACAACATCGTCACGCAGAACAGCATCCACCACAATGGGGGGCAGGGCATTCGACTCCTCAACAACGCCCAAGACAACATTCCCGTGCCGGTCATCATCAGCGCCAGTTGCACGGCTGTCTCCGGCACCGCGTGCAGCAACTGCACCGTCGAGATCTTCACCGATTCGGAGGACGAGGGAGAGCACATGCACTGGCCGCCATACGCCTTTGCCGATGGAGCTGGCAACTGGACTTGGACCGGCAGCCTCATCGGGCCAAACCTGACTGCCACGGCCATGGATGCCGCAGATAACACGTCTGAATTTTCGGCGCCTTGGGAACTGGGGCTGTGCCAGCGCGTCGTCATGCTGCCGCTAGTGATGAGGAATCATCCTGGTCAGCCGTAAGCACAACTGCGGTCGGCGAACTCCGTAAGCGGAGGGGAGCAAAATGCTGACCTGCTTCTACATGTCTCTGCTGATCATGGGGGGCGGGTACATCGTCATCACCTTCATCGTTGGTGAGCTCGTTGATCTTGGCGAGGGTATCGGCCATGCGATAGAGGGGGTGAGCGACAGCGCCCTCGAGGCCTTGGGCGGCCTGGGGGATGTTCTCGAAGGGATCTTGGGCGGGACCGAGGTCGGTGAGATCGGGGAGATTGGACTCGACCACGAGATCGAAGGCCCGAGTCCGTTGTCCCTGCGAACTATGGCCATGTTCGCGGTGGGATTCGGGGCGGGAGGCTTGATCGGACAGGGGCTGGGCCTGTCTGACCCCCTGACTCTGGTTCCTGCCAGTGGGGTGGCGTTGGCGGCGTCAACGATGATGTGGCTTTCCCTGCGCTTCCTGTACGGCGAACAGAGGTCCACTTCCATCCGGTGGGCCGACTACGTGGGCTTGGTCGGCCGAGTTACCATCGCCATTCCCGAAGGGAAACGGGGACAGGTGGCCCTCGTCGTCAAGGGGCAGAGGATGAACGTCCCGGCTCGGTCGGAGGACGGCTCTCCCATTCCTCGGCAAACAGAGGTGGAAGTGCTGTCCAGGGAGGGAGCGATGGTTATCGTCAGGGAGTTGTGAGGCGGTGCAAGTAGAGGAAGGAGATCACTGAAATGGGTATCTTGGAAGCGATTCTCGGTGTGATGGGGGGTGGCACCTGCCTGGTGGGCTTTGGCCTTCTCGTGGTGGTGGTCGTCTTCTTGCTGGCCATGGCCCGGGCGTTGAAATTCATCAGGAAGGTCCCACCCAACAGGGCCCTCCTGGTCTACGGTGTCCGCACGCGGACCAGTGTGACGGTAGTCCGCAGGATACGGAGACTGAAACATCCAGAGGATGAGTCTTCTGCGGCACCATCGGAGCGAGCGGAGAGCAGGGACCAGGACTGGGAGTTCGAGACGAAGACGGAGGATATCACGGTCAACTACAAGATCGTCAAGGGCGGCATGACCATCGTCCTCCCCTTCGTGCATGAAGTGAACGAACTGGACCTGGGTCTGATCACCCTCGACGTTGCCGTCCTCAACGTCCTCAGCAGCAATGCCGTCCCCATCACCGTGGATGGCATCGCCCAGATCAAGATCGGCAGCGACGACACGTCCATCGCCACTGCCGCGGAGCAACTCCTCGACAAGACTCCAGAGGAGATCAAGTACGTAGCCATCCAGACGCTCCAGGGACACCTGCGGGCCATCATCGGTCTGATGACTGTGGAGGAGGTCTATAAGGACCGGGAGGCATTTGCGCAGATGGTCCTCGAAGTGGCGGTTGACGACCTGGCGGGCATGGGCCTGCAAATCGTCTCTTTCACGATCAGAGAGATAAGCGACGACAAGGGTTATCTGGATGCGCTGGGAAGACCTGAGATCGCGGCCAAGCTTCGAGATGCCCGGATGGCGGAAGCGCAAACCGAACAGGAAGCCACGGAGAAAGAACAGGAGGCCGAGAAGGAGAAGGCAGGATACACGAAAGAGGCCAACGTGGCCAAGGCGACGTACGATGCTGAGGTGGCCCGAGAGCGGGCGGTAGCCGAGAGGGCCAAGGCGATTTCTCTGGCCGAACAGGATCAGACGCTGGAGCAGAGAAAGGGCGAAGCTGCCCGAGCAGCGGCTGAGCGCCGGGACAGAGAGCTTGACGCCGAGGAGCGCCGGCCGGCCGATGCCGCTCTCTACGGAGCGGAGCAGGAGGCCTCAGGCACCAGGGCAACCGGGTGCGCTGAAGCCGACGTGGATCGCAAGAAAGGCGAGGCTGAGGCCGCGGCTGACAAGGCCAAGGGTCTGGCGGGCGCCGATGTGACCAAGGCTCAGCTCCTGGCGGAGGCCGAGGGTAGGCGACAACTGGCCGAAGCTCTGAATGCATACGAGGCGGGTGCCCTGCGGCTAGTCCTGGGGCAAGCGTTGGTTGAGCGGATCCCTGAGGTAGCCAATGCATTCGGGGAGGCCTTTGCGAACATAGAGCAGATCCGACTCATCGACATCGGCGGGGCTGGTGGCGGCGGTGAGGGAGTAGAGGGGACTGTCGAGAGGTTTTTGGATACGCTTCCTTCCACCCTCTTCAAGTTCCTGCAAGGTATGTCTGCCCTGCTGGGCGGGCCGATAGACGACCTCGTGGCGGCCTGGATCGTAGACGAGGCAGAAAAGCGCGGGGTGGAGGTGGGCCCCGAACAACAGGAAGTCATCAGAGAGATGGTGGCGGCCAAAGTGGCGGAGGCCGAGGAGGAACCCGAAGAAGCCGAGGTGGCTAGCTCCGTGGACGCCGAAGCTGAGACAGGAGTCGAGATCGAAGGCGACGTAGAGGGGTCTGAGGCACCCTCTTCGTCGGAGGCGGAAGACGAGGAGGTCGGAGAATAGCGGCTATTGGCTTTGGTGAGGGGAGCGGGCCGATCAGGGTCCTGAACGGAACCCGACCGGAGAGGAGGTAATGAGACTGAAGCAGGAAGAGCACTTCGTCCGGATGCTGGAGGAACTGGCACCTCTTCTGGCTGAGCTACCACGAAGGGCCAGCCGGGACATAGTGGGGTCGTTGACCGGGATAGCCCGATTGCTAGATGACCTGGACGTGGCCACGGCGGAGCTTGAACGGAAATTGGCCCTCGTCGAGGCGGAGGAGATCGTCGCCAGAGCAGGTTGAAGATGTGAACGGGACCGAGGATCCTTAGTGGTTTGTTAGGAACCTCGGCTTTGAGTTGGCCGGCGTTGCAGAGCTAACACAGTTGGAAGGGATGCCTATGGGCATCCCTTCTCATTGTGCTTGGCCGTCTCAAGTAACCTGGCAGGTGATTGGGAACGTGAGCCTTCTCCCGGCCTCGAGACGAAGTGTCCCATTGATGTCCGAGAAGCCAGGCTTGCTGATGGTGTAGTTGTATTCGCCAGGGGGCAGCTCAATGGACTGTGATGCGTTCCCTTGTATCTCGTACATCGATCCCGCTATCGTGAAGTAGAAGGGTGTTCCGCAGTGGTTGAGTACCTCTAGTAACGCCGTTGTGGGCACCGCGGGAGAGGTAGGTGTCGGAGGGACCGGTGTGGGCGCAGATGGGACCGGTGTGGGAGGTATAGAGGTGGGCGTGGGTGTCGGCGGAACGAGTGTTGGGGTAGGCGGCACCGGGGTCGCCGTAGGAGGAATCGGAGTCGGTGTTGGTGTCGGGGGGACGGGTGTCGGCGTAGCTGAAGGGGGGATCGGGGTAGAGGTGGGAGGCACTGGAGTCGACGTAGGTGGGATAGGGGTCGGCGTTAGCGGCGGTGGTGGTGGACCGCACGCGGCCAACGTTGAGGTGAGACCGATGGCTACCACCACTAGGCAGACGGTGAGTCTTCTCATCTTGGTCCTCCTTTGGAAGCCATGCCGACACTTGCCCTAGGTTTCGGCGCTACGCCCAGATGCTACCATCAGTGTACCAGCAAACGCGAAGGTCTGTCAAGAGCGCTGGACGCGATGGTGTACTAGTTGACCATCCTCATAGGATAGGGGAATAGCGTGGAGGCCAAGCAGAATCCCTGACGCCAGGCCGCTGAGGGGTGGCGCGTGGGCGAAAGTCGCGGCCACGTTGCCGACTCCAACGATGACTACTCGGACGGGGTGAGGATGGGGGTGGATCATTCTATCTGGCCTCATTCTGAACAAGTACAAGATGGTCCGCGTACAGGAATTGTATCCCAACGCGTGGCCGGGTGCGACCCTAAGGGGAGACTCGGGGTCTCAAGACCGTGGTGAGCTGGGACAGGCCTCTTGGGCGGTGCAGGGCTTGCCTGCGCTAGGCCTCTCTGCTGCACGGCGAGCTGGCAAAAGGCTAGTATCTCTTCATCCCGAGGGGCACGTATGCCAGGTAGCAGGTGCCTGGAGTGCTGGGAGCCGAGAATGCAGACGTGTTGCCGCCAGCATCAGTGGCGGTGGCCGTGACGTAGGTGTCCAGGGTGAAGGGACCAGCCACGCTCCAATTCCCACCGCCGTCGGCAGAGACGGTGGTGAGGTAAATCTTTCCCTCATTATCGGGGCCGGTGAATAGCTCCACTGTGGCGTTCGCCGGGGCTGTGCCAGAGATGGAAGCGCAAGACGAGGAAGAGATATCAGGAGTCAGGATTCCTCCATTGGCCCCCCCAAAAAGGCTAATACCTTTCCACAGGTTGCTATGGATGCTGTTCTGGGTGACGGTGTTGGAGATGGTGGCGCTGGCGCTCATCGAAACGCCGTGTGCATCGTTGTAGGCGATGATGTTGTCAGGGCCGATCTCGTTGTCTTCAGCGCCACCCGCGATGAAGACGCCGCTGGAGGTGTTGCCGACATCAAAGACTCCGCTGGAATCGGTGCCGATGTAGTTCCCTGAGACATCATTGCGGTCTGCACCATCCCCGTAGATCCACACACCCTCCCCGCCGTTGCCCGAGATGACGTTTCGCGCACTTGGTGGCCCGCCGCCAACGGTGTTGTCGCTAGCATAGCCGATGTAGATTCCAATCTGGGTGTTTCCAGACCCGGCAGTTCCTTGAGCGTTCAGGCCGATGTAGTTGGCGATGATAGTGTTATGGTGGGTACCGGAACCAACTATAAGGATGCCGTAGGTACATTGATTGATGGCCAAGCCGTCGATGGTGTTATGGGCCGACCGGAGGTCGAAGCAGTCGTACGTGGAAGCGCCGTTGACCACGATCTCAGGTCCGTAGGGATTGGTGTCTCCCTGATTACCGGTCTGGGTTGAGCCCATGATGCCAGTCCCATCCTCGGTCAAGTCTGGCAACGCGCTCCCCAGTTGTATGGTCCATACGCCGGTTGACGGGTTGTATCCACCATCGGAGGTGGGGATATTGAAGGCGATGTTGCTTACATCTCCGTCGCCATTGGCATCCGTGATCGCTTCGCGCAGGGTACAGTCCCCAGTGGGGGCCTGCTGGCAGCCACCAACGTCGACATCGTCATCGGTCGTGTTGACGGTGTAGGCAAACGCTGCGCCTGTCACGGTTCCCAGCGGCGTCACAAGGCACAGGATCAGCGCCAGGGCTGTCACGACCAATCCAAGCTTTCTCATCTCTCCCACCTCCGGCTGCGGTCTTGTCAGTCTGGTGTTCGTATGGAAAAGACAAAGGTGAAGCGAAGGTAACGCGGCGCCGCGTGATGGTCCGAGATCGATGGCTGGTCGATGGTGGAGCACAGCCAAGCAGTTGCACAATGAGGGTGGAATGTGCCCTTCTATGTCATTATACAAGAGCTCGCACCAGAAGTCAAGCGTCATCCGGTTGGGGGTGTGCAACAACGCCTCTCACAGGTGCAGTCTTATTCGAGGAGCAAGCCCTTCGATAGAGGCAGGAATAGACGCTTCCCCAGACCACAAAACCGGCCACAGGTGCAGGAAGTTCGAGCCAGAAAGGGCAGGAAGACGGTTTGGCAGCCGATGCTGAGGGGCGGAGAACTCGGAGCTGTTGCCGGCTCCCCCCTCTGGATCGTCGTCTGATCCCATACGATGCCTCGCTAGCGTATGGGTCACTCAGACTATCCCCACTGGGGCGGAGGGTCTTGGTCGTCTACTGGTGATCTGACGAAAACCGGTTGCCGCAAGCCGCGGGCACAAGTCAAGGATCTGCGCGTAACTCGGTGTCGAGTTCGGGGTTCTATGTAGCAAATCTCAGAGTCTGTTTTTTTCGGTGATTGTTTGGTTTTATTAGGCTAGGCAAGACTGATTCTGATTTGGCTCGAAAGGAGATGTTTGTGGAAGAGGGACTGCGTTACAGGGAGGAGATTTCAAGCCTGGCGAAAAGTGAGGTCTTTGGAGGGATTGACGCTAGGTTGCGCTCCCTGGCTCTACTACAGCGCAGCAGGCGAGTTCGAGGAGTGGTGGACCTGGGGATCAGAGGGATTGAGGTAGAACCAATCCCCCCCTCTCTGGATGAGGTCCAGAGGGCCGTGTTGGTGAGTAACTACCCGTCAGTGCTACAGACCTTGCGAGCCCTGATGAAGGTTGGCTGTCGTCTGCCTGGAGAAGAGTTTCGTCTGAAGGGCATCGGACGATCGGAGGTCATCACAAAGGCCAACTCACTATTGAAAGCGCTGGGCATAGATAAGCTCATCTTCCCAGCTCTGAAAGATGAGGCTGGGACCTACAGGTTGCACAGAAAGGTCTTCAAAGAAATCCTTGCCCATCTCGATGCGCCCGGGCATGTTCTATGGTTGTCGATCACAGGAAGAACCGCGGGTAATGGTCTACTGGAAGGAGACTTGAGGACCGGGGCCGCGCTATTCTGTCTCAAGAAAGGAGTCCCCCTTGTGCCCATGGGGCTGGTCACCACGGAACACAACGGGAAACTGAAAGTGGTGAAGGTCAGATTCGGAGAGCCCATAGAGCCACCCCAAGCAGGAGAGATAGGTGATTTCGACAACTCCGATCTCCTGATCGCGTTTACCAAGTTGGCACTATGTGAGGTCGCGAGACTACTGCCACCCGGGCAGAGGGGTGATTTTGAAAATGTGGACGAGAAACTGGACGAAACCAAGAGACGGCTGAGAACATACCAGCTTGACGATTGCCGCTGCAATACTCGCGTTAGGGGCGGTACAGGAACTGCGAGGTGAAGCATGATCATCAGACACGACGCTGAAGCACTGGCGGCCACAGCCCGAGGGCTCGGTGCCCAGGTTATTCGAGGCGCAGTGCGCTACCCAGGCCGCGAGGGGGGCCTGGACGTTGGGGACGTGGAGATCGAGGGTCCTCTCTGTGAATTGAAGGATCAGGAGGTGCTCGTCATCGTAGCTGCACTACGCCCTGTGCAGAAAGCTCCCGCCATCTGCGGGCAGTGTGGAACACGTTGCGAGGGAGGCGAGTGTCCCGCGTGCAGCGCAGAGCGGGAAGAGGCCAAGAGGGTTGTCGAAGAGAGACTATTGTTTGACCAGGAATTCTCCGTGCTGCTCAGCGAGGGCTAGGATGGCCCCCCAGTACTGATCCTCGTGAGTAACGTAGGAGAGAAACAACCAAGCAAGCTGCCGGATCGGCTACCGGCGCCTACGGCGGTGACGAGTTGGTGTGCGCCCAGGTACCGCTGAACCTGAGTCCGTGATGGTGACAAGAGCTCGGCATCTCCATCTCTGGTTGGGTTTTTCAGTCCGAAGTCAAGCGATCCCCAGTTCGCTGAACTCCAGTAATCTTCCCCAACAGATCGCCCAGCCTGTGAAGGAAGGCTTCCCAAGTACCTAGCTGACTGGGACGAGAACCATCAGAGGCCGCTAGCTCAGCTTATCCCTCGCCGACCCCAGTCCCACCAGTCTGACTGTGATCGCGAGGGACACACGCAAAGGTGTGGCTCCTGCTTCAATGACTATCACCAAGAACGTCAAACCGTGGGTGATCCCTGCCAGGAGCAGGGGAAAGCCCGGCGACCGCCAGGGATCAAGGATGGTTGCTCAGCGCTTCATTAGGATAGAAGCCCATGAGGACAGAAACACCACTGCCTGCCATCTGCTCCAGTGGATGGCCCAGGGGATTGGCGGATAGGTGTACGCCTTGCCGCGGGACCGATAGAGCCAGAAGAAGCATGAAGACCATGCTTCCGCGAAGCTCAGCTTTCTTGTGTCGCCCAACTTGGCACAAGAGCCATCAAGCGAGCGGAGTACTGTAAGTATCAGAAGATCAAACCTGCGCAACAAACTACGTTCCCCATTGAGCTTGACGGTGCGCGACCCTTCACTATCGAGCCCAACTGACTAGGCTGGGCCACAGTGGCGGACAACTGATCGGTGGTGGACAGGGCGGTTCTCGAGCATGCAGGATGGTGAGAACCTACGTCCTCTGCGTGTTGCGCAGTTCAACAGGTGACTGGAGAGTAGGGAGTTGAGCCCGGCCTCTGTGCGCTTGCCCAGGACCCGCCAACATGCTAGACTACTTGTGAGTAGAGGCTAGTTAGCCACGGGGTGACGTTGTGACCTTGGGAGTGACGAAACCGGAACTGAGAACTCGAGTGCTGGGCCCGTGGGAGACGAACGCGTACGTCTTGATCTGCCCAAGCACCTGCCAGAGCGTGCTCATCGATCCGGCCGCTGAGCCCGACACTCTGCTGGAGATGCTCGCTGACACCGAACCAATCGCCATCGTCCTGACGCACACCCATATGGATCACGTCGGCGCGTTGCAGACGATGCGAGAGACGTTGAAGGTTCCGGTGATGGCTCATCCCGGGGGCACGGTCTCCAACGTGGACCGTTGGCTCGGCAGCAGTGACCTGATCAAGGTGGGTGACCACGCACTGAAGGTATGCCATACACCTGGCCACACCGAAGAGAGCGCCTGCTTCGCCATCGTGGGCGATAACCGCGTCATCGTGGGCGATGCCATCTTCGAAGGCGGCCCCGGCCATACGTCGTCTCCAGAGGCGTTTCAGACCACGTTACAGACTCTGCGGAACATCATCCTCACGTGGCCCGACGACACAGCGTGCTATCCGGGTCATGGTGTCTCGTTTCGCCTCGGCGACAAGCGCGCTGCGATCGAAGCTTTCCTCGCCAAAGATCACGGGGCCTTCTTCGGAGATGCGACGTGGGAGATGTAGGGCGGGCCACAAGAGTGGCGGCAACTGCATCGGGGCTGCCTGTTCTTGAATCGTGCCTCGGCTGTGCTAGTGGATCGAAGGGCATTGCTGGTGACTTGTGTGACTTGGCGGGGACTAGATTGCCATCCAAACCCGGCGCGTGGTATAATACATGTAGGGTTGCGAGAGCTCCACACCTTGTCCTTTTCACGAGCGTTGTTCTGTGTCACGGTGATAGGTCTGGCGGCAGGCCTCGGAGCCGGCAGCTCGGTAATGTGGTAGTCGGGTCTACTGTCGGTTGTATGACAAGGTTCCTCAGATGTCTATGCGTCAGCTACCGCTGCCAATTATCCTCCACGATACTGATAGAACCGAGCCAGCCGATGGTTGCCGCGAGAGACTGATTGCCCTACTCGGTCAGGACTTGGATTTCCATGACCAGGATAGTGGGTATGCGTCACATAACCTTCATTCTTTCCCCGCCAAATTTCCCCCTCAGTTGCCACGCAAGTTCATCGGATCGTTGACAAATCCAGGTGATGTTGTTCTCGACCCCATGATGGGCTCTGGAACCACAATAGTGGAAGCCCTTTTGGCCGAGCGACATGGAATCGGGTTTGATATTGATCCGCTGGCGGTGAAGGCTTGCACAGTCAAAGTGACTCCTCTGAATGTGGATCAAGCCGTACAGGTGGGAAATGGAGTACTGCACATCGCGGTGAATGCAACAGGCGAAAATCGCGGGGACCTGCAACAGGAACTGGAGAGACGCTGGGATCCCAAGACCCGTGAGTTCATCGACTATTGGTTCATGCCTGAAACGCAGATAGAATTGCTGGCTCTGATGAGCGAAATCGAGAGAATCGCAGATCGGAGACTGAGGGCCTTCTTTGAACTCGCCTTCTCAGCCATCATCATTACTAAGTCTGGCGGAGTGTCGCTAGCAGTGGACTTAGCCCATACTCGACCTCACCGGGCCAGAACGGTCGTCAGCCAGACTGGAACAACCGTGCTCAGACAGGACCTGGGCAACGCCTCATCTGGTCGAGTCAAGATCCTGACCAAAACCCTTCGTCCGGCTCTACGAGAGTTCAGGAACCGGTTTGAGCGGAACATCAGGAGTTTCGTATGGGCGGACACGGGAGAGATCCCCCCAGATATCATGTTCGGTGATGCACAATGTTTACCTCTGACAGACGAGTCGGTGGATCTTGTTGTTACGTCCCCACCCTATCCCTCCAACGCCATTGACTACATGCGAGCACACAAGTTCTCTCTGGTTTGGATGGGATATCCTCTCGACGAACTTTCGCGAGAGCGAAGAAAGTACATAGGCGGTGAAGCGGTGACCGACGTGGATTTCGAGAGGTTGCCTGACACCACCGCGGAGGTGGTCGCCGACATCGCGTGCCGGGACAAGAGGAAAGGTCGCGTACTACACCGGTACTATTCGGAGATGACTAGGGTGTTGCGCGAGCTGCATCGCGTCCTGAAACCTGGGAGAGCGGCAGTCCTCGTCGTGGGGAGTTCCACGATGCGGGGAAGAGACACAGATACGCACACTTGCCTCGCTGACATTGGCGGAACGATTGGTTTTGAAGTGCCCAAGATCGCCGTGCGTAGGCTGGACCGGAATCGACGGATGCTGCCAGCCGGATCCCGCGTGGATCGAGCGTCGCAGATTCAGCAGCGAATGTATGAAGAGCACGTCATTGGATTCTACAAGTCTGACGCATGTGCGTGCGAGTCCATCCTGGAGGGACCGAGTGAGCATCGCGAACCTTCGTGAGAAGTACCATCGGCGCATTCGCACAGAGATCGTCAGGGTTCGCGGAACCGAGGACAGACGGCGCTACCCCAATTTTGCCGACGGTGGTAGCAAGTCAAGTGTGGAGATTTCGTGGGCTTTGGTCAAGCGACTGGGCTGGTCTGTTCCTGAGTGAGACATCAAGCCACAGAGTGTCGGGCGCCTTTTTGAGCGAGCCACTAAGGACTTCCTTGAAGAAGCTTTCGAACTCGTAAACCATCTGCGGCCAGGACGGTGGCATTACTCTGTGGAGACCGCCATCTCAGACTTTGCTCAGTATGAGCATCTGGCTCACCTAGAGCGAGTCGTAGGCGACGACAAGGACCTGAGGGCCGCCTTAGGAGGAGACTACATTGTCAAGCCCGACGTTGTTATTGGCAGGTGGCCAGTTTCAGATGAAGAGATCAATCTGCGCGGCAAAGTGGTGAATGCGAGACACGCGCTTGCCCAACTAACCCCTTTTCGGGAAGTGAATCGTGCAGATCTCCATCCGATCCTGCATGCCAGCATCTCCTGCAAGTGGACGATCCGGAGCGACAGAGCGCAGAACACGCGCACCGAGGCCTTGAACCTCATACGCCACCGGAAAGGCCACCTGTCGCACATTTGCGCTGTCACTGCCGAGCCTTTGCCAACGCGGATTGCCACCCTCGCCTTGGGGACAGGTGATCTGGATTGTGTCTATCACCTTGCTTTGGCTGAGCTTAGAGAAGCTATTGAGGCGATTCAGAGAGAAGATCAACTGGATATGCTGGTGATGTTGATCGAGGGCCACCGCCTACGCGACATTAGCGACCTCCCCTTCGACTTGGCAGCGTGATCGTCCCCGGCTACTCGGCTCCACACGAGCGCCTCTATGATCCCCCATGATGTAAGTCAGGAACCGCACTGACTGACTCACAATCCCTCAACTTGACAACATTGAGAGAGTACGGTATATTTCTTTGGTTTTATTAGGCCATCGTCGATTCTGATCCAAAGGAGGGCTTATGGAGAAGGGGCTGCGTTACACAGAGGCTGTCTCGAGCCTGATGAGAAGGGAAACCCTGGAACGCGTTGACGCTGGGCTGCGTTCCTTGGCTCTGCTCGAGCGAAGCAAGAGGGCTCGACAACTGATGTATCTGGCCACCAGGGGGATTGAAGTGGAGCCAATTCCCTCCTTCTTGGATGAGACACAGACGGCCATCCTCGTGAGCAACTACCCGTCTGTGTCGCAATCCATGCGAGCGGTGATCAAGGTTGGCTGTCGGCTGTCTGGCGAGAGGCCCCGTTTGAAGGCCATCGCCAGGCCGGAGATCATCACGGAAGCTACTGCGTCCATGAAGGTACTGGGGGTGGAGAGGTTCGTCTTCCCGGTGCACAAGGATCAGGACGGGTCATACAGGCTGGAGCGAAGGATCGTCAAGGAAGTCCTGGCCTATCTCGACCAACCCGGGAACGTGATGTGGATGTCGATCACTGGACGAACGAGGGGTAACGGCCTGCTGGAGGGGGACTTGAGAACCGGGGCAGTCTTATTCTCGCTGAAGAAGGAGATTCCTCTCGTGCCCATGGCGTTTGTCACGAGAGAGAAGGCGGGGAGACCGAGAGTGGTGAAGGTGAGATTCGGAGAGCGTATCGTGGTGCCCCGCCCGCTGGAGGTAGGCGATTTCGAAAGAGTCGACTATCTGGTTGATCTCACCAAGCTGGCGATGTGCCAGGTGGCGCGATTGCTGCCCCCAGGTCAGAGAGGCGACTATGAGAACACCGATGAGAAGCTGACGGAGGCGAAGAGGCGGTTGGGAGTGGAGTAGCGAGGACCATTGGCCTCCTATGGATCCGGTCGCGCTGAGATGAGCCGTGCCACCGCCAGACCATAGACAGGAGCGAGCGGGTCACTTTCTTGACGAAGGTGGCCCGTTTTGCATTCTCGGGCCAGTATGCGAACCCGTGTTCTGACGTGATTAGACTTTGCCCATCAATCACGGCACGGCGCGGGTTCCTTGCCCTGAGTCAGGTACGACAGTCGGGTGGCCGGAGTCTATGGCGATCATGTTGGCCATCTCCCACATGCCTGCCGCGCCCAGGAGTGCGGGCACAATGAGTACGAGGAGCAGCACCTGTGAGGCTGTCCAGAGGCGGTATGGTAACACTCCCACCCGCGGACGGGTGATCGAAACCGTCCCGCCACCCACCCTCACTTCAGTCCAACTCCCGAAGGGGGAGCTCGTGCGGTAGCCGTAGCCCTCGAAAGCGGTCTCTCCGTCGTTCACAGTGTATTGACCTCCCTTCGTGATGAGTTGCCAACGACCTTGAGGTAGGGTCCTATCGGCAAGGGCCTCCTCTGGAAGGCCGGCGTTCAGATGAGTTGTCGAGCATCTGTGTGCTCCCAGGTCTCCGGGTCCTTTCGCGACACTCTGAATCCGTTTCGACGGCGAGTAATCGTACGTGGGGGTTCGAAGAGCTAGAAGATCGCAGTGAGAAAGATCGGTGGGAGCCTGGGAGCTTGCCGTGGTGATCTCTAACTGTTAGCTGTTGCAGATGAGGCCCTCGGCGAAGGCGCATACGGCCTATCCGACTCGCCCTGTGAGGTAAGCCTCTGTCTTGGGGTCTTGTGGTGCGGTGAACATGGTCGCTGTGTCATTGTACTCAATGATCTCGCCAAGCCAGAAGAGGCCTGTCCAGTCTGAGGCCCTCGCTGCCTGCTGCATGTTGTGGGTCACAATGACGATGGTATACTCTCGCTTGAGTTCCTGCATCAACTCCTCGATCTGAAGCGTCGCCATGGGGTCGAGAGCTGAGCAGGGCTCGTCCAGCAGGATGACCTCCGGCTCAAGGGCCAGGACCCGAGCTATGCACAACCGTTGCTGCTGACCGGCAGCCAGATCCAGCGCGTGGCTACCCAACTTGTCTTTCACCTCGTCCCATAGAGCGGCGGACCTCAAGCTCGTTTCCACAACCTCATCCAGATCGCAGTCCATACCGAGCACCTTGGGGCCGAAGGCGACGTTCGCATAGATGGATTGGGGGAACGGGTTTGGCCTCTGGAACACCATGCCCACGCGCTGGCGTAGTTCCACCACGTCCACCTCTGGGGCGTATATGTCCTGACCATCCAGAAGGACCGTGCCCTCAAGGCTGGTGTCGGGGATCAGTTCATTCATGCGATTCAGCAAGCGGAGGAACGTGGACTTGCCGCAGCCCGAAGGCCCGATCAACGCGGTGATCTGCTTGTTCTTCAAGCCCAGGCTGACGTTGCTCAAGGCCTTCGTCTGGCCATAATAGAAACTGACATTCTGTACTTCCATCCTATTGGTGAACGCCATGCTGTCTCCGCGGCCTATGGGCCTGCAAACCTCACGATTGTACCATACAAAGAGGCTCAGGAGCAAAGGGAGGATGTGGAAGAAACCCAGCAGCCTCGAGAAGCGTCTTTCCACATCGTCAGGTGTGGGAGTGCGGAACCCCGACTTCCAAAGCCAGCGCTCAACCAGCAATCGGGGTGGCGCCCAGGTTGCTGGAGTCCCGCAGGGACTTGGTGAGTGTAGCGTGGAAATTCATTCCCGCGCGGCTCCTGGAACAATGCCACGACTCTGCCAGGAAATGGAATCCACTGGCTCAGACTGGTATGCTCCATAGGGACTCGCTGCGGTGACCACCAGGGCTTCAGATCGCACCCTGGCATGAGCTTGTTGCCCTCTTCAATACCCCAGCATGTGTCTGCCGGTCAACGAGATGGAGCACCTGTTGTGCAGGGTCAAGCGAACTCCGTAGCCGCACGGCACGCCGTGCGGCTACATCAATGTGAGCGTTCAGCGCAGGCCTCAGCCGTTCAATGGGCCAGGGTTGAGAAGCCCACCATCTCTTGGTGGCGCCACGATGCTCCCGACACGTGTGAGGGGCGCAGGAGACGCTTTGTCCACACCCTCGAGCAACGGAGGCTTGACGACCGACAGAGCAGAGGTTATAATCATTTGTGTGAAAAGGACTAGGAGACTGCCCTTGTTGCTACGCCGGTGTCTGGGCTATGTCTTCATCTCCTGTCTTTTCTTCCTCTCAGCCGGTTGTGGTGAAGGTGGTTCTCAACAGTCTGTCGCCTCGACCACCACAATTGTCAATGTAGGCTCGGACACCATGGTCAATTTGGCCTTGGCCTGGGCTGAGGCCTACCACGAACTACACCCCGAGATCTCTATCTCAGTAACTGGCGGTGGGTCTGGGACGGGCATCGCAGCGTTGATCAATGGCTCCACTGATATCGCCAATGCTTCCCGGCAGATGCAAGACGAGGAGCTGCGGGAAGCTGAACACGCGGGCATGACGCCCGTAGAGCATGTGGTCGCGCTAGATGCCATAGCAGTGGTGATCAACCCTCAGAATCCCATTGGTGAACTCACCATCCCACAGATCTCCGACATGTACACCGGCCGAATCGAGAACTGGCGGGACGTGGGGGGCGAGGAGAGACCAATCGTGCTGGCTTCCCGCGAGAGCAACTCCGGGACCTACATGTACTTCCTGGAGAACGTGGTGCGCCTGGGAGACCCAGAGAACGAGGACCTCTTTTCCCCGGAGGCATTGCTGCTGCCGTCCTCTGAGGTGATTGGCCTGGAGGTAGCTCACAATCCCAACGCCATAGGCTATGATGGGCTGGGGTATGTGACCCCAGCGCAGAAATCGGTGCGCGTCGGCGTCAGCGAGGGCGGCCCCTTTTTCGCACCTTCCATCGGTACGGTGAACGACGGCACCTATCCCATCGCCCGACCGTTGTACATCTACACCAAGGGGGAGCCCCAAGGGGCGATCAAGGACTATCTGGACTGGATTACGAGCGAGGATGGCCAAAGAATAGTGGCTGAGCTAGGGTTCGTTCCCTTGCCAGGGTCTTGAGTCAGGTCCGGCACGTTTGAGGTCGTGATGGAGTAGGACGTGAGAATCCCAGCATTGCGGCAAGGCACGCATTGGCGCGCGTTTTTCATCGAGCAGTTGATTCGGCTGACGGGCGTGTCAGCTATCGCCTTTGTGCTCCTCATTCTACTGTTCCTCATCAAGGAGGGGACACCTGCCTTGGTGGAAGTCCCTCTCTCCAACCTGGTGGGGCAAAGGTGGTACCCGACCTTCGGCATCTACGGCTTGGTGCCCCTGATCTTGGGCTCGCTCCTGGTGACAGTGGGAGCCATCGCCATCTCTCTGCCTCTGGGAGTGGCGACCGCGGTCTTCATCGGCGAGATAGCGCCTGAGTGGGTGCGGGAGATCCTGAAGCCCTCGATAGAGATCATCGCTGGGATTCCCTCGGTGGTAATCGGGTTCATTGGCATTCAGTTGGTCTCTCCGCTGGTTCGTCAGTTCTCAGGAGCGCCCACCGGTCTCACTGCGTTGACAGGCGTGTTGCTTCTGGCATACATGGCGCTACCTACGATCATCAGTATTGCGGAGGACGCGCTAGATGCCGTACCTCAATCCTACCGCAACGCGGCCTACGCCCTCAGCGCGACCAAGTGGCAGACTATCTGGCGCGTCGTGTTGCCTGCGGCGCGACCTGGGATAGTGACTGCGGTGATGCTGGGCGTGGGCCGAGCCATCGGGGAGACGATGACAGTGATGATGGTGACTGGAAACGCAGCGAGGATGCCCTTGGGATTTGACGCGTTTCTCCGGCCAGTGCGCACCATGACGGCCACCATAGCGGCCGAGATGGGAGAGGTGGCGCGTGGCAGTACTCACTATCATGTGCTATTTGTAGTAGGTCTCGTGCTTTTCATCGTCACATTTGTGATCAACCTGGCGGCGGCGGTGGCGATCTTCCGTCGAGAGCGGGGCGGCGGAGGGAGATTTCTGGCATGAAGCTGCCCCGCTACAAGACGCAGAAGATCGCCTTTGCCGTCATCACGGCCGCAGGTGTAGGCGTGGTCATACCTCTAGTTCTGGTGATTGGCTACATAGTGGCTCAGGGCATCGGAGCGCTGAGTTGGGAGTTCATCTTCGGCTTTCCTCGCGGCGGCATGCGTGAAGGGGGTATCTTTCCCGCGCTGGTCGGTACCGTGTGGCTCACCATCGGCACGGCCGTGACCTCCATACCTCTCGGTCTGGGGGCGGGGATCTATCTGTCCGAGTATGCGGCGGACAATGCCCTCACTCGCACCATACGTCTAGCCATCATCAACCTGGCTGGAGTCCCTTCCGTGGTCTATGGCCTCTTTGGCCTGGGACTGTTCGTGCTCTTTCTAAGGTTTGGCATGTCCATCATAGCCGGCTCTTTGACTCTAGGTATCATGACGCTGCCGGTGATGATCAGCACTACCGAGCAGGCTCTGTCGGCTGTGCCGCAGAGCTTCCGAGTGGTCAACGCTTCGCTAGGCGGGACCACGTGGCAAGGGATTCGTAAGGTGATACTGCCGCAAGCCCTGCCAGGAATCATGACCGGAGTTATCCTCGGACTGGAACGTGCTGCGGGTGAGACCGCTCCCATCCTTTTCACGGTGGCCGCCTTCTACCTACCTCGCCTTCCTCAGTCGGTTTTCGACCAGACCATGGCCCTGCCCTACCACCTGTTCGTGATCTCTACCCAGGTGCCGGGCATGCCGATCAAGATCCAGTACGGCACCGCGTTGGTGCTGATGGTTTTCGTGCTGGGCATGAACTTGGCGGCCACACTCATTCGGCGACACTACCGCCGGCGTCGTCAGTGGTGACGCAGGGGGGACAATGTCTGGAGAAGCGAAGCTCGTCCTGAACGATGTCAGCTTCTACTACGGGGATCAACCTGCCCTGAAGCGGATCAATCTCCGCATCTACGCCAACGAGATTCTCGCCATCTTCGGCCCGGCGATGTCAGGGAAGAGCACTCTGCTCCGGATCCTCAATCGATTGAGTGATCTCGCCACCGAAGGGCGCCTGGAAGGTGAAGTACTGCTAGACGGAAAGAGCATCCACGACCCAGATGTCAGTGTGACTCAGTTGCGCACCAGAGTGGGCATTGTCTTCGCGGTGCCGGTGCCGCTGCCCTTGTCCATCTGGGAGAATGTCACCTACGGGCCTCTGTTGGGGGCGGGCAGGAACAGGTCGGATCTCGATGAGTTGGTCGAGGCGTCGCTCAAAGCGGCGGCACTGTGGGAGGAAGTGAAGGATCGACTCAACGAGCCTGCCACGGCACTCTCCGGAGGGCAGCAGCAGAGGTTGTGCCTGGCCAGGGTGCTGGCGCTGGAACCGGAGGTCATTTTGCTGGACGAGCCCTGCTCCGGTCTGGATCCGATCTCCACTATGAAGGTAGAGGAAGCCTTGGTCGCTCTGAAGGAAAAGCACTGCATTGTCATCGTGCCGCATAACGTGCAGCAAGCGTCTCGAATCGGCGACAAGGCCGCTTTCCTTCTGATGGGTGAATTGGTGGAGTACGGGGCGGGGGAGCAGATTTTCACCAGACCACAGGACCCGCGAACTGACGACTACATCACCGGGCGGTTCGGGTAGGGGCCGTGCTCTGGAAGATGAGCGCAGGTGTGGAACGACGGCTGTTCTGGCTACACCGTAGGCGAAGACCCTGGGAGGCGCTGAGGTCTTTGTTGGCGGAATCTGAGTGTGATCTGCTAGAGTCAATGGAACAGATAGTGGAGAAAGGAGATGCGTAACGGTGCTAAGCAAAGCTCTTGAGGAGGCCATCAACGAACAGATCAATAAGGAACTGTACTCGGCCTATCTGTATCTCTCAATGTCGGCCTACTGCGAGGCGGAGAGCCTGCCCGGCTTCGCCACGTGGATGCGTGTCCAGGCCCAGGAGGAAGTGGAACACGCCATGAAGTTCTTTGACCACGTCAACAACCGCGGCGGACGGGTGGTCCTCAAGGCGATTGAGATGCCTCCGCCGGTGTGGAAGTCGCCTCTCGAGATGTTTGAGCAGGTCCTGGGGCACGAACGGAAGGTAACGGGGTTGATCAATCGGCTTTATGAACTCGCGCTGACGGAGAACGACTACGCCACCCAGATGGAGTTGCAGTGGTTCATCACAGAGCAGGTCGAGGAGGAGGACAACGCCGGGCGAGTCGTGGGGCAACTAAAGAGAGTTGGCGATCAGCCCATGGGCCTGCTCATGCTGGACAGGCAGTTGGGCGAGCGGCAGGGGCAGGCGGCGGAAGACGGCGCGGACTAGCAACTGGAGCACTGTTGGGCAGTAACGCGGTCCTGGGAGACTCTTGGCGATCGACGTCCGGTGACAGACTGGGGACCGATCGGGAACTGCCTTGAGGCTACTTTCGTTGGGACTAGGTACACTTCCTCTGATTCACAGGGACAGATGATCCGGCAACTGTTCCAGGCAGATGGGCAGGTGACCGACGAGAAGCACGCGACTATAGTGGAGTGTCTCCCATGGCGTCAAGCACATTGACATTGATGGCTTTCTTCGCCCATCCGGACGACGAAGCCTTTGGCACGGGAGGGACGCTGGCCAAATACGCGGCCGAAGGCTGCGACGTGCACCTAGTGACCGCCACGCGGGGCGAGGCGGGTGAGATTGTCGTGCCTGACCTGGCGACCCCCGCCAATCTTCCGCAAGTTCGCGAGCAGGAGCTACGCTGTGCCTGTGAGATCTATGGCATCTATCCCCCTCGATTCCTGGACTATCCAGATGGACTGTTGCCCATCATCCATCAGGGGCAGGCGGTAGGTAAACTGGTGGGCATCATCCGCGAATTGAAGCCGCAGGTGCTCATCACCTTTGGAGCGGACGGCATCTACGGTCACTACGATCACATCGCCGTTCATCGGTGGGCCACCATCGCCTTTGAACTGGCCGCAGATGCGGACTGCTTTCCCGATCAGTTGGACGGAGTCTGCGAACCACATCAGATCAGCAAGCTCTACTTCCGCGTGCTGTCTGAGGAACGGATAGCCGGCATGTCAGAGGATGGCAAACCCCCATCGGTGATGATGGATGGGGTCCCCTTCAGCATCGTGGGGCAGCCTCGCGAAGAGATCACCACGGTCATCGACGTGAGTCACTATGTCGAAACCAAGCTACGAGGCCTCGAGTGCCACGTCACACAGGTGGGGTACGATAACCTGTTCGGCGAGTCTGCGAAAGAGGTGTTGCAGGAGCCGTGGTTTCGGGAGGAGACGTTTACCCTGGGACGCTCGAGAGTTGGCTGGCCAGAGGAGGTGGAGACCGACCTCTTTGCCCAGTTGAGGTAGTTCGTCTTGAGCGGCCAGAGCCGAGCGGCGCAATGCCCCAGGTCCCGCCCGGTCTGAGCGCTCTCTGAAGAGGGTGCTGTGAACCATCTTGACATGGATGCCTCGCACGCCGAAGGTGTCGGTCAGCACTATCTGGATCCTGCGCTTTCCTCGCGACAAGGCTGGTTGAGATGGACATCAAAGCTCCCGTAGCCATCACGCTGGCTCTCATCCTCGCGTTCGTAGGACAGACGTATTTCTCCACCGAAGGCCCCGCCATCGACGGGGTGATCCTCTTTGGCCTTGCCGCCCTCTGCCTGCTTCTTGTCCCACCACGGCGTGACCAGGAGGCGGGCGGCAAGATGATCGACGGGAAGCTGGGCAGGCTCAACCTGCTCCTGGTCGGGTTGGGTGTTCTCTTCGTCATCTTGTGCTTGGTGGACCTGTACTTGAGCAGGGCGAGCAATCGTGCCCTTTTCCTCTGGCTCCTGGGTCTGTGTCTCTTCGTCGCTGGGTTCTGGTATGGCTCGCCCCGCCCCAGGTGGCGCGTGCACCGGCGTGAGGTGCTCGTCCTGTCATTGATCATGCTGGTGGCTTTCTTCATGCGTACCTATCACCTCGATACCATGCCAGCCGGCATTTACTTGGACGAGGCGGATAACGGGGTGTGGGGGCTGCGCTTTCTCCAAGCCCCGTACTCTCCGTTCACTGAGAACAGGGATAGCAACGCCGCGCTGCACTATCAGCTCCTCGGACTGGCACTGAAGGTCTTCGGCGTGGAACCCATCGTGCTGCGAGCGTTCGATGTGCCAGTGGGTTTGGCCACGGTCTTGGTCTTCTACCTGCTGGCGCGGGAGATGTTCAGCGTGCCCGCAGCTCAGATAGGGACTTTCCTGCTTGCCATCTCCCGGTGGCACGTGCACTTCAGCCGACTGGCTTTCGTGGAGATAGTGCCGGTGCCGCTCTACCAGGCATTGGTCATCTATTTCCTGTGGCGAGGGATCCATAAGGGGCGCAGGCTAGATTACGTCTTCGCAGGGCTGGTCTTCGGCTTGGGTTTCCACACCTACATCGGCTACCGCATCTTCCCACTCATCATCGGGGTCTACCTGCTTCATGTGTTCCTTTCCAGAAGAGAGTTGATGCGGGGGCACCTGAGAGGCCTGGCCGCGTTCGCCCTGGCTGCGTTCCTGACCCTGTCGCCCCTAGTCCTGTACGCTGTCCAAAGGCCGAGCATCTTCCTGCGGCGCACCGAGGCGGCCTCGGTACAGCAGGACATCGAGCGAGAGGGCAGCTACCAACCATTGCTGGATAACGTGCGCAAGAGCCTCTTGATGTACAACCACGAGGGAGATCCCCGCGCACGGCATAACGTGCCTCATGAGCCGATGCTCGACGCCTTGTCAGCTATGTTCTTCGGCCTTGGCTTGGGATACAGCCTGTTGCGGTGGCGCCACCACAGGTACTTCCTGCTTGTGGCGTGGCTCTTCGTGGGGCTTCTGCCGGGGATCCTCTCTCTCGCCGATTCCAACCCCCATTCATCCCGCACTCTGGGTAACGTGCCGGCCGTCTTTCTCTTGATCACAGCATTCTGGGATCGGGTGTGGGCTACCTTGGCCCCTCTGCTCAAGGGGGACAGGCGCCGCTATCTGTCTCTGGCCGTGGGCATCATCCTGGCTCTGAGCCTCTGGGACAACTTCGACATCTATTTCAACCGCCAGGCGTCGAACGAGTCGGCGTACTACGACTTCGATCCGGCCCAAACCGAGGCGGGGAAGTACGTCAAGACTCATGGCTACGACAACCTCGTGCTCGTGTCCCAGGCGCTCGCCAATCATTCCGATCTGAAGTTCATTCCACATGGCGTGCCCTTCACCACTTTGGACTTGAATAGCCACCTCCCGTTGCGGCAAGAGGTCGAACAGGACGTCATCTACGTACTGGAGTTCACCCACGCCTCCCTCGTTCCTCGCCTACGGGCTCTGTATCCCGACGGCGAATATGAGGAACACCTGGACCGCTACGGGCACACGATGTTCTACACCTACAAAGTGGGACGTGATCGGGTCGCGGCCACCCAGGGCCTACGCGCCGCCTACTACGAGGGGCCGGACTTCGAGGAGCCACCAGCAGTGGAGCGAGTGGACAAGGGGCTGGATTTCTCCTGGGACGAGCCTCCTTTGGAGCCGCCTTTCTCGGTCCGGTGGCAAGGATCCCTGTACGTGCCTGAGTATGGCTCCTACACGTTCCTTCTTGAAGCGACGGGCTCTGCGAAGCTGCGGCTGGGAGGGGAGATGGAGCTCGAGGTGGACGGCGGGCGGGGGGAGGAGACCCTGGTGCTGCCGGCGGGGTTCCACGCCCTCGACGTGGAGGCGGTGGAGGAGGAGGCGGGCGGTCAGCTCCGCCTGAGCTGGATCGCTCCGTGGAGCGACGAGGAGGTCATCCTCAGCGACGTGCTCTATGTGCAGGAGTTGTACGGCCACGGCTTACTTGGTCTCTATCGTCAAGGCACCTCCTGGGACGGGGATCCCTTGGTGGTGCAACTCGATCCCTTCATCGCCCCCAACGATGTCCTGTCCTCACCGTACAGCATCGAGTGGCTGGGCCAGATCTACATTCCCGCCAGTGGTCCCTACGTCTTCGGCACGATCTCCGACGACGGGTCGCACCTCTATCTAGACGGGCAACTGGTGGTCGACAACGGCGGGCATCATGGTGACGTCTACGAGCAGGGGATAATTCAATTGGAGGAGGGTTTCCACGACATACGACTGCTGTATTTCCAGGATGGCGGGGGGCGGAAGATAGAGTTGTACTGGGCGCCGCCTGGCCATGTCAGGGATCGGGTGCCGGTGGAGCAGCTTTCCCCTCCCGGTGCCGACCTGACTGTCCCTCCGCCCTTGCCCACACCTGCGGCAGTGCTGCTTCCCACGCCTCCGCCCATGACAGAGGGTTTGCGGCAGGCGACCTTCGTCAGGGGCTTGGGCAAAGAGGGTGATGGCCCGGGCCAGTTCCAGCAACCTCGCGGGGTGGCGGTGAGCCTGGAAGGGATGGTGTACGTGGCGGATACTGGCAACGGTCGCGTGCAGATCTTCGACTCGATGGGCGAGTTCGTGGACCAATGGGGTCAGGAGGTGTTGGCAGAGCCCTTCGACCTGGCGCTGGATCGGGAAGGGCGAGTGTACGTTCTGGACCCGGGGCATGACAGCCTCTTCGTCTTCTCACCTGAGGGAGAGCTTCTGAGCGCGTGGGGGACAGGCTGGGGACTCTTCGACCCACGAGGTCTTGATGTGGACAAAGATGGTTACGTCTACATCGCCAACACGGGTGGCAACACGGTGCTGAAGGTGTCTCCACACGGCGAACTGATCGCGCGCTTCGGCTCACCGGGCTCTGGCGAGGGCCAGTTGAACCAACCAACCGACGTGGCCGTCGACGGCGAGGGCAATATGTACGTGGTGGACACGGAGAACGACAGGGTGCAGGTCTGGGACCCGGACGGTCATTACGTCAGGCAGTGGCCTGTCACCGGGGCCAACACCCTCGACAGCGCACACATAGTGTGGGGCATGAGTGGCCTGCTGTTCCTGACCGATCCGGAGATGGCACGAGTATGCGTCTACGATTCGTATGGGAGGTTACTGACCCTATGGGGCGAGAGGGGCTCTCTGGAAGGGCAATTCAGCAAGCCCATCGGCATCAGCTTTGACCAGCGGGCATCGGTGTATGTGGCTGACACCTACAACGACAGAATCCAGAAGTTTCTGTTGTCTGAATAGGGTAGCGTAGAGCTCCAAGCTAGGTGGGTGCATGTCTCAGGTTCAGCGTGTACTGCCCTTCATCCTGACAGTTGCCGCCTTCCTGTTGGCTTCACTTGGTCAAGCCCTGCTCAACAGGCGAGTGAACGAGGAGGCCGCGGTGGCCCTCTTCGCCGTCGCCATAGTGCTCACCCTCATCGCTTTCCTCCGACCTCATGAGGGCAAGAAGGCGGAGAAGGCGCCTCCATCCAGATGGGACTTGGGCGGCATGTTGAGCCTGCTCGTCGCCTCCATCCCGGCCTGGGTGGCCAGCATCCTTCTCATGCTGCGGTGGGACTATCTACCCACGGCGGTGCCTCTGTACATCTGGAGCGTGGCGCTGGTGGGGGCTGTCTGCTCTCGCCGAGACGACTGGGCCTGGCCACGGTTCAAGGCGATCAGAGAACACTGGATAGAGTTGACGCTGGTGATCTTGGTCTTGGGCTTTGGACTCTTCCTGCGCCTCGACCGCCTGGACTACTACCCTCCGCCGGGCGGCATCTCCTGGAACGACGAGGCCCAGATAGGGAAGGATGCCTATGGTATCATCCGTCACGGCTACCTGCCCTGGCAGTTCCCGGTCTCCGTATACAGCACCTATCTCTCCTTTCGCGCGGTGGGGGCAACTGTCTTCGCCCTGCGCTTGCCCTTTGTCCTTCTGGGGTTCTTGACTTTGATCGTCTTCTACCTGCTAGCCCGAGAACTCTTTCACTTTCCTGTGGCTTTGACTGCCACATTCCTCTTTGCGGTCTCTCGCTGGCACATCGCCTTCACCCGGCTGGTGCTTCCCTCCACGCCCGCTATGCTCCTCGAGGTTGCGACCTTCTACCTCCTGCTCAGGGGTCGCAGGACCGGAGGGATGATGAACTACATCCTGGCCGGACTGACGATGAGCGTGGGCTTGTACAGCCACGCCTCCTTTCGCATGGTCCCCATCCTGGTGTTATTCCTGTTGGTTGGCGAAATCTGGACTTTGTGGCGTTCAGGGGAGGATCGGCCCGTAGGACTGGTTGCCACCCTGTCCTACGCGATTGGGAGTCGGTGGATGGCCTTCCTCGTGGCCGCCGCGCTGTTCGCAGCGCCTTTCTTGGCTGTCGTGCGACGGGAGCCCTACCGAGCCTTTGGTGAACGGTTCAGCGTGGTGATGCCTGTCCTGTTCGGGGCGGAGAGGGCTGCCCACCTGGGGGGGCTGCTTCATCGCGCCCAGCAATCTTTGGGTTTCTTCAACTACAGGGGGGAAGCCTGGGGAGCGGTGAACCTCCCTGATCTGCCTATGCTGGACCCCTGGACCGGGGTACTGTTCGCTCTGGGCTTTGGCTACTGCCTCTTCTACTTCTGGCGCAATAGGCACCTTTTCTACCTGGCGTGGTTCTTGATCACCGTGATCGGGGGCGGTGTGTTGACTCTGGATTTTCGCAGCCATCGCTTTGCTGGAGTGATGCCGGTGTTATTCATCTTCGCCGGTGTTTTCGTGGAAGGGGCGTGGGCAACCTTCCGGCGGACCTTTGGCTCCTCACGGGGGAGGTGTTTCGCATTGATTCTGGTGCCGGTGTTGGTCCTCGCTGGATATGCCAACTACGATATCTTCTTCCAGCGCCAGATACACGCGGACTCGGTGCGCGTCGAGTTCACCAGGGAGGTGTCGGCCATCGCCAACTACATGGCGTCTCTGGGCGACGGACATTACTTCTACCTCTTCGCCAACCACGCCTATTACACGCCTGGGATGGACTTCGCGTGGATGGCCGGAGAGCCTCCGGGGGAACGGGCGCTGGGTATCTTGGACGTCATCCCCAGCCACACCGACACAGGTGATGACGAGTTAGTCTACATCTTCTCCACCCCCTACGATGTGGAGGCACTGACCGATGTGGTGAGGTTCTACTACCCCGGGGCTCGGATAGAGACCTTTCAAGGGGAATACGACCGCTACACGTTCGTCTCGGCACGGGTAGAGGCAGAGATGGCGAGAGAGGCCCAAGGCCTGATGGGATCATACTATGCCGGATATCATCCCTCCGAGGAGCCTGACATGGTGCAGAAGGATGCGCAACTGAGCTTCGATTGGAGCCGGGAGGATCCTCCTCTGCCTTTTCCTTTCAGGGCCGAGTGGCGCGGCACGATCTACGCCCCCGAGGAGGGCACCTACGTCTTCGAAACCGAGGCCACAGGCCGGGCCCAAGTACACGTGGATGATCAGCCGCTCCAAGATGGAAAAGGGGTCCAACTGGTCAAGGGTTGGCATGCGTTAGGTGTCGTGTACGCGTCGACTGATGAAGCAGGAGGACTCAGGCTCCTCTGGAGAACACCTCAAGGTGATCGTGAGATGGTGCCTCCTCGGTTCTTGAGCCCCAGGGAGGAGGTCAACGGCCTCTTGGTCACCGTGTTCGAGGGTCCGGACTGGAGGGGGCAGCCGGTGCAGCAAAGCATCGAGCCGGTGATCTACCTGGTGAGGGTGCCTTCTGCCTGGCAGTCGGCCTTCATCCCTGAATTGGCGGGGAAGCTGTACAGCCTCGATTGCCAGGGGCAGTTGAAGGTGGATCAAGCTGGTCCCTATGGCTTTCAGATCGTGGCCTGGAATGGGAATGCGGACCTGTACGTAGATGGCCAAGAAGTGGTGACGGTGGGGGGCACGAGGACCATCTCCGGCAGGGGTGAGGTGGAACTGACCCCGGGGTGGCACGAGATCCGACTGCGCTACTCCTATCAAGGAGGGGAATTCAGCGGCGTGCAGTTGTCCTGGACCCCTCGGGGCGGCGAAACACGAATCATCCCTCCTGCCGCTTTGAGGCCAGCGGGGCACGTCGCCGAGAGGGCTAGAGACTAGTGCTCTCTGGTTATGAAGTAGCTGGAAATGAGGCCGATGAAGAGCCTATCCAGTCGGAGATCATGCCAGTTGACGTCCATGCTGGGCAAGATGCTGACGAACAGATAGCCCATCACGCTGCCGCACGTTGTGTGCAGGGCCTCAGCGGGAGTCCAAGTCTCTGCACAAACGGCTCACCGCGGCAGACAGCGGCGGGCGCGATCAGAGTGCAACAGCTCGGAGGTGGTGTGGTCGTTCCGAGTACAGGCTGCGTGGGAGAGCGGACAGTAACAAAAGCGATAGTTCCTTGGAGTCGACGTGCTCTTTGAGTGGTGCACATTCTGTGCTGCGGCGGTCCCCCGGGCAATGGACTGTCTGGCCACAATCCGTTCAGTCGCAAAGGAGCTTGGTGATATTAGCGCGGGATGTGGCGACCGACGGTCACCGGGCGATCTGTCGCGCGTGACTACTCGGCGGGGATGATCCAGTCCCTCGATCACCGGGCAACCACTGTCTGGCTCAAGCCCACAACTCGGGAAGGGACCTTCCCATGTGGCACGGTCAGGTGACTGCGTCGCGATCCGGTCCCCAATCTGAGTTTACCTTCCATCCCATCCGAGGTATGATTTGTCTGTATGCGATGGGAGGCGTTCGAGAGCGGATCTCCTGGGGACGTCTCCTTCAATTGCGAAAGCGCCCACATGAAAAGGGCTGGGGAGATGGTGAAGCGGATTCTGGTTCGTGAAGATCTATGCACTGGCTGCCGGGCTTGTGAGGTGACGTGCGTTGTCTGGCACGAAGGACGCTTCGGCACGGCGACCGCTCGCCTACGGATCGCCAAGACCGAGCCTCTGGGAGTGGATCAACCTCAAGTCTGTCGTCTGTGCGGACGTGCGCCCTGCGTGGCTTCCTGTCCTACTGGAGCCCTCCGCAAGGACGAGGGTACAGGGGCTGTTCTCGTGGAGCCTAGTGAGTGCACGGGTTGCTCAGCCTGTGTGGAGGCTTGCCCCTTCGGCGCGGTAACTCTGCATGCAGAGACAGGCCTGGCTCTCATCTGCGATCTGTGCGGGGGCGAGCCCGCCTGCGTGAAACGCTGCGCCACGGGTGCGATTGTCTATGCTCACTCGCGAGCGGAGTCCAGAGCGAAGCCTGAAACGCCGTTCTTGGAGCGACACTGACGGAGAAGAGACATGGACGGCTACGGCGGTAGCATCCTACGAGTCAACTTGACCAACGCTGCAACTCATTGTCACCCCACCGAGGAAGACTTGGCGCGGTCCTTCCTTGGGGGGAGGGGGCTGAACGTGAAACGGCTCTGGGATGAACTGCCGGCGCACGTCGACGGGCTGTCGCCGGGGAACGTTCTGGTGTTCGGCGTGGGGCCCTTGGTGGGAACCCTCTTCCCCGGCGGGGCACGGTTCAACGTTACCGCTATGTCCCCCCAGACCGGGATTCTGGGCGACTCCAATGCGGGTGGCTTCTTCGGCCCGGAACTCAAGTTTGCAGGGTACGACCAACTGATCATCGACGGCCGGGCGGATGAGCCGGTCTATCTGTGGATCCAGGATGACGTGGTCGAGCTGCGCGACGCAAGGGACCTGTGGGGCGAGGACGTGTGGGACACCACGTTGGCCATTCAGCGGGAGCTGGGTGACCCTGATGTTCAAGTAGCCACCATCGGTCAGGGGGCGGAGAATGGGGTCCGGTTCGCCGGGATTTTCGTCAACCTCAACCGTGCTGTGGGTCGCACCGGCATGGGCACGGTCATGGCGTCGAAGAACCTCAAGGCTGTGGCTGTGCGGGGCACCAAGCTGATCTCCGTGGCCGACATGGCTGGCTTCATGGAAATCATCGAACGCTTGGATGAGGTCATCTATCGGCACCCCGAATACGAGATTCGCTGCCGGCTCGGCACCACCAAGCTGATCAAAGTTCTGAACAGCATCGGCGGCCTGCCCACACGCCATTTTCAGCGTGGTCGCTTTGAGCACGCTGATGCGGTGAGCGGTGAGGCCATTGAGGAGTTGTACAAGATCAAGGGCAAGGCTTGCTTCGCGTGCACCATTCCGTGCAGCCGTTTCCTGGTGGTGAACGATTCTCGCTTTCCAGGTCTTCGTCTGGAGGGGCCGGAGTACGAGCCCCTGGCCGGTTTCACGGCGCGGGTGGGCAATGGTGACCTGGCCTTGGCCCTGAAGTGCATCGATCTGGCCAACCGGTACGGCATAGACGCCATCTCCCTCAGCGAGGTCATCTCCTGGGCTATGGAGTGCCACGATCGTGGGCTTCTTTCCCCCGAGGAGGCCGATGGGCTGGATCTCACCTGGGGCCATGGTGAGACCATCCTGGCCCTGATCCACAAGGTGGCCCACCGGGAGGGTTTCGGGGATCTGCTGGCCGACGGGGTGAAGACGGCGGCCGAGCGCCTGGGGCGGGGCTCGGAGGAGATCGCCATGGAGGGCAAGGGTCTGGAGGTCTTTCAGGCCGATGTTCGTAGCATGAAAGCCTATGGTTTGGGGAACGCCGTAGCCAGCCGGGGGGCTGATCACGCGCGCTCAGAACCCTGGTTCGAGTTCTCCAATGATCCAGAGGAGGGCGTGCGTCGCTTCGGCATTCCCGAGACGGCCTTCCGCCTGGAGTACAAAGGCAAAGGCCTGGTGGTGAAACACTTCGAAGAGATGGCAGCCATCGCCGATTCCCTGGGGGTGTGCAAGAACACATATAACAACATGGAGGTACTCTCCTGGGATGAGACGGCGGAGCTTCTTCACGCTGCTACCGGATGGGACATCACCGGTGAGGAAGTACAGAGGATCGGCGAGCGCGTCGTGAACCTAGAGCGGCTGTTCATCGCGCGCGAGGGTATCACGCGCAGGGACGATACGCTGCCCAAGCGTTTCCTGGAAGAGCCGATGCCCGAGGGAAGCGGCCCTAGCACCGGCTCGGTGCTGGAGTTGGAACCCATGCTGGACGAATACTACCGCGCCCGCGGGTGGGACGTGGACACCGGGCTACCCACTAGAGAGAAGCTGGAGGAGCTGGGTCTGAGGGAGTAGCTAGCTCGCAAAGGAGCGTTACATGTATGGGTTGAAGATCACTGTGACCAAGGTGCTGGGCGCATGCACGGCCGATCCGCCGATGAAGCCGGGTGACTACTTCACCGTGCGCGATGGCGACCTGCGGATCCCCGAGGGCGGCTACGTTTGCTTGTGGGCTTTGCAAAGCCTGCTGCCGGTCATCACGCCCAAGGAGCGAGAGATCCTCGAGGAGAAAGGTGAGGATTGGATGTGGCGGGTCCATCACGTCCAGTGCCCGGATCCAAAGGGCCGGGTCGTCTTCAACATCGAGAGGATGGGGAAGATAGGCGACAAGACCGTCGAGCGTGAAAAAGCGATAGCAGTCGGGAGCGCTGACTCCCTAGAAAGCATGGAAGGGGACCTGTGGAATCTGCGAGTGGCGGTGGAGGAGGTGAGGGGGAAGTGCACTTCAGGCATGAGACCGGGGGACCACTTTGTCCTACGCAGCGGACGCCTCTACATCCCACCAGATCGTCATTTCTGTCTCTATGCTCTGCACGCGGCTCTTCCCCTCCTTCCCGCCAAGCAGCGCCCGCTGGAGGATGGCGACTGGCTGAAGGGGGACCACCGGGTGATCTGCCCCGATCCTGCGGGCAACGTGATCATGAGGGTCGAGAGGATGGGGGGTGAAGGGAGACAGTCCTAGGATTGGTCGTGCTTTCCGCCTTGCCAAGGTCGACTGCAGAGGCATGCGAAATGCGTGCAATTCTCGTGTACTGCGGCTGGCCAGGATATCAATTCCCCGGCTCAAGTTGCCGAATCCCAAGACCAGTTAGCGTGTCAAGAGCCTCCTAGAGACTTGCCGAGTGGATCAAGCTACTCACCTGGGCCTGGTTCACTAGTGCGCGAGTATCTCCATTCCCTTGGCGTCTATACGCCAGAGCTAGACGCCACAGACGGACCGGAGTATAATGTGTCTAGTGGGCGATGAGTCCTCGTGGCGTTGCGCTGTCGTTGAAGGCACCATGGCTTCCTAGGAGACCACGATGTCTGGACAGAGGGCTTTGGCGCTGCCGGATTGGTGCAGTCACGCGGTTGAGGTGGGTTGGCTGGCCGCAGCCGTGGCTGTGCCGTTGACCTTCAACCCCTGGGGTGGCAGCGCCTTTGAACTCCCCAAGGCGGCGGTGCTGCGGGCACTGGTTCTGCTGATGGGCCTGGCGGCGCTGGTGCGGGCCATCGAAGGATGGGGCACCTCTGACCGACGACCACGGCGGTGGCTCGCCAGCCCCTTGCTCGCGGCAGCAGTGGCCCTCGGCCTGGCACTGACCCTGGCGACCGTTCTCTCCGTCAATCCTCGCACTAGCCTCTGGGGTTCCTACGAGCGACAGCAGGGGCTGCTCACGGTCGGCGCATACCTGGGCCTTTTCGTGCTCACCGCCACAGGCATGCGCACCCGCGGTCAGGCAGATCGCCTGTGGCTGGCCTTGGTGTGGGGCAGTGCTCCTATTGTGGCCTACGGTCTACTACAGTCCACGGGAATCGATCCCCTCGGTTGGCAGACGGATGCCACTTCGCCCGTGTTGTCTACCGTGGGGAGATCCAACTTCCTAGGTTCGTACCTGGTGTTGATCATCCCTCTGACGGTGGGGCGGTCGCTACTAACACGCCGCCGCTGGCCCTACTTGGCGCTTGTAACGGTTCAGGCGGTTTGTTTGGCGCTCACCCAGGCGCGGGGTGCATGGGTGGGCCTGGCTGCTGGGATGATGGTCTTCGGGCTAGCCTGGGCGACGGTCAAAGGCAACCGCTCGGTCTGGATAGCGGTGGTAGTAGGCGGGGCCCTGGCAGCGGGGGCGGTGGTAATGCTCAACCTGCCACTCGGTCCGTTGACCGCTCTCGCTGATCTCCCAGGCTTGGATAGGGTCGCGACGCTGACTCGTACCGACGAGGGATCCACCGCAGCTCGACTCACGATCTGGCGAGCCGCCGCGCCGCTCCTCGCTGATCGGACTCTGCTAGGCTATGGCCCCGAGACGATGCGGACGGTGTTCGCCCGCGTTTTCCCGCCGCAACTGGTCTACTACCAGGGGCGGAATGTCAATGTGGACCGGGCCCACAATTTGTGGCTAGACTTGGGAATGGGCGCGGGGCTGGTGGGTATCCTGGCTTTCGCCGCCTTCCTTGCCATCTTTGGTTGGGTGGTCTGGCGGGGCCTGCGGTCTGCGCCTGACCGTTGGGAACAGGTGGCCTGGGTAGTCGTGACGGCAGGTGTGGTTGGACACTTGGTCGATCTCCAATTCGGCTTCGACCTGACGGCTAGCGCCACGGTCATGTGGTTGATGCTGGCCTTGGGAGCGGCGCTAGGACGGGGGCTGTCACTACATGAAGCCGAACGCGCCGCAGCGTCAGCGCGGACCTCACGACTGCCCTATCTTCCTCTAGCGGCCGCATGCTTCGTGGGCGTTCTTGGATTCGGCGTACTTCCGCTGCTCGCTGACGTAGATCACTGGCGGGCGTGGCAGGAGCCCATATCGCAACATGCCCTCGAATCTGAGTTGAGGGCGGCTCGGCTGCAGCCGCAGGTTGTCGAATATCGGCTAGGGCTGTCGCGGCTGTATCTAGGGCAATGCCAGGTGGGCGCCGGCCGGGTGCACTGGTTGGGTGCGGCTGAGACGGAGCTGCTTGCGGCGGACCAACTCAGCCCGCGGGACTATGAGGTGTGGGCCGAGTTCGGCAGGCTGTACACATTCTGGGGAGGGCTTGACCCGAGGCGCTACGCAGACGCGGAGTACTCCTACAGGCTAGCCACGGAACTGGCGCCCAACCATGCGAACCTGTACGTGAGCTGGGGGATGCTCTACGCGCAACAGGGACGGTATGGTGAGGCAATTGAGAAACTCGAAGAGGCGGTGGCCCTCGACGCCACCGACGGGCTGGCGTACTGGCATCTTGGCGAGGCCTATGCGGTGCTGGGCCTCGACGAAGTAGCGGAAAGGGCGTATTGCGAAGCATTTCGCTGGGCGCCTGAACTCAGGACCGAGGAGGTGAGGGAATGGAGAGAGTGTAGGACGCTCAACGGTCGGTAGGCGCCGTTGTGCATGTCACGGGTGTGATGTGGCAATGCAAGAGGAGTTGAAAGGAGTGAGAGATATGAAAGTCAAGAAATCTAGTTGGATCATTCTGATCGGGGTAGTTGCCTTCTTGATGCTGGTGACCATAGTCTGGGCGTCTGCCCCAGCCAGCGGGCCCTCTGCCCCGCTGCAGGCTACGCCGGGCTTGGACGCAGACAAGGTGGATGGACACCATGCTGCAGCCTCATGGTGGAGCGCAGCGAACAGAACCAACAAGGTGCTCTGGGCCAACGCCAGCGGCAACGTGCACTGGAAAGCAATGCCGGCGAGCGCTCTGAATAACCGCTATGTCAACGATGACCGGCAGGAGACCATCACGGCGTCAGGTACTGGGAACGCCTTTGGGGACGCCGTGCTCAATATTGACAATACTGCGCCGAGTTGGGCGGGCGGTATGGGCCTGTACAGCCGGGTCGCTACCAGTAGCGCTGTACGAGGGGAGAGCGGACACATCGGCGTGGTTGGATCTGGCAACTCTCGCGGTGTTGTGGGCACCGCAACCACCGGCATAGGGGGTGACTTCCAGAGCGATGATGGCTATGGGATCCGGGTGAACAGCGACGGCACGAATCACTGGGATCACGCTGGTTACTTCACGTCGGACTGGGGCTATGGCATCTACGCTCAGAGCGACGAGAACATGGGCCTCAGGGCCGAAGCTGGGAACGTCAGCGGGCTATCTCGAGGCGCTGGCGCTGTGGGTGTGGTCGGTATCGGTGAGAATGGGGGCGTATTTGCCTCCGGTGGTGGCAGCTCATACGGCGTGTACGGAATCTCCGTGAGTGGTACCGCTATCCGCGGCCGCAGCGATCACGGGAATTTGATCGAGCTCCATGATGGCAGTCCCAGCAACCAGCGGTTCCGCGTCACCAACGCCGGCCACGTTTATGCCGACGGAAACTACTACGGTGCAGGGGGTGTGTTCGCCGGTAGTGCCGATTTCTCAGAGATGGTTCTGCCAGGAGAGCCGGATCTGATGCCTGGCGATGTCTTGGCCATCGACTCCGACGGCCGTATGGTGCGCAGCAGAGAACCGTACGAGACCACAGTTGCCGGCATCTACTCGACCGAACCGGGCTTCGTGGCAGGCAGCAGATTTGATGAAGACGGCAATCCCCTCGAGCCCGAGGCAATCCCCTTGGCTCTTGTAGGCATCGTCCCGGTCAACGTCAGCGCCGAGAACGGTGCCATACAGCCCGGCGACCTCCTGGTGGCCTCTTCGACACCCGGCCACGCTATGGGTGCTGGTGCCAACCCGCCAGTGGGGACGGTTCTAGGCAAAGCGTTGGAACCCTTCGACTCGGGCACAGGTGTGATCCTGGTGCTGGTCACGCTACAGTAGGAGGCACGGCGCTTTTGGAACGAGCTACAATCACCGCTTTGGGCGGGGTCGGCGTGGGCGAGTTGGCCGCATCGCCTCAGACGACCGCTACAGAGCCTGGTTGCTGCGGCCTGATGACAACCTCCCGCGGGTTCGGGTAGCCCGCGGGAGGTTTCTACACGTAAAGAGGTCTTTGATTCTGCCCACCTTCAAGCCTGAACGGACTCCGCGGCAGTAGTACTGGCCTCATTCGAGCGCGCTGCGGAAAGACCACCGACCCATCGCAAAACGCGTTGACATGTGGCGCTAAATGTCGTATAATGAGTATTAGGAAGAACGAGGGTCTCGCCCATGCCCGATTTCCCGTACGACGTTTTCCTCAGCTACAACAGCGCTCAGAAGGAGTGGACCCGCGACCTCGCCCGCCGCCTGCGCGATTCGGGCTTCAACGTCTGGTTGGATGAGTGGTGCCTGCGCGGCGGAGAAAGCTGGATCGTGGGCCTGGAACGAGGCGTCCAAGAAAGCAGGCATCTTGTCTTTGTGGTCTCGCCTGACTCCGTAGGAGCCGTGTGGCCCAACTTCGAGCAGTTGTTGGGCATGTTGGAAGATCCCGATGCGCGGGATCGAAAGCTGATCCCCGTCATCCACACCCACCATCCATTGCCACCCCGACTGAAGATCCGCCAATACATCGATTTCAGCGACACCCACGACCGCCCTCAGTTGTACGAGTTCAGGCTTGCGCAGTTGATGGCGGACCTTGACCCCGGCCGGGAGCGCCCCACGGATTTCGACCTTTACGTGGACCAGATGGAAGACGAGGAGTTGGACACGATTCCGACAGTTGGTCCCTTGCCCAGAGGCTCCGTAATGCCCCACAGGCCGAATCCACACTTCGTGGGTCGGGAAGATCAACTGACGGAGCTAGAGAGACTGCTGCGGGCCGGGTCAACCACCGCCATCGGCCAGGTGGCTGCGGCGACGGGGCTCGGGGGCATTGGCAAGACTCAACTGGCGGTGGAATGTGCCCACCGGTATGGGCGTCGGTATTCCGGAGGGGTCTTCTGGCTGGATATGGAGGATCCGACCGCCATACCGTCTGAGGTGGCCCGTTGCGGCGGTCCTGAGGGCATGGACCTGCCGGGCTTCGGTGCCCTTTCCTTGGACGGGCAGGTCGCCCGTGTGAAGAAGGAGTGGGAGAGGCCAGCGTTGCGGCTCCTCATCTTCGACAACGTTAGTGACGCCGACGTGGTGGAGGAATGGCGACCAGTGACTGGTGGTTGTCGTGTCCTCATCACCAGCCGACGGACGGACTGGCCCAGCGCCCTCGGCCTGCGGGAAGTGCGCTTGGCCACGCTCCCCAGGGACAAGGCGATAGAGTTGTTATGCAAGGGCAAGCCTGGGGCGCTGGAGGACGATGGCGAGAGGGAGGCTGCGGACGCCATCTGCGAGACCTTGGGCGATCTGCCGCTTGCCGTGGCTCTGGCGGGCTGCTACCTGGAGTTCTACAAACATGATGTCACCCTGGCGCAGTATCTCGAGGAGTTGCAGGACCAACCGGTCTTGGAAAACCCGGCGCTGGTGGACTTCGTGCAGGACCCCTCCCCTACCGATCATATCCAGAACGTAGCTGCTACATTTGAGATGAGTTATCGGCGCCTCGACGCGAACAATGACACCGATCTTCTGGCAATGAAGCTCCTTCATCTGGCCTCCCACTTCGCTCCGGTCTCCATCTCGCGTGAGTTGCTGATGCGGGCGGCCGGCTTGGACCCCGACCCGCGCCGAGCCACAGATGCTCTACGGCGACTGACGGCGCTGGGACTGACAGAGGAAGAGGCTGAAGGGCGACTGCGCTTGCACCGTTTGCTGGTCGAGTTTGCCAGCCAGCATCCCGCGCCAGGCCAGACCGAGGAGCAGGGGTGGGAGGCGGTCGCACACACGCTGCTTCAGTTTGCGCGTCGGGAAAACGAATCTGGACTGCCAGCCGTTCTGGCGCGGGAGTTGCCCCACCTGCGCCGTGTGGCGGCCGAGGCCGTGGAGCGGAATTGGGAGCGGGCTGGAGACCTGTCCAACTCTCTCGGATACCATCTCCATGGGGTTGCCGCCCCTGGTGCGGCGCGGGAGCATTTTGAGCGGGCGCTGGCCATCTTCGAGGAGGTCTTGGCCCCAGAGCATGCTAAGGTGGGCACACTGGTGAACAATCTGGGGGGTGTGCTCCAGGCTGTGGGGGATCTGGAGGGGGCGCGGGAGCATTATGAGCGGGCGCTGGCGATAGATGAGGCAGCATATGGCCCCGACCATCCCGATGTGGGCAGGGATGTGAACAATCTGGGGAGTGTGCTCAAGGCTATGGGGGATCTGGAGGGGGCGCGGGAGCATTGTGAGCGAGCGCTGGCCATCTGCCGCCGGGCTTACGGCGAAGATCATCCCCGCACCCAAACGGTGCTGGCCAACTTGAGGTCCCTGGAGCAGCGATAGGTGGCTTCAACCACTCCTGCAAACAGAAACCTTCCACAGATTTGGCGTCCGAGGAGGCGGTCAGGTCAGGTCAGGTTCTGCGAGAGGTTGCCACAGCAAAAGAAGTGCCTCGCCGAAGCCATCGTGTCCCCATGGGACTTGGCGAGATGCCGCTGGACGCACCCTTCGATACGGCCTCCGGGCTAGTCGCAAGGGTCCCGCCAGTGGCCAAGACAACTGACGTGCATAGTGTGCGACGCAGCGGACGTGTCAGCAACGACGTCTCCACATGCCTGTTAGACGCAGACCAGGGACCGTCCGAGAATGGTCGCTGGGGCATAACCCTGCAGAAGACCGTGTGTCATCGCGGACCGAGCTGGCAGCTTGTGGCATACTGTGCTACAATTTGTGTAGATGATACTGAGTTCGTTACTTACTGTGTGTGCTCGATCCTTGCGAGGGGGTCACGCAAACAGTGCGCGAAAGGAGGCAGGAGAAGAATGGCTGAGTTCCCGTACACGGCCAAACCATCAAGTGTGCCACGGTTTCTTCGGAAGATCCAGGCGGTACGCGTACCTGACAAGGTGACGGTCAAGTACATCGCGTCTATCGGTTTCAAGAGCTCGAACGACCGTCGTCTCATCCCCATGCTCAAAGCGTTGGGTTTCCTGGATGCACCTGGTGTGCCAAGTGAGAGGTGTGACCCTCCCCTAGTTTTGTGGACACGGAGTTAGGCAAAGTTCACGCTGCTGATGATAGAGTTGCTCATAGGCCTCCGGGCTGCGATAGTCCAGCGCCGAGTGGCGCCGACGTCGATTATAGAACGCCTCGATGTAGAAGAACAGGTCAGCCCTCGCCT
>JAUWLF010000041.1 GCA_030613785.1 Chloroflexota bacterium | reverse complement strand
CAGTGTCGACGTTCAGTGCCAGCCGGGACCGTGCCCTGCAGATACCTCGGCGTCAGGGCCCGGAGTGAACCCAGTCACGGTCACTATGGGTGCCCCTCCCTACAAGCTTCCTGCCGGCACCACGGTCACGATTACGATCTTTTGCACGGCGACGGAACATGGCGAGATTGGGAATGTTGGCACCGTCGAGTTCGACGATCAGTGGGCAACAGACCAGACCAGATCTGCCAGGTGGACGGGACGGGTGAGGCCATGCGAAGAATTCGTCCCTGAGATGGGCAGCGTACTGCTTCTCGGGAGCGGTCTGGCGGGGCTCGCCGGGTACGTGGGAATGAAACTGCGCGTACGAGGGAGCTAGCCTGCTGCACTTGTGAACCCACTGGGCTCGAGTGTTTGCGAGATAGCCTGATTTCGAGGAGTATCTCAGGCGGCGGGGAAGGAGACCTAGTCTTGAGTAGTTCACAGGAGATCTATGGCCAGGATGACTCCATGGTCTCTCGCAGGATCGAGGACGAAGTTATCCTGGTCCCCATTCGCCAGAACGTGGCGGATCTGGGAAGCATCTACACTCTGACCGAGGTAGGCGCATACATCTGGGAGCAGATGGATGGTCAAAGAACGACTGCTGAGATACTGGCTTTGATTGTTGAGGAGTTCGAGGTTACCGAGGAAGAAGCGCAGAAGGACTTGACGGAGTTCATACAGCAGTTGAGCTCGATAGGGGCGATTACAAGGGTGTAGCATGGAGTGCCCTCACATCCCCAAGATAAGCTACGGCGAGTTCGGCGAGCGGTTGCGCGAGAAGCTGGCTGGTAAGAGGGTGCCTCTTGCCGGGTCCTTGGAACTGACCTTCCGCTGTAATCTGAGGTGCGTGCACTGCTATCTGGGTGATTTCCGGGCTGGGATCGCTGACGAGGAGGAGCTTAGCTACGGAGAGATCTGTGACCTCCTGGATCAGATTGCAGACGAAGGCTGTCTGTGGCTCCTGCTCACGGGCGGCGAGCCATTGCTTCGCCCCGATTTCTTGGATATCTACACCTACGCCAAGCGGAAAGGCTTTCTGGTCACGGTCTTTACGAACGGCACGCTTGTCACTCCTCGGATAGCCGACTGTCTTCAGGAATGGCGGCCCTTCATGGTAGAGATCAGCCTCTACGGTCGCACCAAAGAGACCTACGAGAAGGTGACCGGAATCCCTGGTTCCCACGAGCTTTGCCTCCGGGGCATCGAGCTTCTGCTGGAGCGGGACGTCCCCCTCAGGCTCAAGACGATGGCTATGACTTTGAACGAACACGAGGTTTGGGACATGAGGGCCTATGCAGAGGGCCTAGGGGTTGATTTCCGTTTTGACCCGCTGGTCAACGCTGGCCTGGATGGTTGCCAAGGGCCGACTGAGCTTCGGATCGCCCCCGAGGAGGTCGTGCGGTTCGATCTGGCGGACGATACGCGAAGGGAGGCCTGGACCGACGTTTGCGACCGACTCCTGGGAGCGCCGAATGATCAGCGCCACCTTTTCGTCTGTGGTGCGGGGATAAGTAGATTCCACATAGATCCCTATGGTCAGCTGAACATCTGCATCATGTACCGCTCAGAACCCTACGATCTGCGTCGTGGCTCTTTTCGTGACGGGTGGAACCGATTTGTCCCGGAGGTTCGGTTTCAGAGGCCGAGGGGCGAATACGCTTGCCTAACGTGCGACTTGATGTCTATCTGTGGTCAGTGCCCGGCGTGGTCCCAGTTGGAACACGGGGATTCACAGACGGCTGTAGAATATCTGTGCCGCGTCGCTCATCTTCGGGCAGAGGCGTTCGGGCGCAGGCCGAGCAGAGTTGGAGTGGGCCAGTAGTCGTTTGTCGGACGGAATAGATCATGTGGACCGCCATGGTGGCGGCCTAAGGAAGGAGAGAAGAGATGAAGCAAAGAGACGATAGCACGAGAGAAAGAAAGCCCTATCGAAAACCGCAAGTGAAACAGATCGAGTTGGTGGCCGAGGAGCAGGTCCTGGGCGGGTGCAAGGCACTAGTCGGCGACGCGAATCCGGGGAACACGGCTGGCTGCGTCACTCCGACCAGCTGTGTCGAAGAGGGTACCTAGCATCGAATCGTCCTATAGCGCTGTTGATTTGTCTGCGATGACTGCGTCAGGAGAGTTGCGGTTCAGCATAGGCGGGGTCGTACTGGCTCTCGCGGCGGCTGGAGATGTCTCAGGATTCGCGGTTCCGGATGCTTATGAGCTCTTCCGAACCGATGATCAACCGGAGGTCACGCTGCGCGTTGCGGGGCGGGTTGATGACCAAGAGTGGTCTGCCGAAGAAGTCTTCGATTCGGGAGGGCTGTGGAAGATGGATCGGGATCGGGACAGGTGGGTTATCCGAATGGTCTCTCCGGCCCTGGGCCCTGATCCTTATCAGACGGCGGTCTTCGAGTCGGATTTCACGGCGGGGGATATCTTCACGGACACCCCAGAGGATTGCGGCGAGCTACTGCCTTTTCCGCTGAGGTACCCCCTTGCCGAGGTGATCATGATGAACCTGTTGTCACTTGGTCGAGGGGTGCTGCTCCACGCGTGCGGAATCGTCGACGAGGGACGGGGGTTGCTCTTTGTCGGCAAGTCCGGTGCGGGCAAGAGCACCATGGCCAATCTTTGGAAGGATGAGAAGGGTGCGATGATTCTGAGCGACGACCGCGTGATCGTGCGCGAGAAGGAGGGGCTCTTCTGGGCGCACGGCACCCCCTGGCATGGAGACGTGAAGCTCTGTTCACCGCGGGCGGTTCCCTTGGACCGAGTATTCATCCTCGCGCACGGCCGGGAGAACGAGGTTGTGCCGTTGGATGCCCCGACAGCCCTCACGGACTTGTTGGTGAGGTCTTTCCCCCCCTATTGGAGTCCGGAGGGGATGGGCTTTGTCCTGGAATTCCTCGGTCGTATGAGCCGCTCAGTTCCTTGTTACCGCCTGGATTTCCGTCCGGATGGAAGCGCAATAGACTTCCTTCGGGCGAAGCAGGGCGCGTAGGCGTGTGTTCTATGGAGCCTGGACATGGACGGCAGGATCGCTGTGGAACGCGTGCGCATCGCGTCTAGCTGAGAATGCCCTTATCCGACTGTTGCGAGCGCCTCCGGACGGCGTGCCCCTGCGATGAGAAAACGTCACACCTTGAGCAATTCACAAGCAGCGGACTTGCCTGGGATCGCTGCTGAGATGCTTCGGACCGGCCGCTCGGTACAGATCAAGGCCGGAGGAACCAGCATGCATCCGTTCATCAGGCATGGCGATGTCCTCGAGCTAGGGTTAGTCGACCCGTCCACTGTGGAGCGGGGGGACGTGGTGTGCTGCCGACATCGGGACGACACGCTGGTAGCGCATCGTGTAGTCGGCGTAAGGGAGGAGGGAGGAAGAGTCGTCCTGGCGACCAAGGGAGATTCCACCTGGTATCTAGACGAGCCTGTCTCTCCAGGACAGGTGGTCGGTCGCGTGATAGCCATCCACAGAGGCGGGCGAAGGCTGCCTCTGGACGGAGGCTTGAATAGGGTAACCAACCGCGTGCGGGCCAGGATGTCTGCCTTCGGCCTTCAACTGTATGGTATTCTCAGAATCGCGCGGCACATGGTGTGCTGCGCAGCGGATGACTTGAAAGCGCTATAGACGGGGGAAACGCCCCGGTGACTTCGGGTATTGCTGAGGTTTCGCGTCGGACGGATATGGAGTGCAACCTGTGAGTAGCATAAAGGTCTTGAGCCTCATTATCCTTGTACTGGGCCTGGGCCTGTGCATGGCGTGGGCCGGAGGAGCCAGTGGTGCTTCGCAGCAACCGGCCGCGGCTGACCAAGCCTCAACCCCGCCGGAGAAGAGGCTCGTGCTCATCAAGTCCGACGCGGAAAGCATAATCCTGGAACTGTTCACCCCACTTCCCGCAGTGGAAGAGGTGATTGCGCATGGGGCGATCTACCAACTCATCACGGTGGAGGGATACGGACAAACGGATGAGGTGGGCCATCCGCAATTGCCCGCGAAAGGCACGCTGCTCGGAATCCCGCCCGGGGCCGATTTCAGTCTGAACGTGTTGGAGGCTGAGGAAGAGATCCTCGTTGGACAGTACAACGTCTATCCCGTTCCCCAATTGGTAGTTGAACTAGACCTGGCAGGAGATGTTACCTACCGGGCCCTGGAGTTTGTGAAGGATGAGACGGTTTACTCTAAGAACGCCTCCTACCCATCCGAAGTCGCTGAGACAGGTTCCACCGGCTTCATACGAGATCAGCGGGTCGTCCCGCTTCGCCTCTTTCCCTTCCGGTACAATCCAGTCAGCGGAGAGTTGAGACACTATCGAAGGATACGGGTCGAGCTCAGCTTCAGCTATCCCCATGGTGGGCCCCAGGTTATGGGGACTTCTCAGGAGGTGGACCCCTTCAAGCAGGTACTGGAGAACTCCCTTCTCAATTATGAATCCGCGAGCAACTGGGAGGGGAGGCCTTCAGCTACCTTCTCTGTAGCAGATGCAGGCGAGCAATCTGGCACGAGCTACAAAGTTCTGGTTGACGAAGATGGGATCTATCAGTTAACCTATGATGCTCTCGCCGGTGCGGGTATTGACGTTGAGAGTATCGATCCGGGTACCTTCAAGCTCCACAACCAAGGAGACGAGTCGGCCATCCATATGGTTGATGAGAATGACAACGGCGATTTCGATCCAGAGGACTCCGTCCTTTTCTATGGTCAACGGATGACCGGCATGTACACCGATACCAACATTTACTGGCTTTCTATGGGCGGTTCTCCGGGCCTGCGGATGGAGGAAAGGGATGGGACTCTTGGGGCCGGGGAGCTGCTGACTTCGTTTCACACCACCACCCATTGGGAAGAGGACAAATACTACCAGTCAAAAATCCCCAAGCCAGCCACCGTACCCAGCGAGGAGGAGATAGATCACTGGTTTGGAGGCTACATTGCCGCCTTGTCAGGGCCGGCATCGGAAAGCTACACCATCATGGTCGACAAGATCGATGCCTCGCCGCCTCCCTATAGCAGCACAGTGCGCGGTTATCTGCACGGGTACACATCCTACGACGACGACGACCCTGACCACCATACCAGGGTCTATCTCAACGGGAATGAGTTGGAGCTGGACTACGATGAGGAGTTCTGGGATGGACAGGTCGGGCACGAGTTCGAAACGGAGGCCCCGCTATCCTATCTTGTGGATGGCGCCAACGTCATCTCAGTCGAGTGCCCGCGCGATCTCGGCGTTCCGCGTGACATCGTCTTTGTCGACCGCTTCGAGATTGACTACCGGCGCACGTATACCGTGGAGAACGATAGCGTGCTCTTCGACGGGGACGAAGCTGGGACGTGGCAGTACCGCGTCGGAACCTTTTCCACGGATACGATCGAGGTATTCGACGTCACCGATCCTCTTGGCGTCAGCCGCATAGTCAGTACCACGATCGTGGGGGGGGCAGGCAGCTACGCCCTCCAATTCGAGGATACCATCGACGGCGAGCATCATTACCTCGCCTTGACCGAGGCGCAGTATCAAACCCCACTGGATATTGTGGAGTACACTCCAGCCGGTCTGAAGAATACCTCTAACGGAGCCGACTACATCATCATCACGCATCCCGATTTCTACACCGATGTGCTCCCTCTCAGGGATCATCGCGCTGGTCAGGATCTGCGCACTGTGGTGGTTGACGTGGGGGATATCTACGATGAGTTCAATCACGGCATGTTCGATCCCCATGCCATCAGAGACTTCCTGGAATACGCCTACTACAATTGGACACCACCCAAGCCCAGCTATGTGTTGCTGGTCGGAGATGGCAACTGGGACTTCAAGAACAACACCGGGCGCGGCGAGCCCAACTATGTACCTCCCTACTTGATGTACGTCGACAAGTGGGTCGGAGAGGCCGACGCTGACAACCGTTACGTGTGTGTCTCAGGCGGCGATACCCTGGCAGACTTGCACCTGGGCCGTCTGCCAGCTCAGACAGCTGCTCAGGTGAGCACAATGGTTGGCAAAATCATTGACTACGAACAGAATCTGCCTGAGGGTGATTGGCAGAATCGCGTGCTGTTTGTGGCTGACGATCGTGATCCAGAGGCCGGTGACTTCGACATCCTCTCGAATGATATCGCCGACAATCATCTGCGCTCTCCCTATGAGGCGGACAAAGTGTACTATCGGAGCCCACTGGAACCTGGATACAACACCCCGGGCCAGGTCAAGACCGCCATTTTCGACGCTTTCGACACCGGGCGTCTGCTCATTAACTACGTGGGCCACTCCGCTCCATGGCAGTGGGGACTCCAGGAGGGGTTCCTCACAGTTGGCGACATCAACTCAGCGGGATTCCCCGCCACGCAGAGGACGCCCGTTATGGTGCCGATGACCTGCCTGGATGGTTACTTCATCCATCCCAGTCCGCCCGGTTCGGATTTCTCGTGTGTGGGCGAGAGCGTGGTGCGCGTGGAGGGGAAGGGGGCCGTCGCTAGTTGGTCACCCACCAGCGAAGGTCGGGCCCATGCCCACCACTATCTCCACGAAGGGCTCTATGACGCCCTCTTTGCCAAGGACGTGCATCAGCTCGGTCCCGCCACAATGCTCGGCAAGTTGAATCTGCACCAAAACGTGGCTGGTGAAGATCGGGCGCTTCTTGATACGTACCTTCTCTTCGGAGACCCGGCCACGACCATGCCAATCAGGCGCTGCTACCTGTTCTTGCCCTTGGTCGTCAAGGGGCACTGCTCCAGCTATCTCAAAACGATAGTATCGCCAAGGACCTGAGTACAACCCACTGTGTGCGGCCCTGCCCTGACAACGGGAAGGTCATAGGTGAGAAGACACGCACAAATCGGCAAAGGATTAGTGGGCGTCACTTTGTCCCTAGTCCTCTTGTCGTGGCGTGATCTCGCTTTCGCTCAGGGGGCGGTTAGCACTCCATCTCCGGCGAGTGTGGTCGTGGAGTGGACTACAGAAAGCGAGCTGAACCTCGCTGGATTCAACCTGTATCGCAGCGAGACGCCAGAGGGGCCCTACACGAAGGTCAACGATGCTCTCATACCTGCTTCCCTGGACCCCATCGCCGGAGGCAGCTACGCTTACACCGACACGAATGTCATTGCGGGGGTTACCTACTTCTACAAGCTAGAGGATGTGGAACTGGACGGCGGCAGCATCACGCATGGGCCGCTACAGATCGCGGCCAGGACTGATGTGGATCCCCTAGGGTTCCAGGCAGTCGGCAGCGTGGCGACAGTACTGCTAGTTGGAGTATTGACGGTCGCCGCCCTTTTTTGGTTTGTGAGAAGGGCTCGTGTGGCTCTGCCTTGCCGGACGAGGCCTGGATCGGGGCAGAGGTAGTCTGACGTCACGGCGGTCGCTGGGAAGGGGTCGGCAAGAGGACGCGGGCGCGCGTGTTGCTCGTGGGGGTTTGTATTGAAACTCGACAAAGAAGAGCAAGTGTGCTATGATTGTCTACGGTGATCGTGGCACCAGGCCAGCTCGTGGGGGTTTGTATTGAAACTTGACAAAGAAGAGCAAGTGTGCTATGATTGTCTACGGTGATCCTGGCACCAGGCCAGCGGTGTAGTAGCACTTTCACAAGGGAGGGAAGCAAGATGCGAGAGGAACACAATCGGGAGCTAGGAGGACGCGCACTGTGGGCCACCGTCGCCACGGGAAGTGTGCTTTTCGTCATTGGTGCGGCACTAGCACTTGCCTGGGCGCCCACCGCACTGGCCGACAAGCCCCCGGGCACGTGCCCGCCGACGGTTGATGGGTTGCTTGACGACAACTGCTACATCTATGTCGGGGAAACAATATACCCTCAGACACCCGGTGAGAAGTACCAGTACACGGAGACCATCAGCACCGATCCTCGTATTTACCGCTGCTACTATCTCCTGGCAGTGAACCAGGCCTTCAATGACAACGCCTTTAGCTCCGAGGGTACCTACGTCAAGCAGTTCGGGTGGAAGGGCCACACTTTCGGGGATCTTTATGAAAGCGACATGGCCAGCTTCGCCGGACCCATTCCCGGCTGCACGTTCGACCTTGACTACATCGATGGCTACGGACAGGGGGAAGGCAACTACTGGTGCTCAGGCACCTGCGGAGACGCGTACCTCGATTCCCCCCTGGGGTGTTCTAGCGGCAAAGTCGAGGCCGCCACGTCAATGTACTACAATATCACGTCCACCACCTACTCTATTGACCAGGGTTGGTACGATGGCCCGCCGCCCGATGTGGAAGATTGGCAGAGCCCAGGCGTCACCTACAACTACACCAACACCGAAACACCTGAGGATTACTACGAGTGGCAGATGATCTACGAGTTTAGCGTCACCAGCACAACTGGCTGCGCCAGTATGATCGTTGCCGATGCGCACAACTCGCCTCAGAAAGAGGGGCAAACCGAGGATTACATCGGCCACCTGGGCAACTTCGTCTGGTACGATGACGACAAGGATGGCGTCCAGGATCCAGGCGAGGAGGGTTTGGCCGGAGTCGCACTCGATCTCTACAAGTGGAACGCAACCACCGAGCAGTGGGAGCATATAAGAACCACTTGGACCAACTCTCAGGGGATATACTGGTTCAACTACCTCGCTAGCGGCTACTACTACGTGGACGTGGTGGGCACATCAGTCGCGGACGAGTACTGCCACACGCTATCTAGCCAAGCGGACATAGACTTAGACATGGGCAGCATGCGAGATCCCGATGGTAGCTATCCTCGGGTTTGCGGCGGAACAGGGACCGGCGAAGGCGACCCCCACTTTATCACCGAGATGAGCACCACGTGGACTAGCACGTACACGATCTATCCCATGGCGGATTTCGGCTACTGGGATGATCCTACAGCAATAAGCTTCGGGACCCTTACAGCCAGGTCCGGCTCGGACGAGGGATCGAGTTTGGCGTGGCTAATGGGGCTGCTGGGGCTGGCGATGTTGGCCTCCGTTGGCGTCCTCTGGGCCAAGGGACGACTTGTTTGAATCCAGCAGACCGTAGTCTCGTCTGACGAAGAGAAGCATGTCCCATAGGTGGTGAGGTCTTCAACTGAAGCCTCACCACTACTCTTCTTGGAGGCCGGCAGACTCGCGGAAGCGACAGCGGAGAGGACGAAGGACCAAGTCATCAACTCACCGCCCTAGCTGCTTGGGGCCGCCGCACTGGGCGCGCTCATATGGTGGCTCCGCCCTGCCCGGCGGTAGACATCAGGAACAGATTGGCGAACTTGGCCACTTGTTGTGGCTAGAATCCTAGTAAGTCATCGCTTTCTAGGAAAGCCTCGTGCTTCTCGCACGGGGCTTTCTTGCGTTCAGTGCAGACCTTCTACTCCAGGTGCGTGCCTAGATTGTCGAGCTCAAGTGCGCTCTAGTCTGGCATTCTGAGGCGCGGAGCGCCGAAGAGTCTCTTCCTTGGGCGGCAAACTTCCCGTCTAGAACGAGATTCTTCGCTCCCTTCGATCGCTACCAAGAAACAAACGGCGCCAGTGTCATTGCGAGCGAAGCGAAGCAATCTCCTATTGCCCAGTGGGGATTGCTTCGTCGCCCTGCGGGCTCCTCGCAATGACAGGTTCAGTTTCTTGCACAATGAGCGGCGCGACTGCGCCATGCGTAGCTGAGAATGACACGTCTAGCTGGCAAGGTTCAGTCATCAATGCACGGATCAGTAGCCGGAGCGGGGTGAAGAGAGGCAGGTGTCGCGGCGGAACGGGTTCACGCACTAGGATCAGCAAGCCCCTCCGGGACTCGTCGAGCAGTCATCGCACGGGGCTGTAAGCCCGGACTCCACGTGCCTACTGGAGAAGCATACGCTTTCCATTCACCGCCGACTGTGGTATAGTCGTTTAAGGGACCCCCGTGGTGAGTCACCGACAGCCGTGCCAAGCATAAGTAGCCACTATCCGAGAGACGCGCCAGGATTCGCGCAGTAGGGGTAGCCTGATTCGCTTGAGACACGGAGGACAAGTGAAATGGCGATTTCAAAAGAGATGCAGGAGATCATCCAGCATATGCTGGAAAAACTTCTCACTGAGTATGCTCCACAAAAAGTGATACTCTTCGGTTCCTATGCGTACGGAAACCCATGGCCAGACAGTGACATTGACCTACTCATTATCAAGGACACGTCCGAGCGGTTCATTGACCGCTGGGTTACTGTGCGTCGTATTCTGTCTGATCCACACCGTACAGTTCCGCTGGAAACGCTAGTGCTCACACCTCAGGAGGTCTGCGGGCGACTGGCCATCGGAGATCAGTTCCTGGCGGAGATCATGGAAAAAGGGGAGGTCTTGTATGCCGCGTGAAGAGTAGCTCTATCCTGCTGCTTGGCTTCGCATTGCCGAGAAGGATCTTGGACGGGTAGAACATCTCCTCGGCGTTCGAGACCCTGAAGCGGCTGGATTCTTTCTCCAGCAGGCAATGGAGAAATTCCTCAAGGCTTTTCTGCTGTCCAAGGGATGGGAACTCGAACGCATTCATGATTTGGAAGCCTTGCTGAACGAGGCATTGGCCTATGATCGTTCCTTGGAACCATTTCGTGCGGTGTGTCAAAAGATCACAGGGTTCTATTTGGTGGAGCGCTATCCGTTGATCTTAGAGGCGGGCTTGACCGAAGGCGACGTGCGCAATTCATCGAAAGAAGTCAAGGGACTCATCGAGAAGCTCCGAGCAGAGGTCGGCGGACTATGACCAGGACGCCGCGTCGCCCGACAAGCCCATCCATGTCGTGAATTGCAGTCAAATTCGCTCCCGAGGCGTGGGGGTTCCCCAGGCGGCACCACCCTATGGGGCAGGGGCTTGCCGCCGAACTTTGCAAGTGCGCGGCTCCCTAGTGTGCAGGTTGGCTTGCCCTTTGGGGAACCAAAGGCTCTTGGAGGTGGTAGAATGGATGGCAGAGTCAGTCACATAGCTTTGAAGGAGTTCGTGATCCAGGTTTTCGTCAAGATGGGAGTGCCCGTCGAGGATGCCCGCGTGACCGCCGATGTGCTCGTCGCGGCCAACCTACGTGGCATTGATTCCCATGGTGTGGCTCGCACCAGAAGGTACGTACAGGGATTGCGCGACGGTGTGATGCTGGCCACGCCTGAGATCCAGGTGGTGCGCCAGACCCCGGTGACAGCGCTTCTTGATGGGGGAGCGGGTCTGGGACAGGTGGTCGGGCACAGGGCCATGCGGCTCGCCATGGAGAAGGCGGCGAACGCTGGTGTGGGCTTCGTGGCGGTGCGGAATAGCAACCACTACGGCATCGCTGGCTACTATGCGATGATGGCTTTGGAGCAGGACTTGATCAGTATCTCCATGACCAATTCTGCGACCTTGGTGGTTCCGACCTTCGGCAGGGATGCGGTGCTGGGGACAAATCCCCTGAGTGTCGCTGTGCCCACAGGGGAGGAGCGACCGTTCGTCTTGGACATGGCTACCAGCGTGGTGACCAGAGGCAAGCTGGAGGAGTACGATCGCTTGGAACAGCCCCTCCTGGAAGGCTGGGCCACGGATGAGAGGGGTATCCCCACGGACGACGCGGCTCGCGTGCTGGCCAACATGAAAGAGGTTCTAGGAGGGGGGATATCGCCTCTGGGAGGGACTGGCGAGGAGCTGGGCGGGCATAAGGGTTATGGTCTGGCCTTCCTGGTGGACATCCTCTGTGGGGTGCTGCCGGGCGCTGCCTATGCCAGTCAGGTCTATCCCAAAGATGAGGGCGGAAAACCGTTGCCCTCCAACATTGGCCACTTCTTCGGCGCTATGCAGGTGGACAGCTTTCGTCCTGCCCAGGAGTTCAAAGCCTCGATGGATGACATCATTCAAGTCCTCAAGAGTTCAGCCAAGGCTGAGGGCCAGGAACGGATATTCATTCACGGCGAGAAGGAGTTCGAGATGGCCGAACAGAGGATGCGGGAGGGGATTCCCTTGCATCCGAAGGTGGTCAAGGACCTGCGTGACATAGGGGAGGAATTGGGGGTGCCCTATGCGCTCTGACACGAGCGGCCGTGCATCCGAAGTCGACATTGATGACATTCCTGTGGCTTTGTCGAGCCTTGACTTTCGATGATCTCTCAGACATAATGATAATGCAGACCCTTTTTGTCCGAGAAGCTCCGCGAGACGGCACGGCGGCCAGTGTCGTGACTGAGAAAGAGTAGGCCGTCTGTTGGGAGGGGACGTGATGAGAGAAGTGTACTTTGACTACGGGGCCGCCAACCCGCTAGGTCCTGAAGTTGTAGAGGCGATGATTCCCTATCTGAAAGAGCAGTTTGGAAATCCTCTCAGCTTGCACCGTTTCGGGGATGCCCCTCGGCAGGCGGTGGAGGATGCACGTGAGAAGGTCGCAGCGCTGATCGAGGCGAGGAGCAACGAGATCTACTTCACCGCTAGTGGTAGCGAGGCCAACAACTTGGCGGTCAAAGGGGTCGCCCTCATGAACCGAAAGCGAGGCAACCACATCGTTGTCTCGGCCATCGAGCATCTTTCTGTCATCAATGCGGCCCAGACTATGGAGAAGCTAGGGTTCGAGGTAACGCGAGTGCCGGTGGACAAATATGGCCTGGTGGATCCGGCTGACGTGGCAGCGGCCCTGCGCGAGGACACCACGCTGGTCTCTATCATGCATGCCAACAGCGAGATAGGGACCATCCAGCCTGTCGCCGAGATCGCGAAAGTGGTCAAAGACGGGAGCAAGGCCTACTTCCACACCGACGCTGTGGCCACGGTAGGCACAATACCCGTGGACGTCAAGGAGTTGGGGGTGAGCCTACTCAGCCTGGCCGGAAACCAGTTCTACGGACCCAAGGGAACAGGTGCCCTGTACATCAAGCGGGCCACTCGCATCATGCCTCTCATCGATGGCGGCGTCCAGGAGGCAGGCCGTCGCGCGGGGACGGAGAACGTACCGGCTATCGTTGGACTTGGAGTCGCGGCGGAGTTGGCCAAGGGGGACGTGCAGGAGCGGATGGCACAACTCGTCCCACTGCGGGATCGGCTCATCGAGCGGTTGACGAAGGAGATCGATCACGTCTACCTGACGGGTCATCCGACCGAGCGATTGCCGGGTCATGTGAGTGTCGTGGTGCAGTACATTGAAGGTGAGGCCATGCTATTGTTGCTGAACATGCAAGGCGTAGCGGCCTCCAGCGGTTCCACTTGCACTTCACGGGCCCTGAAGGCGTCTCACGTACTGACAGCCATCGGCATCGAGCCTGGCCTGGCGAACGGTTCCCTGGTCCTCACCCTGGGGAGGGAAAGCACCGTGGAAGAGGTGGACTACTTCGCGGAGGTGTTTCCCCCCATCGTAGAGAGGTTGCGACAGATGTCGCCTCTCTACAAGGCAACGTAATTGAGGGCCTCGGTGCCCGTGCTGTTCGGAACAGAGAGAGGTTAGAATGCCCGCATATAGCGAAAAGGTGATGGATCATTTCATGAACCCGCGGAACGTGGGCGAGATCCCCGACGCCGACGGTATGGGTAGTGTGGGAAACCCGGTGTGTGGGGACATGATGGCTTTCTACATTAAGGTGGATGATGGGCGTCTGAGTGATGTCAAGTTCAAGACGTTCGGCTGTGGAGCGGCCATAGCAGTGTCGAGCATGGTGAGCGAGATGGCCAAGGGCAAGACGCTGGAGGAAGCTAAGGGGATCACAAACGCAGACGTGGCTGAGGGGTTGGATGGCTTGCCCAAGAACAAGCTGCACTGCTCCAATCTTGGGGCTGATGCATTGCACAAGGCTATCGAGGACTACGAGAGCAGAACGCAGGAGGCGTAGATGGCAGGAGAAGATGTCGGCAGAAAGACAGGCGAAGATGTGAGTTGTGCGTGCCCTTTCTGCGAGGGCGCGATTGAGATGTCTGCTCCCTGGTGTGAGGCCTGCGGAGTCCAGGTCCGGTTCTGTGTGGTGTGTGAAGAACCTCTGCCGAAGGATGCCAAGACTTGTCCCGCCTGCGGGACGGAATGTGGGGAATAGCCTCTCTTGCCGAGCGTCATTGTGGGGCACAAAGCAGGCAGGAGCGACGTTCCTCCCATTGTCATCGGCGTGCTACGGCCAGGGAAACACATCAGCGACTGCTTGAGAGGTGTTCTGAGATGGAAGCGGATGCCACCTTGGATTGCGTGGGGCTCTACTGCCCGATGCCCATCATCCAGACCAAGGAGAAGATGTCGGAGTTGGAGATTGGCCAGGTGCTTGAGGTGATTGCCGACGACGCAGGGATCCAGGCCGATATGCCGGCCTGGTGTCGAAGCACGGGCAACGAGTTCCTGGGACTGGAAGAGGAGGATGGCGAATACCGAGTGTACGTCAAGAAGCTCAAGGATTGATGGCTGAGGATATCGGGATTCTACACTGAGGACGGCAGACACTCAATCAGGAGTCTGCCGTTTTGTTGTACTGTGCTGATACAAGCCATGGAGCCGACGCTGGTCAGCTCACTTTGTCTCCCTCCAGCATGGAGGACAACAGTCCGAGAAGAACGCTACGTACACTCCCCTCATTCGTGGCAATACAGGGAAGTATCTTCACCGATGGCGCTAGCCCCAGTGCCTGTCGGAGCTCATCTTGCGATGCCGCTCCTTCGATGTCTTGCTTGTTGGCGGCCACCACACGAGGGACGGGGGCAAGATCGTCGAACAGCTTCAGTAGGTCTCGCGCGTCCTCGAAACTGCCAGGATTGGCGCTGTCAACCAGCACCACGAACCCCCACATGCCTTTGGAGAGGACGTCAAACATGAAGTCGAACCTCCTCTGGCCTGGAGTCCCGTAGAGCTCCAGTACGAGATCCTCACTGATGGTTATGCGACCAAAGTCCATGGCTACCGTCGTTTCCTCTTTGATCTCGCGCTGTTCGCGCACGGAGATTCTGCGCTCCGTGGTCACCACATCGATCTCGCTAATGGTGCGTATGAACTGGGTCTTACCGGCGCCGAAAGGTCCCGTGACCACAACCTTGATCTGCTGCATCGAATGTTGACACCTCCGCCGGCATATCCCTTTCACACAACGCTGTCGGACGTCAAATCAGGAGCTCGGGGCGTGGATCAGTCTACTTCCTGGAGCAACTGGTCGGCGTGCCTTAGCAGAATCTCGGCTCGCTCCGGAGACACTTGCTTGACCTGCAAGTAAGTCTTCAGGATCTCGCGAGGCGTCATCTCCTCGTAGTCCCGCTTCCCCAGACGGACTCGCACGGGGCGCTCCACGTCCTTGCGGACCACCGCCACATAGAATGCTTCTTCCAGAGCCTTGAAGATCTCAGACTCTTTGAGCAGTGACTCCCTATCAGCAGTAGTGCGGATGATGAGTCGGACCACCTTCCCCGTCATGTCGTGGGCACCAATCGCCTGCAACACCTGGCTGGTGGGGTCCTCGCCCTTGGCCTCCACCTCTATGGTCAGGAAGGCGCGAGCCTGGAGGGGTATGAACTCAAACTCGGCGTGGCCCTTCTCCAGGTGCACCACAACGAAGCCCTTGTCCTCCTTCTCTTCCCCGAAGTCGATGCGTTCCACGCTGCCCGCGTAGACCGCCGGTGGGTCAGCGTTCCTCAATACCTGGTGTTTGTGGATGTGACCTAGAGCCACATAGTCGAAGGCCGGATTGCTGACGATGCTGCCGGGGATGATCACTTCCTGTCCTAGCAGGACACTTCTCTCTGAGCCGTAGGTCGCGCCAAAAACGGTCGCGTGAGCCGCCAGCATCGCTGGCAACTCAGGGTCCAGATTCTCCAGTTCCCGCCCCACCAGAGCCTCCACGGCGTCACCGAGGCGTCTGTTCACCTCCGTAGGGTCTTCGTGCCTGAACTCCGCTCTGGTGACCAGGTGGCTTCTGATAGGCCACGGTATGGCAACGACCTGGACTTGCCCTCGCTTGGTCTGTATCCGGCGGGTCTCAAGTCTGTTGGACACTGCAACGTTCGCAACATCCAGAGTATCGAAGATCTCCACACTGCTGGCCCTTCCGGCTGCCAGTGGAAGATCGTGGTTACCAGTGAGAAGAAGGACGGGGATGCCAGCTTGGGCGAGGCATCGGATGCGCTTGGCGAACTCCCGCTGGTTCGTTGGATTGGGATGGACGGTGTGGTACGCATCACCGCAGAAGAGCACCAGGTCGATGTCCTCACCCAGTGCGTACTTCACGATGGCGTCGAAGGAACGCAGGAAGTCCCCCACGCGCGTGCTCAGGCCGGTCCTGGGGTCGAGACGCCCGTAGTTCTCCACGCCCAAGTGGAGGTCGGAGAAGTGTAGTACTTTGATCATCGCGCAGTTGCCGCATTATACCATGAGTCTTGCACGCAGTCAATCCGACGTTCGCCAGGAGAGTGGAAGAACGCTCCCAGAGACGTCGCTGGATCCGCCGTTGGAGGAAAAGTGGGATTCCAAGCGCTGCCGCTGCACGAGGGTGTTTGGGTCTACCATCGCCCTCGGTCATCTGAACGTTTGAATGCGCTGCACACCCTGTGGTAGAATGAGCCGAGACGCCTCAAGAGATGCAGCTCGTCGGAGAGGGAGCAGGTTGGGTTCCTGGTTTGAGACACAAGGGATTCTAGATAGAGTGCGCGAGTTGCTGGCCGAGCACTCCTGCGAGGGGTACCTGGTGGGAGGGTACGTGCGCGACCAACTGCTGGGCAGGGGCACTCACGACGTGGACCTGGCGGTGCGACGGGAAGCGATAGGCCTGGCCAGGGAGGCGGCGAATCGTCTGGGTGGTGCTTTCGTACTTCTGGACGAAGAGCGGGAAACGGCGCGAGTGGTCTTGCGCGACGCGAACGAGCGGTACTACTTGGATTTCGCGGGCCTGCGGGGCGATGGTTTGGCGGCCGACCTGGCGAGGCGTGATTTCACGGTGAACGCGATGGCTGTCGACGCACAAGACAGATCGCCTGACCCTGAACTCATGGACCCCTTTGGAGGTCGGCGGGACCTGGAAAGGGGACTACTACGAGCTGTGTCGGACGTCGTCTTCCTCGATGATCCGCTTCGTCTCTTGCGAGCCGTTCGGCTCGCGGCCGAGTTACAGATGACGGTCGAGAGCCATACCGAACAGTTGATGTACAGGGCTGCAGGCCTCATCACCCATAGCTCGCCCGAACGTGCCAGGGACGAACTATGCAGGATCCTGGGCACGAGCGGATCTGAGAGCAGTCTGCGGTATCTGGATCAAGTCGGCATCCTCAGTCCCCTGATTCCTGAACTGGACCACTTGCGCGGGGTTGAGCAGCCTCCGCCTCACCACGAGGACGCTTTCAATCATTCCCTGGCAACAGTGGGGATGCTGGACAGAGTGTTCGAGGTGGTACGGTTCATGTCCGGAAGGGAGAGCCAACTGCAAACCGAGCGGTCGGCGCCTGAAGACGACATGCTGGAGTACCTGGGCGCTGCCCTGGACCCCTTTTCCGGCCGGTTGTCGGCTCACCTTGAGGAGAAGGTTGTTGACGAGCGTAGTCGGCTGATGTTGCTGAAGTTGGCGGGGCTCTTGCATGACTCTGGCAAGGGCACAACGGGCAAGGTGGACGGAGAGGGCCGCATCCGTTTCTTCGGCCACGCTGTGGAAGGCGCCGCAGTGGCGGCTCGTGTCCTGCGACGGCTGCACTTTGGAAGCCGCGAGGTGAGGTTGGTGCAGATGGTGATCAGACATCACATGCGCCCTTTGCACCTTGCACAGCAGGAGAGGATCACCCGCCGGGCCATTCATCGTTTCTTCAGGGACACGGGAGGCGCAGGCGTCGATGTCCTTCTCCACTCACTGGGTGACAACCTGGTCATCCGGCAACGCGGAGACGCTGTGGTCCAGGGGCGCGAGGTTTGCGATACTGTGGGACTTCTCCTGTGTGCCTATTACGAGGAGTACGCTGAAGTCATCCAACCGCCACCACTAATCAGCGGCAGAGACCTAATCAGTCACTGCGGTGTGAAGCCGGGCCCAGCCATTGGCCGCGTGTTACGAGAGGTACAGGAGGCACAGGTTGCTGGTGAGGTCAGAACAAGGGAGGAGGCCCTACGTCTGGCAGGAACCCTCCTGGCGGAGGGAGAATAAGACTCCGGCTTTCGGCACCAAGCGCGCAGCCCCAAAGAGCAGTTGGAGACCTGTGCGGATACGAGCCACCTGAGTGGAGCCAGGTGGCTTTCTTTGTGTTCCTTGCCGCCGTTGGCATGCGGCTGGAACCAGATTGGACGGGCACGGTATGGAAAGAAGTACAGACTACGTACCATCGCGAACCTTGAGTGACACATCGTCCACATACATAGCCGTCACACCACCCTGACCATCATTCACGGTACCGAAGTGGAGACGGATGGTCTGGCCGACATATGCGCTGAGGTCGTAGCTGTGCTTCAACCAGGTCTGGCCGTTGGATCTCTGCCACAGTAGTGTCTCGAGCCAATCACCATTCTCGTCGAGAAGCAGCACGTACTGGCTGTCATCGGTCGCCTGGAGCAGCCGAGGGTCTCCGGTGAAGCTCACCTGGCCTGGCAGATGCCAGGTCGCAGTCTCTTGGGAGACGGAGTATTCCCAGAAGCGCAGCGTGGCGACGGTCGCAGTGGCGGGCATGGAGGCGGCCTGCCACGCGGATGAATAGCTGTATGCGTTGTCCTCTGCGTTCTCGATCCCCGTGCGCATGGAGCGGTTGCCTCCGTGAGCCTGACTGATCGAGTAGTCGGCTGGGCGGGGAGTGGCAGAGGTATGCCAGGCTGCATCCCGCTCGAAGCCGCCATTGACGATCAGTTCGTTGTCGGGGGCGGGGGGCGTCGGTGGGGGCTGGAAATGTATGCGTAGGGCCAGAGGCACATAGGTGCGATTCCACACGTTCGGATCAAACACAATCACAGGTACCCTCAAACTCGGGCTGCTCTCGAGTGAGAACCAGGTGACATCCTCGTGGAGGAGATCCCACTCCAAAATGTAGTGGCCTAGTTCCTCAGGCGCTGCTACGGAATCGCTGTCTACCTCAACTCCGTGCGTGTACGCCACATCGTGGGGAAGAGGGGCATGCACAGTGCCGGGAATCACCCCGTCCTGGTCATCATGCCAGCGGTAGCCTAGGCTGACGGGGTTCTGGCCGCCGGCCGCCCATGTTAGCGTGCCCAGATTTCGCATGGATACGGTAACGTGGTAGGTCTGGCCGGGAAGCATGGTCTGCGGTGTATCGTGGCCCAGGTACTCGGCGTAGTATGGAGGGGTGTGCTGGACGATCTCGTCCCAGACCTTGCTGCGTAGAGAGGGCAATTCCGCGTACAGGTAGTCACCCGGACAAGCGGTGGCGTTGTAATCCCTGTGGCCGGCCATGTTTTGCGTGAGCTTGTCAACGAAAACGGAGGTTTCCGCGGGATGGATGAGACTGCGGCTGCACTCCCAGGCGGACAGACTCACCAGTCCCTCCAGCAGTTCGGGAGTCGGTGGGACACTGCTGCTGGTGTTACCATAGGTTCCCATGGCGCAAACGCCGACGCTGCCGCGGTTGTAGTTGTACGCATGCCCTCCCACCACATCGGGACCGCCGTAACGCCCCCCGTATGTGTTGCCGCGCCAATCTATCAAATAGTTGTATCCTATGTCACCCCAACCCAGAGTGACCGTATGGTAGTAGTAGATGGCGCGAACCGTGGCGGGTGGGTTCACGTCGTAGTTCAAAGTCACGCTGTGGTGGATGATGATCTTCTGTGCGGCTTCGTACTCAAGCGGCCAGATCTCATCGCCTTGGGCGTCAAGACGGTAGCTCTCGTTGGCTCCCCAGCCGGCGCGACTGACGATAGGGGGTTGAGGCACCTCGCCGGTCGCAGGAAGAGCTCCGAGAGGGAGATGCTCTACGTCGGAAAGCGAGGGACCAGTCGTGGAATCGATATACGTGATGGCAACGTCTTCCAGACGCGGTGTTGCAGCGAGGTCGAGAGTCGTGAGCGTGAGGCGATACTGTACATACCTCCCCCCAGCAAGGATGAGTGGGGCGAGGGCGAAGAAGTGATCCCCTTCCCGTCCAGGCTCTGCGATGTCCTGCCACGGTGTCCAGTTCGCAGTATCGGTGCCCGTGCGCACTGATATCTCTAGGCCTGTATGCGGAGGGACTTGGGCATGCCACTGGATTCCCAAGCCGTTGAATTCGAAGTCAGCAAGCTTGACCGTGGACGTATAGACGCCGCGGGAGAGATAAGCCTCCTCTCTACTCTCGAGGGACAAAGCTCCGTCCCTGTGATCCAACAGTTGGAGGCCATCGAGGACACCGTCAGCGAAGTCCCCCAGCGTGGTCTGACGCCACACTTCAGCTCTCGTTTCTGTTTCGGCTTGAACACCTTGCAGGCCACGGTCGAGAGGCCAGACCAGAGTCCAGAGGAGTAAGCTGAGTCCTGTCAGTGTGCGCCAGTGCGCCCTCATGTCATATCTGTAGGCGGTTCACGGGGAATCACACAGCCGCCCCCGTGTCTGAGCACAGTCCGCTCCTCAACCGCCAGGCCAACGACCGGCAAGCTGCGGCAGAGCTCTGCTCATGCTCAGGCGCCTACGTCTTGCCAGTCTTTGAGAAAACGCTCGATGCCCATGTCGGTGAGAGGATGCTTTGTCATCTTCTCCAGGATGCCATAGGGCACTGTAGCGATGTCCGCCCCCGCCAGAGCGGCTTGTGTCACGTGCAACGGGTGCCGGATGCTGGCGGCGATGATCTGGGTCTCAAGTCCGTAGGTCAAGAAGATCTGCGCAGCCTCAGCCACGACCTGCATTCCTTCGTGTCCTATGTCATCCAGGCGGCCGATGAACGGGGAGACGTAGGTGGCGCCAGCGCGGGACGCCAAGAGGGCCTGATTCGTGGAGAACACCAGCGTGGCGTTGGTGTTGAAGCCCTGCATGAGCGTCAGTTCGCGAGCCGTGTCCCGGTCCAAGGGACACTCATCCACCCAGGCGCAGTCTTGGCAAATACTGTCGGCATCGACCTCGCTCAGGGCCAGAATGCTGATGGCCTCCAGACCGTCGGCGGTCACAGGGATTTTGATGGCCACGTAGGGTGACCATTGGGCTATCTTCTTAGCCTCCTGCACCATCTCCGCCGCCTGGGTGCTGACCACCTCAGCGCTGACACTGCCCTGGACCAGGTAGCATATCTCCTGAGTAACCTGACGATAGTCACCCCGTCCCGCGCGCATCATCAGCGATGGGTTGGTAGTCACACCACTGATCACTCCCATCTTCGCCGCTTGCCTTATCTCCTCGATGTTGGCCGTGTCCAGGAAGAGCTCCATGCCTTTCTCACCTCCTCATGGCTGTGCGTGTGAGTCGCCTGCTCCCATCCCTGCCTCTCAGGAGTGGGCGCAGACCAACCTTGGTCATCAGATTATACCACCATCCATTGCTTGGGCAAACCGTTGCTGTGAGAGGGCGTTGAAAAACACGCTCCTGATGCCCGCAGCGTATCGCACTATCATGGCACGAGCGGTCTTCTGGGCCGGCCTCAGGAACGGCTGAGGCGTGCGCTGAACGGCGCGACATTGCTGTGGCCGCACGGCCTGCGGTGCGGCTACGGAGTTCGGTCAGATTCCCAGGACGAGTGGCAGGTCTGGTGGCGGCTGCCTTGCGATCTTTCAGGGTCAAGGATAGCGACCTGAGGCGCCAAGGCCCTGAGTTGACTGATCCTACTGAGAAAAGCCCGTCGTTCAGTGCTTCTAGCGGTGGTGGGGTTTGCAGCCCACCTGTGCTCGGCTGAGATCTGCGGTGGAGCGTGCACGATTTCTTGGTGGTCTCACAGGGTTAGGACGAGGTCGCTCGGGAGTTGATCCCAGCGTCAGGGACAACAGTTACCTGCCGGACACGAATGGTCTGTGGTGAGATGAGATTCGACACCCGCCACTGGCTTCGATAGGCTTTTCTGGGTCTGTCTATGCCGCAAAACGGTTGCGTTCGGTCGAAGCGTGGGATATACTTATACGTTGGTGGTGCGCTGTACGCCGATGAGTGGTTCCTGCATAGAAGCGCAATTACTCGGATGGGGGCAATTGATGGAGCCGGGTTCTGACAAGGGCATTTCGGTCTTCTTTCCTGCTTACAATGACGGAGGTACGATCGCCAGCATGGTTCTCTCCGCGATCCTCGTCCTCCAATCGCTGACCGATGACTACGAGGTAATCGTGGTGAACGACGGTAGCTCCGACTACACCAAGGAGATCCTGGATGAGTTGGAGGAGCGATATGATCCGGTGCGAATCGTCCACCACGAGAGGAACAGAGGTTATGGTGGCGCCCTGCGCACGGGGTTTGCCACGGCGAGCAAGGACTTCATCTTCTACACCGATGGCGACGCCCAGTACGATGTGCGCGATCTGCCCGCTCTCTGGGAAGAGATGAGGGATGGCGTCGACATGGTGCAGGGGTACAAGATAGACCGCTCAGACCCGTTGCATCGGGTCGTCATCGGTCGGATATATCATTGGATGACTAACCTTGCTTTTGGTCTGCACCTGAAGGACGTGGACTGCGATTTCCGGCTCATGCGCAGCTCCATCTTCGACGACGTGCGCCTGGAATCGGACAGTGGCGTGATCTGCGTGGAGATGATGAAGAAGATAAGGGATGCTGGCTTCGAGATCAGCGAGGTGCCTGTGCATCACTACCATCGAGCCTATGGGAAGTCCCAGTTCTTCAATATCGGACGCATCCTGAGGGTCGCTCGCGATCTCAGCAAGCTGTGGCTAGAACTGCGGCTGCCACAACTCCTGGGCAGGGACGTACGGACCTATGAACATGAGCAATGAGTATCGAGGCAAGAAGGCGATGATCACTGGTGGGCTGGGCTTCATCGGTAGCAACCTCGCGCACCGGCTGGTGGAGTTGGGTGCCGAGGTCCTCATCGTAGACTCGTTGATCCCCGACCACGGCGGCAATCTCTTCAACATAGAAGGCATTGCAGACCAGCTACGGGTCAATATCGCCGACGTCAGGGATAGGAATGGCATGGACTATCTGGTTCGTGGCCAGGAGTATATCTTCAACCTGGCTGGTCAGGTGAGTCACATGGACAGCATGCGTGACCCATACACCGATCTCGAGATCAACTGTCGCAGCCAACTCTCGCTGTTAGAGGCGTGTCGGTATAACAATCCCACTGTGAAGATCGTCTACGCCAGCACCAGGCAGATCTATGGGACGCCTGATTACCTTCCTGTGGATGAGAGACATCTTGTGCATCCCACCGATGTCAACGGCATCAACAAGATGGCGGGGGAGTGGTATCACATACTATACAGCAATGTGTACGGTGTTCGGGCTACGTCCCTTCGGCTCACCAACACCTACGGCCCCCGCCAGCTGGTCAAACATAGCCGCCAAGGTTTCATCGGGTGGTTCATCCGCTTGGCTGTGGATGGGGAGGAGATCTCGGTGTACGGGGATGGAAAGCAGCTGCGAGACCTCAACCATGTGGATGACGTTGTTGAAGCCTTCCTGTTGGCCGGAGCCAGCAACGCGGTCAATGGCGAGGTCTTCAACCTAGGTGGTACACGACCGGTCAGCTTGCTGGAGATAGTGGATACGCTCATAGATCTCTGTCCTGAGGCTAGTTACAGACTGGTGCCCTTCCCCGAAGACAAGAAGCGCATAGACATCGGCGACTACTACGGGGACTACAGCAAGATCGAAACGACGTTGGGTTGGAAGCCACAGGTGTCTCTTCGGGACGGCTTGGGTGACGCCATAGAGTTCTATCGCCAGAACAAGGAACACTACTGGGAGTGAGTGGGTGATCCCCTTCAGCGACCTGAAGCTTCAATATCAGTCCATCAAGGAGGAGGTCGATGCCGGAGTCGAGCGCGTCTTGAGGAGTGGATGGTTCATCCTGGGGCAGGAGGTGCGAGACTTCGAGGAGGAGTTCGCGGCCTACATCGGTGTACCTTACGCGGTAGGCGTGGGCTCGGGCACGGAAGCGTTGCATCTGGCTCTGCTGGCGTGCGACTTGGCGCCCGGTGATGAGGTGATAACCGTCTCCCACACGGCGGTAGCGACCGTCGCTGCCATCGAGCTCGCCGGGGCCAAACCCGTCTTCGTGGATATCGACCCGATTAGTTACACCATGGACCCCTCGGAGCTAGAGGACAAGATCACTTCCGTGACGAAAGCCATACTGCCGGTGCATCTGTATGGACAGGTGGCCGATATGAGCCCTATCCTCACCGTTGCGAGGGAACATGAACTCAAGGTGATAGAAGACGCGGCGCAGGCTCATGGGGCGGAGTACCAGGGCCGCAAAGCTGGTTCCGTTGGGGATCTGGGCTGTTTCAGTTTCTATCCTACCAAGAACCTGGGCGCCTATGGGGATGGCGGGATGATCGTGACCAGCGACTCTGGGCTGGCCGAGCGGCTATCCCTTCTTCGCCAATACGGGTGGCGCGAGAGATACGTGAGCTCCATCAGAGGGATCAATAGTCGACTGGACGAATTGCAGGCAGCCATCTTGAGGGTGAAGCTACGGCATTTGGATGAATGGAACGCCAAGCGCAGGAACCATGCCGGGCTGTACAACCGCCTGTTGCGAGAAGCTGTGCTCACGACGCCTATGGAGATGACCTATGGCAAGCATTGCTATCACCTGTATGTGGTAGCGTCGAAGTGCAGGGATGACTTGCAGACGTTTCTGAGGGACAACGGTGTAGGGGCCCTCGTTCACTATCCCGTGCCAGTGCATCTTCAGGGGGCTTATCAGGATCTCGGCTTGGGTACGGGTGCACTGCCGGTCACAGAACAGTGCGCACGCCAGGTTCTCACTTTGCCCGTGGCTCCGGAGCTCACGGAAGAGCAGATCGGAGGGGTGTGCGATCTCATCGTGGAATTCGAGTCCAGCAAGGGCACGTGAGATGAGGATACGCTGGCTCTTGGGGACTTGAGCAGAGTGGTGAAGCCAGGGAGGCGTCTCATCGTGAACCTGCGGGCCCATAGCCCTTTGCGCAGCGAACATCACCTGTCCTCGAACATCAACAGCCGTCACACCAAGACCCAGGTCGCAGAGGAACTGGAGAGGGTCGGACTGATCGTCGAGCAGATCGCTCATGCGAACATCATACCCTTACCGCCGGTGGTCGATCGTTGGCTGGTGGAGGTTCACTCATTGGAAACGTTGCCGTTGCAGAAGGGGCATCTCCACTATGGGTTGTCAGTGATCTGCGTGGCGTGCAAGGAACCGGCCATCCCGTGATCGACAACTGGGTTCTTACCGTGCGCTCGGGGTTGCAGAGAGGCGGGCGGCCGATACTACTGGCCCTAGTAGGGGCGAGTGTCGTTCTGGGCGTCGTGGGCGGCTTGTTACTGTCCCTGGTTTCCCCTCTCATGGTCCTGGCACTGCTGGCAGCACTGGGCGTGGGCGTGGCCATGCTGAGGAGCACCCAGATGGGGCTCTCCGTGCTGCTCATAGTGGTATGCTTGCTGCCCTTCGGCGCCATCCCCTTCAGCATAGGCTTCTATCCCACGTTTCTAGACGTGGCGCTCCTGGCGGTATTCGGTGTCTGGGTGGCTCGCATCCTCACTCGCGCTCAGGAGAGCTTTGTCAGCTCCTCTCTCGATCTGCCCATCTTGGTCTTCATCCTGCTGGCGTTCGCCGCCTTCATAGCGGGCACCGCTCATTCCGGAGTAACAAGGGATACGCTGCGTCACTTCGCGGAGATCATCATCGCCATCACGGTGTTCTTCGTGGTAATCAACTCCGTCAGGGACATCAGGCAACTGAGGCAGATTGTGCTGGTCATCATACTGGTCGGTTTCGTGGCCTCTCTCATCGGGGTGGTTCTGTACTTCCTTCCCGAACCGCTCACCGTGCGATTGTTGTCTATGCTGCGCGTCTTTCACTACCCCTCTGGTTGGGGTGTGCTGAGGTTCATTGAGGACAATCCAGTCTTGCCCATGCGTGCCACCTCTACGTCGGTAGATCCCAACGTCTTGGGGGGGCTGCTGATCATGATCATCACGCTGACGACCCCCCAGCTTTTCGCCCGGCGACCCTTGCTGAGGAGGGTGTGGCTGGTGCCAATGCTCGCGGTGATGCTGGCCTGTTTGCTGCTGACCTTCTCCCGTGGCGCCTTCGGGGCCATCGGTGTAGCCCTGGTGTTTCTGGGAGTGATTAGATACCGGCGACTCCTGCCGATGATGGCTCTGATGGTCATCATGATCCTGGTAATACCCCAGACCAGGGAGTACGTCCAGCACTTCCAGGCCGGGCTGTTGCTGGAAGACAGGGCCACGGCGATGCGGTTGGGCGAGTACAAGGATGCGCTGACCCTCATCTCGCGCTATCCATGGCTAGGCGTGGGTTTTGGAGGCACTCCTTCCATAGATCTGTACTTGGGCGTCTCGAACGTCTATCTGCTCATCGCTGAGGAGATGGGCCTCATTGGTTTGGGCTCCTTCTTGCTGATCGTGGGCGTGTTCTTCGCGTACGCCTGGCGCGCTTGGCGACGCATGGATAGGGATTCCGATGCTGAGCCTCTCCTTCTGGGCCTGGCCGTGGCTCTGCTGGGGGCCCTGGCCGGAGGGTTCCTCGATCACTACTTCTTCAACCTGGACTTTCCTCACTCGGTCGTGCTTTTCTGGGTGTATGCAGGGCTGGCGGTCGTTGCGATCAAAGTAGGGACCGAGGGTGGGACGAAGGTCGAGGTTGCTCAGCCAGCCGATGGCCCCCCGACGTGAGCGTGCTCATCCTTGGAACCTGAGGGCGAATTTCGCGGTGGGAGGAATGAGCCGTCAGGGGTTGCCTGGGTGACGTTCGATCAGATGTCGGAGACAGACGTCCGACGATGACCTAGGCGGTGCGGACAGCAAGAATGCTGGCGGAGGGGGTGGGATTCGAACCCACGGTGGAGTTGCCCCCACAACGGTTTTCGAGACCGTCCCAATCGTCCACTCTGGCACCCCTCCAGGATGATGTCTCAGTGGTTTCCTCAGACTCTGGACTCGCGTAGCCCCCTGAAGAACAGTTCCAAGAGCTCCTTCGCCTCGTCAGATAGGACTCCCGCTGTCACCCGCACCTGATGGTTGAGTCTGGGTGAGCGGAGCAAGTCGAGCACTGACCCCGCTGCGCCAGCCTTAGGGTCATCCACCGCGTAGACGAGATGCGGCAGTCGAGCCAGAACCATCGCGCCAGCGCACATGGGACAGGGCTCCATTGTGCAGTACAGGGTAACGTCAGCCAGACGCCACCCTCCCAGAGCCTCAGCCGCCTTGCGCAGAGTTATCATCTCCGCGTGGGCCGTGGGATCTCCCTGCGCCTCCTTGCAGTTGTGCCCCCGGGCTATGATACGCCCTTCGCGAACCGCCACGGCGCCGACGGGCACGTCTCCATCCCGATATGCAGCCTCGGCTTCGGCCATGGCCTCGCTCATATAGGCTTCGTGCGTGGTGAGATCCTTCGTATTTCGATTATAGCACATCGCTGGCCTCAAACCCAAGTCCCTGTCGCTCCTGGCTATGGAAGAGGCGTCTCCAGAGCCGACGGCAGACCGCGCACCTCGCCGCAACAAAGGGCGTAAGCGTCCCCCGACTGTTGCAGACCTCAGTGGGGCGATCCATTCCCGCACATGCGTGGGGACCCTCTCTCACTTGCCCACGCAGAATTTGCTGAAGATGGTCTCCAGCAGGTCCTCCGTCACGGTTTCGCCAGTGATCTCGCCCAGGGCATTCACCGCTGCTGTCAAATCTATGGCGACGAAATCTGCTGGCATCTCTTGATCGGAGGCTTCCTCAGCCGCCCGTACGTGCTCCAGCGCGGTATGCAAGATGTCTTTGTGGCGAGGATTGTTGACCAGTGGGGCATCTGAGGCTATCACTTGCCCGGAGAAGATGACCTTGACGATCGCCTCCTCGAGGTCTTCCAGCCCCTTCCCCGTGAGAGCCGAGACCTCGATCTTCTTGGCCTCCGGCAGCAGGTCTTCAGGCACCGGCACCGCCGGTAGGTCTATCTTGTTCGCTACCAGGATAGAGGATTTCTTCCCTATCAGCCTGGAAATCCGCCAATCTGCCTCCTGTAGCGGCTCGCTGACATCCACCGTCATCAGGGCCAAATCGGCCCTGCTCAACGCTTGACGGCTGCGCTCGATGCCCAGTCTCTCCACCATGTCCTCGCTTTCGCCTATCCCCGCTGTGTCCACCAGCGTCAAAGGGATCCCTTGCAGATTGATGGTCTCTTCCAGGGTGTCGCGTGTGGTACCCGGGATGGGGGTGACGATGGCTCGATTGGTGCGAAGCAGCGCGTTCAGCAAACTCGATTTGCCGACGTTGGGCCTCCCCACGATCGCTGCCCTCATTCCTTGTCGATAGATCATGCCTTGGTCAGCGCTCTTGATCAGCTCGCCTAACCTCCGTGCGGCCTTCCTCAGCGGTGTCGCGACATCTCGCTCTGGTATCTCATCTTCGCTGAAGTCTATCGTCGCCTCCAGGTAGGCCAGGACATCCACCAACTCTGCCCGTACCTTTGTTATCTCCTCCGAGAGGCGTCCTCCCAGTTGTTCGACGGCCACCCTCAGTCCGGCCTCCGTCTTGGCGCGCACAACGTCCAGCACCGCTTCCGCCTGGGCCAGGTCCAGGCGACCGAACACAAAGGCGCGCAGTGTCATCTCACCGGGGCTGGCCAGTCGCGCTCCATGACGCAGGGTCAGTTCCAGGATCCGCTGCAAGGGCACGATCCCGCCGTGACAGTTGATCTCACCTACATCCTGGCGGGTGTACGTGTGAGGGGCCTTCATGTAGGACACCAGAACCTCGTCCACGACCTCCTGATTTTCGGGGTCTACTACGTGTCCATGGTACAGACGATGGGAAAGAGGCTGCCAGGGTACGTCTCGCTGACTCTGTGCCTGGGAAGGCTGGATGATGGTCTGCAGGATGGGCAAGACCTCAGGCCCACTCATCTTGACGATGCCAATACCGCCCTCTCCGATCGGGGTGGATGGGGCGCTGATCGTGTCATCGAGGCTGTACATCATTCGAGTCCTCACGCACAATTATATCCTACGACGACTGGTACGGACAACGGCCGGAGAGTCCAGTTGCGGCGAGGCGGCCCTGCCGTCGCTTGACATCGCGGGCCGACTTATGCTAGTATCAGAGTCAGCGACCGGGCGTTTGGCGAAGGACATGCTGTCCTGCACCTGTGGAACAAGTAGAGAGGCTGGGAGAGCAGGAGCCCTTTAGGCTCTTGGGTCCCAGAGGGCCTGGCTGACAGCGTGACCCTCAGTAGGAGGGCGCCAGGCATCCGTGAACGAAGGGGAGTAGCTCAAGCTGGTAGAGCAACGGTCTCCAAAACCGTAGGTTGCGGGTTCAAATCCTGCCTCCCCTGTCTTTGGATGAGAGAAGGGGCGGGAGCGCTTTCCCGTCCGTTTGTGCATGAAGGGGGTGAGGATCTTCGCTAGTTGGCAAGGCAGACTGTCGGGGGGCGTGCTGGTCCTGAACGCCACCTTTGAGCCTCTGCACGTCGTCTCGGTGCAACGAGCCGTGGTCCTGCTCCTCAAGGAGAAGGCTGAAGTCATCGAGGCGGCTGAGGCCAAGATCCGCTCGGAGAATCTGGCCCTGGATATGCCGTTGGTGATCCGTTTGGTCTATTTCGTGCGGGTGCCCCATAGGTTACTTATCCCCCTCACGAGACGGACTATCTTGGCGCGGGATCTGTACACGTGTCAATACTGCGGCGCTCAGCCCTCCAAGGCACAACTCACGCTTGATCACGTCGTTCCTCGTTCGCGGGGCGGAGAGCATGGCTGGGAGAACGTGGTGACCGCCTGTATACCCTGCAACCAGCGGAAAGGCGGTCGAATCCCCGACGAGGCGGGGATGAGGTTGCTCGCCCGGCCGGTGGTTCCACGCTACGCGGCAGTGGTGCTGCTCGGCAAGATGCAAGGTCACGAGGTGTGGCGTAGGTACATGTACTAGAGAGCGGTTGGCTGAGGAGAGCAAGCGGCGCTGGCGCCTCGTCAACGCCGCTTTTGGTTGTTCACGAGAGAAAAAGCGCGGAATTATGAGGGATGATTGGGAAAATCTATGAGATGATGGTGGGCTGCCTCTGTGGATCTCTCTTGTCACCTATTCCGACTTGACAAGAGTTCGCTTTCGTGCTATTATTGTTAAGCGATTCCAAAAGTGTGGAACGATCTATCTGGGGGAGCACGTGGATTTCGATTTCTCGCAGGAAGCGATCAAGGTGTTCAAAGCCCTGTCGGACCCGACCCGTTATGAGATAGTCAGGATGTTGGTGTGCTGCGAGGAACTGGGTTGCGAGGACTTTCGATGTGCCTTCCAGAAGAGCAAGCCGGCCATGTCTCATCACTATCGAGTCCTGGAGAACGCCGGATTGGTGGTCTACAGGAAAGATGGAGTACATGTCTACTACAGACTACACAGGGAGCAGTTGGACAGGTTCCTTCCAGATTTCTCGCAGGCTCATTGCGAGGATTCCTATCAAACTGCTAGCTAACCTGTTGAGGAGTCCATTGACGGACTCATTTGAGTTGATCAAGCGTTTTTCGGCCTTCTCGAAGGAAGGCCGTTGCCAGGGGGAGGATCATGAGGGTCAAAGAATTGGAGTTGGAAGACACTATGTTGAATACCGCTGAGTTACTTGCGGACCTTGAAGAGAAACGGGATCCCACCTCGTTCAAAGGTGTGGCTAGTGACGACGTCATCTCGTTGTACATGAAGGAGGTGGGGACCATTCCTCTGCTGAGCGCGGAGGAGGAGAGGGAGCTGGCGTCGGCTTGCAGGGAGGGTGAGGGTGCCCAGAGGCATCTGGCAGAGTTCGAGGCCGACATCGATGTCGAAGAGAGAAAGCGGTTCGAAGCGAAGGTCGAGCGCGGGGATAGGGCTCGGCGACGTTTCATCGAGGCGAACTCGCGCTTGGTGATCAGCATCGCTCGCAAGTATCTGGGGCGCGGTCTACCGCTGTCCGACCTCATGCAAGAGGGCAGTCTGGGATTGATCAAGGCCGTAGAGAGGTTCGATCCAGACAAGGGACACCGCTTCAGCACCTATGCCACCTGGTGGATCCGTCAGGCCATTCTGAGGGCTGTGGCCGATCAAGGTCGTACCATCCGCCTGCCGGCTCACATCGTCGATGAGTTGAACAAGATGAACTGGGTTGGTAAGCGGTTGGCACAGGAACTGGGCCGAGAGCCAAGTAACGAGGAACTGGCGGAGGAGCTGGAGATCTCTCCCGAGAGGGTGAGCGATCTCTGGCGCCTGGGAGGGCAACCTCTCTCTCTGGAGACCCCTGTTGGGGAGGAGGAGGAAAGCACGCTGGCGGAGTTCATTGAGGATGACATGACTCCCACGCCTTCGTTCATGGCCTCCCATTCCTTGATGGGGGAGCAGGTTGAAGATGCTCTGGAGTCCCTCACGCCTCGGGAGGCCCGTGTCCTTCGTTTGCGATACGGACTCGAGGATGGGGAGGACTACACTCTGGAACAGGTGGGGGAGAAGTTGGGTCTGACCCGCGAGCGCATCCGGCAGATCCAGGCCCAGGCGCTACGACGTCTGCGCCATCCCAGCCGGAGCCGCAATCTGAAACCCTTTCTCAACTAGCAGAGGACGGCAGGCGTAGGATAAGTTGCCGACTTGTCCTTGAGACCTCGGAGGTTCTGGACGACTCCAAGCCAGTGGGTGGATTCAACTGGCCTATCATCCCCATCGGATCACTATCCAGTAGCTAGTAGATCGTAACCAAAGTTCTGGTAATCCTGTCATTGCGAGCGGAGCGAAGCAATCTCCACTTACCCATAAGAAGTCACTTGTTCAGCACAGAAGGAGATTGCTTCGTCGCTAGCGCTCCTCGCAATGACAACATAGCGAAACTTGGGTGCCAGTGTACTAGTCCACCGGCAGCCCGTTGTAGTTCGTCAGGTACGCGTAGTCAGGGTACTTGATGGTGTTGTGGGCCACGGCCGCCATGCCCAGCGGGCTTGTTGTCGTAACGACGACGGTCCCGGACCAGTCGTTTCCGAGGCCAGCAAGGGTGCCGGCGTGGTCGCCGTACCTGGTGTTGTAGCCATGAGAGCCGTTGGCAGGTATGTCGCTGATGATCTCGATGTACTCCTCCCCGCCAGCTTGGAACCAGTGGGTGTAGATGGTGATCTCGTTCTCCGGATCGACGTTCTGCACCACCACCCCGGAATACTTGCGCCAGGCGGTCCCCGCCTTGACCCGATAAGCCACCGGAAACACCAACTTGCTGGAGCCACCCGGGACACCTGTGTACGCCGCCGACAATCCGTCGTACGGCACGCGGATACCGCTGCACGACCCCACGATGGGGTGGGTGGAGGTGACGATGGCGGAACCTCCAAACCTGTTGCCCAGGTCCTCGAATCTCGTATCTGTCTTCATGTTGTAGGCGGCGGACGCATTGGGGGCGATTTCTTCTGCGAAGCTCAGTTCCAGGGTCCCATCGCGCTTGTAGAAGCTGAGGTAGGCGGTGATGGTGAAGGCGTTGGTGTTCTGCACCGAGAGGGTTGACCAATCGGATTGGCCCTGCCAGTCGCCGCCGAAGTTCCTCCTGTTGAGCGCGGGGAAATAGACCGTTGCGTCGCCGGTTGGCACGCAGGAGTTGTAGGCTGAGGCATGCCCTTTTCGAGCGTGCGTCACCGCCACCCCAGCTATCTCGCCGGTGGAGGTCACCTGTAGGCTGCCGAACCACGGGGATGGCGTGTACTGCTGCTCTGGAATGTTGGGGTTGACGGAGGGATCCCAAAGGTCGTAGCTCTCCTGTGAGCCAGCTTCGATGGTGTCCAGGAAGGGGCTGCCGGTGACTACGGCACCCTCTCGATCCCGGTAGGTCATGGAGACGTCGCAGTCCACCGTGTCCACGCACTGTATGCTGACCCTGCTCCTCCAATATCCCGACTTGGAGACGCCGGGGAAGTATAGCTCATTGGAGCCTTGTGGCACGTCTATGTACCCGGCAGCGCTCTGGCCGTCTCCTCTCGGTACCTCCCCCCAGTGCGCCTCGACCGCAGAGACGATCGGTCGAAGCGAATCGACGAACGCGGAGCCCAGCCAGCCGCTGTCCAGGCCAGGGTCGGTGGCAGCGAACTTGGCGTTCCAGGTGGGCGAGATGGCCTTGGCCACGTTTGCACTGGGATAGCCCGACCGGTCGATGTAGGTGACCAAGACGTTGGCATCGAGGGTGTGATGCACGTTCATCACCCAGGTGTCAGTCCGCGCCACGCCAAACCCTTCGTCAGGGTAGCCTGCCAGGGCCACCGAGGCGAGGAGCGCGAGACCCAGGACGATTCCGATCATCGCCAGCACTTTGAATCTCATGGCCTATTCTCCTTCCGCAAACAAGCCGGCGCCCTCCTGCGCCCGCGCCGCTTCCCGCGTGCCACCAGGCCTTCGACAACCCTGATCACGCTATTCCAGTTCTATCGGTCCGTAGCCCTGCCAGTCTTGCAAGACATCATCCATGTACTCCCTTGGGGGGAACGGGACGCCGTCGCGCGGATCAACAAGCTCGTCTAGTAAGGTGGGAGCGAAGTACCAAGCTCGCACCACTTTCGTCTCCGACTGAAGCTGGACACTGTTGATCGGCAATTCCAGTTGACACATGAAGCCGTATTCAGGATAGTACAGGTTCACTTCAGCATATCGTCGCTCGGGCACCCCTGCGGAATGAGCCCTGAACGCTTCCGGGGGTCCATACCTGTCCAATAACTGCTC
>JAUWLF010000083.1 GCA_030613785.1 Chloroflexota bacterium | reverse complement strand
GAACAGAGCCGCAGAAGCCTACGTGTATCGAATCACCTCGAAGCGATACATCTGTACGGGCTCATCGTCAGCTATCCCCGCCTTGAACACCTTCGTGTGGTGAAACTGCTCCTCCGCAGTTTTGATACTGGGCAGGTCCGGAAGCAGCAGCCCTCGCTTGAGCGGGTTCTCCAACGACTGCACGATCAGGCCATACCGTTTGGGATCCAACTGATCCAGGCTCTCGATGGGTTCAGGGGTGGTGAGCACATCAACGGAGATGTCCAGATCGTCCAATTCTTCGGGGCTGATAGGTGGGAAGCGTGGGTCTCGCGCGGCAGCGGAGATGGCATTGTGGATCACCTCCTGTGCCACGTTCGCCTCGCGAGGCTCTATCGTGCCTATGCAGCCGCGCAACTGCCCCTTCTTCTTGATGGAGACGAAGACACCACCCTGTTGCTTCATATCCGGCGTCAACTCTTCCTCGGCAGGCACGTTCACGACCTTCTTCCCACGGACATAGCTTTCTATCGTTTCTCTAGCCAGGTTCACCAGGGGATGGGGGTTCGACATCTCTTCGCCTCGCTTCCATCATCGCACTGCTGGTTCCCATACCCATTGTATAGCATTGGCCCTGCGCTGTCAAGACCATAGTTCCAAGTCCTGTGACCGGTCAGCCACGAGCGTCCCTCTCTTGACGGCCGACCGGCTTTCGTATATAATGGAGACAGAGCAGCGAAGGTCGCTTTCCCCGAGCACACCGCCAACAGATGGGGTGCTAGTGCGGTCTCAAGGGGAAACGGCGCTTGGAGATTGTGGAAGGAGGACCAAGATGGAGAAACCATGGCTGAAGTTCTACGATGAAGGCGTCCCCCATGCGCTCGAGTACCGCGAAGTACCCCTCCACTGGTATCTTGAGGAGTCGGCCAGGAAATACCCCGACACCATCGCCACTATCTTGCCGGGCAAGTTTGGCGACACCAAGCTAACCTACAAAGAAATAGACGAGCTGGTCAACAGACTGGCCAACGCCCTAGTTGACCTGGGTGTGAAGAAAGGCGACCGTGTCGCCCTCTACGTGCCGAACTGCCCACAGTTCATCATCGGCTACTATGCCATCCTGAAGGCCGGTGGCGCCGTGGTGGCGACCAGCACCCTGTATTCGCCACGAGAGGTCGAACACCAGTTGAACGACTCAGGGGCGGAAACGGTCATCGTCCTCAGCCTGTTCTATCCGGTGGTCAAGCAGGTTCAGCCCAAAACCAAGGTCAAGAACGTCATCGTCACCAACATCAAAGAACACCTCGGCGGGATGGACCGGTTCCTATTCACGCTTCTGAAGGAGAAGAAAGAGGGACATCGCGTCGAGTTGGCTGGAGGTGATCTGTGGCTGAAGGACCTGCTGGAGAAGTACCCGGCCGATCATCCACAGGTTGAGGTAGGTCCTGATGACATCGCCCTCTTCCAGTACACCGGCGGCACAACCGGCGTTCCCAAAGCTGCGATGGTGCTTCATCGCAACCTGGTAGCCAACGTGCAGCAGTGCTCAGCCTGGCTCCCCGACGTGAGGATCGCCGGGGAGAGTCATCTGGCGGCGATTCCCCTCTTCCACATCTTCGGGATGGTGACCGTCATGGCCTGGGCTGTGACCATCGCCGCACCCATGATCCTTATCGCCAACCCGCGGGACATGGATGCGCTGCTGAAGGCCATCAACAAGTACAAGCCCACTCTCTTCATGGGTGTGCCCACCATGTACAACGCCATCAACTCCCACCCCGATATCGCCAAGTACGACGTCAAGTCCATCCGGGCCTGCATCAGCGGATCTGCGGCTTTGCCCTCGGCCGTCAAACAGAGGTTCGAGGAGTTGACCGGCGGCAAACTGGTCGAGGGTTTTGGCCTCACCGAGAGCGCGGTGGCCACGTTCTGCAACCCGATGTATGGGATGAATGTAGAAGGCAGCATCGGCATGCCCATGCCCGACGTGGAGGGCAAGATCGTAGACCTGGAGACAGGAACCAAAGACCTGCCGCTGGGCGAGGTCGGCGAACTCGTCCTGCGGTCGCCCAGCGTGATGAAGGAGTACTGGAACATGCCGGAGGAGACGCAGATCGCCCTGCGTGAAGGGTGGCTCTACACCGGCGACATCGCCAAGATGGACGAGAACGGGTACTTCTACATCGTGGACCGCAAGAAGGACATGATTATCGCCGGCGGCTTCAACATCTATCCCCGCGAGGTAGAGGATGTGCTATACGAGCATCCCAAGATTCAGGAAGCAGCCGTGGCTGGCATCCCCGACCCCAAGCGAGGCGAGACAGTGAAGGCCTGGGTTGTGCTCAAGCCAGGCGAGACCGCCACCGTGGATGACATCAGGGACTTCTGCAGAGACAAGCTAGCCAAGTACAAGATCCCCTACTATGTCGAGTTCCGTGACGAACTGCCCAAAACGATGGTAGGCAAGGTCCTGCGCAGGAAGCTGGCGGAGGAAGAGGCCACGAAACAGGAGCAGTAGACACAACACCTCCTCTGAGGGAGACCGATAGGGTGGATTGCAGAATCCACCCTTTTGTTTTACACATCTCTTACACTGGGGTAATGCCCGCGCAACAGGCGTCGGTGATAATGCAGGTGGGTTAGGGAGAGATCTCCCCATCCACAGTAAGAAGCCGATAAGACAGAGGAGGTGGTGAAATGAAAAGGAGAACGATCGTCTTGCTGGCCTTGCTCCTGGCACTGACTCTGCCGTTGGCCTCGGTGGCTAGCGCTGATCAGTTCAGCGGCACGGGCACTATCTGGGCCAAAGGTGCCGGCCTGGCCATTGTTCGCGGGGACGGCGAGGTGGAGATCCAAGGCCACGGCGTGGGCTTCGTCTGGATCAAGGACGCCGAGACCCTGGAGGCCAGTGGTCACGGCCGCAGGTGGGAGGCGCCTGGCGGCGCTACCGTCCTCTGGGGCTGGTCGGGCACCATCTACGCCTCGGGGCAGCAGATCACCGTGTGGATGACTGGAGGCCTGATCGAGTTCACGGCCTCGGGAAGCGGGCGGGTCTACCTCAGAGGTCACGGTAGATACGAGATCAACGGTCACGAAGGCCTGTGGAGCCGCACCGGTGAGGTCCTGCAACTGGATGCCGTCCAGCCAACGCAGTAGAACTCAGGGAGCATAGCAGGCTGGACCCGACCCACATCCCTGCACCGAGAATCCGCCGCCACGAGGGTGGTATCCGTAACCGGATACCACCCTTCTTCTTTCGTGCGTCCCGGTGGGCCGTGGGAGGTTCTGCCAACGATACGCAGACACTTGAACGAACACCCGTCGAATGGTATAATCTGCGTGGAGGAGAGGTCGCATAGTCCGGTCTAGTGCGCACGATTGGAAATCGTGTAGGCGTCAAAGCCTCGCGGGTTCGAATCCCGCCCTCTCCGCCTTGACTTTTCCTGCATCTTGAGGTAATATGCTTGCGGTCGTGCTAGATGGGGAGCTAGCGGTGCCCTGTACCCGCAATCCGCTATAGCGGGATCGAAAGCCCTCTTGAGGCTCTGTTGCCTCACGAGACTGCTGGGGAAAAGTGGCGTTGAAGGCTGGGTCTTGCGCGGCAGAAGCCTATGAACTCCGTCAGGTCCGGAAGGAAGCAGCGGTAAGTAGTCACTTCTGGGCGCCGCAGGGTCACCTGGTTGGAGCTAACTGGCCTTGGTAAGCCGGGAGAACAGAATCGAAAGAGGGTGCACGACCACTTCAGAGCACGATAGAAAGGGACGGGCGCAGATACTCGCCCCTTTTTTTCATGACAGTAGGATGAGCCCATACTGCTTCGGGTGGGAATCATGTCTTCGCGCTCCACAACCCAACCGCATGGCGAAGAGGTGGCGCAGCACACTTCTCGAGTAGCACGCTGGCGTCCTCGGGGTGGGCTAGTAGCCATCCTGCTTCTCTTCGTCGTGGGCAACGCCATGGTCTTGGGCTACGTCTCCACGCGGCGGGAGGTGAAACTGATCATCAACGATCGATCCTTCACCGTCCGCACTCATCAGACCTCTGTCGCCGGTTTGTTGGACGAACTTGGTATCCAACTCAACCCTGAAGACATCGTGATGTGCCCCCTCGATGCGCCTTTGGAGGACGAGGAGCCCATAGTCATTCGCCGAGCACTGCTGGTCACCATGGAAGCTGATGGCCGCACTTTGGAGTTCGGTACCCACACAAGCACTCTTGAAGATCTTCTGCGCGAAGCTGGACTGTCCATCAGCCGCCACGATAAGGTCATTGTCGAAGGGGAGGAGACCGACACCCGGGCGCGCTTGCCCCTCGACTCATCCTTGGACTCACAGGCTGGCAGCCCCAATCCCCATCCCGCCGGATTGTGGCATCAACACCCTCTAAGAGTCGTGGTTCTCCGAGCTGTGCCGATCACGGTCTATGACGGTGGGGTGCCCATCACCGTGCTAACCACCGGTCCCACAGTGGGACAAGCCCTGTTCGAGGAAGGTGTCACTGTCTATCTGGGAGATGGGATCACCCCCGACCTCGGAACTCAGGTCTCCGCCGGCATTCAAGTCTATATCGAACGCTCCAAGCCTCTAGTCATCCTCGGCGACGGGCGCCGGGTCAAGACTCGCAGCCACGCAGATACTGTGGAGCAGGTTCTGAGGCAGGAGTCCATCGAACTGGTGGGCAAGGACTACACCATCCCCAGCCTGGAGACCGACGTCTACGACAACATGATCGTACGCGTGATAAGAGTACAGGAGCAGGTCGTTCTTGAGGAAGAGCCGATACCTTTTGAGACGGTGTGGCAGGCCGATGAGACGTTGGAGCTGGACAACCAGCGTCTGGATCAGGCCGGCGCCGCAGGTGTGAAGCGACGCTTGGTGCGCGTCGTCTATGAGAACGACGAGGAGTCGGAACGGGTCACCGAGGAGGAATGGGTGGAGACTCCGCCCACGACCGAGATCATAGCCTACGGCACGAAGATCGTGCTTCGGGAAGTACAGACCCCCGAGGGCACCAAGACCTACTGGCGCAAATACAGATCCTATGCGACCGCCTATACCGCCTCCACCGCCGGCACGCCACGTGATGCTCCCTGGTACGGCAGAACCTACATGGGTCTGCCGGCCCGTAAGGGGATCATCGCCGTCGATCGAGAGGTGATCCCCCTGGGTACCTGGATGTACGTGCCCACGTATGGGATAGGGCTAGCTGGCGACCTTGGCGTACGAGGCAAACACATTGATCTGTGCTACGATGATGACGTCTGGCCCCCCAGCATTCACCACTGGGTGGACGTCTATCTCCTTACACCTGTACCGCCCCCCGACAAAATACGATGGATACTGCCCTCCTATCCCCGCGAGAGGTAGGAGCTGTGGATGACGCAGAGCTTCGACCGCCGTCCGTGAAGAGACTGCTCAGGAAGTTCGGAATCAAGCCACACAAGGGGCTTGGACAGAACTTCCTAGTTAGCGAGGGGTTGCTTCGGCGCATCATCACCGCCGCCGACATCGGGCCGGAAGACGTCGTTCTCGAGATTGGAGCTGGCCTGGGTTCCATGACGCAGGCTCTGGCCCAGAGAGCGGCCCGAGTCATCGCCTTGGAGGTCGACGAACGCTTCATACCACTGCTGCACGAATCGATGTCCTCCTATCCACACGTGGAAGTCGTACCGGGCGACATCTTGGCCATCGATCCTGCCGACCTGGTTTCTTCTCCCTACAAGGTGGTAGCCAACCTCCCCTACTACATCACCTCGGCCATACTGCGCCATCTCCTGGAGGCCAGGCGGAAGCCATCCCTCATGGTAGTGACGGTGCAAAGGGAGGTGGCCGACCGGATAGTGGCCGGCCCCGGGGCAATGAGCCTGCTGGCAGTCAGCGTACAGTTCTACGGCCAGCCTCGTATCGTCGCCAAGGCACCCCCCGGCGCCTTCTACCCCTCTCCTCGGGTCACTTCGGCGGTGGTGCGCATTGACGTCTACGAGCACCCGCCCACCATGGTGGAGGACCCTGACGCGTTCTTCAAAGTTGTGCGGGCGGGCTTCGCCCAACGGCGAAAACAGCTCCGTAACTCCCTCGCTCACGGGTTGAATCTGCCCGCTAACCAAGTTGTCGAGGCCCTGCACCGCTGCGGCCTTGACGAGAGGCAGCGAGCGCAGGAGCTGAGTGTGGACCAATGGGCCCGGCTGCATATGGAAATACTTCGTGCGGTCCGCTAGGCTCGCCCTACTTCTAGCCAACTGCTTGTATGCTGACCACAAGCTGTGCGAGCAGAGTCTTGGCAGAGCTATGCAACCCGTGGTATAATTCGTTCCAGGAATAGCTACGATAGAAAGGAGGATGAAGGAAGTGACAACGAGAAGAATCATCGGTATCGTCCTGGCCACAAACGCGGGGATAATCGCGGCTTTGCTGCTAGCCCTGTGGGCGGCTTCCACTGTAGCGGCCGTCCCATCCCCGGCGGAACAGCAGGGCATGCCCAGGGCCGAGTGGAGCAGCCCTGCCCACGCCGAGCCGACCCCCGTGCCCGGAGGCCCCGGCTACTACTCGATCTCCTCCGGAGAAATGCAGCCGACCGACTACACCATTGGATACCAATCCGCAGCAGGCTGGCTGACTACAACCCAGGAATCAACTCTACGGGACGCGACACTGTATGCGTCAGGCTTGCATCTGCCCCAAGGAGCGCGTATCACCAAGCTGGTCGTCTACGGCTATGACGACGATCCAAGCGCGGACTTCTGGTTCCGGGCCGCTGGTGTCGGCTTGGACGGCGATGTTGTGATCCAGGGGGTGACTGATGTCACGTATTCGGACACCTCTGCAGGCGCCTTCGTAGCACAGGTGGCGGCCAACGATGGTCACAACATTGTGGACAATAGCATCTACCAGTACTTGGTGATCGCGCATTTGCCGGTCGCGAGCTCAGAAAAACGGTTGAACATAATGGGGTTTCGGGTGGACTACACTTTCGACAGCTATGCACCGTTGGTGATGAAAGAACACTAGAATCCCACCACGGCGATTCTCACCCCGCGTCATTCTGGAGCGAAAGCAAGGTTGCTCTGAGTGAGAAGGAGTGGAAGAACCTCGCTCTCCCTAGACAAGAGGCTGACCTATCTAAAGAGCGAGATTCTTCGCCGTCACTACGCTCGCGCTCAGAATGACCGGTTCTCACTTCTGCTACGGAGAGGTGTCAACGGACACCTGATCCTCAACCCTCCAGCGACTACGCTGAACGTGGCAGCCGTATGACAGATTATCTCTGCGTGCAGGCGTATCCTTACACCCTTTTCCGCCTGGAACCGCACCTCCCGAGGGCGGAAGTGGCCAGTGACCGCATTTTCAATGTGCATGCCCCAGTAGACCTTGGGGAACAGCGCACAGATTTGCAGCCAGTGCACTTCCGCGATCGCCAGCACGTCGAGCAATCCATCGTCCATCTTGGCCTTGGGCGCCACCTTCAGACCCCCCACCGCCGCACGCACCATTGACCACTTCATTCACAGTACCATCCCCACCCACAGCTACTATAGTCTCGTACCCCTTCTCCACAGCTTGAGTTGCAGGCGCTATCCCGTGGCCTCTCAGCTCCGTGAATGCAAGGTCATGGCGGACGCTCAGCCGCTGGAGAGCCTCCTCCGTCCCAGTCAGCCGCTTCGCGGTCTGCCGGCTGCGGACGGGGTTGACGACCAAGAGCGTCTTGACCTTCGACATGAGACATCAACTACGAGACAGTGTGGGGCCGGAGAGGGTTTTCAAGGTGCGCCGCCAGCACCGCCAGGCTTGCTATCTGACGAAGGACACCTCTGTGAAGCACGACATCCCCTGCATGAACGGTGCCGCCGTAGCGAGTTGCGGCATGACGATGAACATCATCCCGCGTCGGACGTCCTGCCTATCGTGCGTCTTCCGAGAGGCTCCACCCTCCGGCGTGGCGACCACCTGCGTCACAGCAGGAATCTTGTGTTCAACTGCCTCTGCCATCGCCGGCCTCCAGTGTAGCGAGGCGCTCAAGCTGCTCACCGGCCAGGGCAGGCACAACGACGGTTTGCTTCACTCAGATGTGGGGGGAAACAACTTCGAGGTCTTCTCCATCAAGCGCCAGCAGGACTGCACCCCGCCTGGGAAGAGGCGGTATCAATTCCTGGAGGACTGATGGGGTGTGGGAGTTTCGGCTTAGCCGAGGATAGAGCACCGAAAGCTCAGTCGCTCTCGTCGCGGCACTCACTACAGAGGCCCACCAGATCGATGTGAACCCTTGTGATCAGAAAGTCTTTCTCCTCGCTGATCTGGTCTCTCAGCTTCCCAACCAAGCGACTATCGAACTCGACCACCCGGCCGCAATCCGAGCAGATCAGGTGATGGTGCTCAGCCGTATCTCTCAGTTCGTAGTGATGGTGCTCCTGATCCAGATGGAGTTCGATGATCAGACCCAGTTCTTTCAGCACGTTGAGATTGCGGTACACGGTCGACAGACTGATACGTTGGTCTTTCTCGCGTGCTCGACGGTAGATCTCATCGGCGTCCAGGTGTCCGTCGCTGTCCCGAAGCACCCGCAGCAGCAGGCTGCGTTGAGGCGTGATACGCTTCCCCTCCGCGCGCAGCACCTCCAGCATTTCGTCGTCCGAGGCTAGTGTCATCAAATCACCTATCTGCAAATGCTTCGCACCTACATTCTACCCCGGCCCATGATGGCTTGTCAAGAAGCGAACAAGCAACGAGCGCAGCGGGTGCTGTCTCCCACCCGCCATCTGTCCAGAATCCCCAATCCAAGGACGCATTCCCTTTGCCGCCTGCCACCGCCTCCCCACTCAGTCCCGTCCCCGCCGGACCATGGCATCAGTCATGCGCGCCACTCGCACCATCTGCTTGACGTCGTGGACGCGAACGATGTCCGCGCCATTGGCGATGCCTACGGCCACTGCCGCCGCCGTGCCCTCCACTCTCTCGTCGAGAGGGAGGTCCAAGGTATAGCCGATGAAGGACTTGCGCGACGGCCCCAGAAGGATCGGCCGCCCCAGCACCTTGAGCTCCGCCAACTTGGCCATCAGTTGCAGGTTTTGCTTCACGGTCTTTCCAAAGCCGATTCCCGGGTCCACGATGATCTTCTCCCTCTCAACCCCTGCCTCCACGGCCAGAGAGATGCTGTTCCTCAATTCGCGGATGACATCGGCCATCAGATCCTCGTACTCCACCCCCAGGTAGCGTCCGCCCAGACGCGCTGTCTGCGCCGCGTCCTTGGGACGGCTGCGGTTGTGCATTAGCACCAGCGGCACCTGGTGCCTGGCTGCCAGCTCGGCAATCTCGGGTTCCATGCGAAGACCCCAGACATCGTTGACCAGATGAGCACCCGCCGTCACTGCTTCCTCAGCCACTTCTGCCCTGTAGGTATCTATGGAGATGGGCACGTCGGCTCGCTGGGCGAGCGCCTCAATCACTGGAACAACCCGACCCAACTCCTCCTCGATGCTAATGGGCTCCGAGCCAGGTCGGGTGGATTCCCCACCCACATCAATAAGATCCGCCCCCTCCTCTATCATCCGCTCCGCCTGAGCCAGCGCCGCCTCGATGTCATCTCCCAGGCCGTCCCCGGAGAACGAGTCAGGTGTCACGTTGACCACACCCATGATGTACGTTCTGTCCCCCCAGTCGAAGGCCCTGCCTGCGATGCTCAGGCTTCCCAACTCTTTGCCAGCGTGGCGCACGAGAGCCTGCTCCACTTCCGACGCTATCGCCCCCAGGCTCTTGAACGGTTGCACCCTGAGCTTCCTGAGGAGATCTTGATAATGTCGCTCGGTACCCAGGAGCAGCACGTCGCTATCCACGTCCTTGGTCGAGTAGACCTGACGCGAGATGACCGCTTCACCCCCTCGAGCCAACATCTCCTGCTTGATGATGTTCGCTGCGGCGAATTTCAGACCCTCCACCTTGATTACTCTGAAGGAGGCCTTCGGCATCATGATCTTCATGCCTGGCACAGAGGCGCCTACCTTCTCCATCTCCGCCCGTATCTCGTCTGGAGTGTGGAGATCCAGAATGCGAACGTTGAAGCTGCTCACCCTTAAACCCTACCCCTTGCCAGCATCCGCCATACCCAGAATGGAGAAGAACTCGGCGCGCGTGGCTGGGTAGCGACGAAAGATGCCCCGATTGGCTGAGGTGACCAACTGGCTCCCCGGCTTCCGGATGCCCCTCATCGTCATGCACAGATGCTCAGCTTTGATCACCACGCCTACTCCACGAGCGTGAAGTGCCTCCATGATGGTATCAGCGATCTGGCCCGTCAGGCGCTCCTGGAGCTGAGGGCGCCGCGCCAGAACCTCCACCACCCTGGCCAGCTTGCTGATGCCCACCAGCCGTCCCGCCGGAATATAACCCACATGTGCCAGGCCGTGAAAAGGCAGGAAATGATGCTCGCACATGGAATAGAATGGTATGTCCTTCAGCACCACCATCTCCTCGTGCTTTTCCTCCTCGAAGCCAACCGCCAGTAGCTCCTTCGGATCTTGATCCACACCCGAGAAGACCTCCGCATACATCTCGGCGATGCGCACTGGCGTGCTCACCAAACCTTCACGAGTCGGATTCTCTCCAATGGCCGCGATGATCTCTCTCACCGCCTGCTCAATCCTGTCCCGGTCAATCAACCCCTGTTCTCCCTTCAGCAGCAGCTCCAAACCTGCCCTCAGCACTTCATGACTATGACCTGCGTCTCAGACGGTAATCCACCCTTGGTCAGCTTCACCGTGTCCTGAGGAACAATCTCCTTGATCCCCATCTCCTTCAGAAAATGCTCCACTGGCTGCAGCTTCAATCCTTTCACCGCCTCGATTCCATAATGCATGGGAATCACAACCTTAGGCTCCAGAAGACTGATCACCTCCGACGCCTTGGCAGCACCTATAGCGTTGCCCCCTCCCACCGGAATCAACAGGACGTCTACATCGCTTAATTCCTCCACCTCCGACTGGGTAGGAACACGGACCAAGTCTCCCAAGTGGCAGACAGTGACTCCTTCAAGATCGAACAGATAGATCGTGTTGCGGCTCTCCGGCCCTCCTTGCCCGTCGCCTTGAGAGGTGGGAATGCCGATCACAAAGATCCCTTTGATCTCATACTCTCCGGGCCCATCGATGATCATGGGCTTCCCCTTCACAGCCTTCACGTTGTCGTGGTCAGGATGCTCATGGCTGACCGTCACTATATCTGCTCGCAGCCGAGGAAGATCATACCCCAGCTCGCTGCCATAGGGATCTGTGACCACTGTTCCTTTCCTGCTACGCAACCTGAAGCAGGAATGCCCATACCAGGTGATCTGCATTGGCTTCCCCCACCGATTGTGATACTCTCAGTCGCCGACCACTTCAATCATATCCTACCGCATGCCAAAAGAAAAAAACAAAGACGGCACGACGACGATGTGCAAACACATCTCCTCAAGCCACCGCTGCATTTCCAGTCCAGCGCATGGCGTGATCCCAAGTCGAGTCGCTGCACAGAGCCCTTGTGTCTAGCCAACACCCACGGGCCTGGCACTTTACTTGTCATCTCCTTCGTGATATCATTAGCGTCCACAAGCTCCGATTGCACGCCACCACCCGCTGCCATGGTGCCACATGATCAGATACCGATGGGGTACAGCGCGAAGGGAGCACGGCCGGCGGTGACGTGCGCGGACTGGCGGGTGAAGAACGAGACCTGGGCGCGTCCGTCCGGAATCCGGAGAAGGAGTGCACAAGGGTAACCGATGGGTCCTATTGTACTGCATCTGGGCCGCCTGTCAATATCTTCCTATGCAGCCTTCATGGGCTTGGCCATCATCCTCGGCCTCCTAGTCACCTATCTCGTGAGCAGGTGGACGAAGGCCGATGTCAGGACCGTCATGGATGCAGCCTTGTGGGCCCTGCTCGCAGGCATCATTGGCGGTCGAATCGCCTATGTAGCCATCTATTGGCCTTACTTCGCAGTCCATCCCAGGGAGATATTCGCCCTTTCGCAAGGTGGCCTGGCCTTTCAAGGATCCTTCGTGGCAGGGGTATTGGGACTCATCGGCTACAGTCTCTGGAACCAGACCTCCTTCTGGCATCTAGCCGACATGCTGGCCCCTGGACTGGCTCTGGGGCAAGCCATCGGCTGGATAGGTTGCCTGCTCAATGGCTACGGATACGGGCTCGTCACCAGAGGCTTTCTCGCTTACGATCTCAGGGATATCTATGGCATCATGGCTTTTCGCTACCCCACCCAGGCCATGATGAGCGCCCTGAACCTGGTGATCTTCGTCCTACTGGCGGCGCTTTTCTGTACACGAACACATCGTCGGCTGGCACCCGGCATGGTGGCCGTTCTCTATCTTCTCCTCAACTCGTCAGGCTTGTTCTTCCTGGAGTTCCTTCGGGCCGATGAGACGCTGTACTTCGGTACTCTGCGCTGGAGCCAGGTGGCCGAAGCGGGACAGTTCACTGTGGCCCTCCTGGCCCTGTTCTACCTCAGAGCAGGTAGCAGAAAGGCCACACTTGGTGAGACTGCACCGGACAGCTCCTAGAGCCAGTGCCGGACGCCTACTTGATTTCGACGACGGCGCCGGCTTCTTCTAGCTTGGCCTTGGCCTGTTCCGCCTCCTCTTTGGTCACAGCCTGCCTAACGGGACTCGGGACACCCTCGACCAGGTCCTTCGACTCTCGCAAGCCCAAGTCGGTCAGCTGCCGAACCGCCTTGATCACTTGAATCTTCTGGGCCCCAAAATCCTTGAGTATGACATCGAACTCAGTCTTCTCTTCTTCTACTGGGGCAGCGGCGGCAGCCGCGGCCGGGGCCACTCCAACGGCCATCATGGGCGCGGCAGCACTCACTCCGAACCTCTCCTCCAGAGCTTTCACCAATTCTGACAGCTCCAAGACCGTCATGGAGCTCAAAGAATCCAGGATGTCGTCCATGCTCATCTTCGCTTCTTTCGCTGTTGCCTTCTTCTTAGTCGCCTTCTTCTTGGTTTCCTTCTTCTCGCTTGCCTTCTTCGCTTTCTTCTTCTCTTCCGCCATGTTGTCTCCTTTTCACTCAAGACTATATGGTACTGCCAGTTCCTACACCTCAGCTTCTTGCAATCGCGCTGAGCGAGCATTCAACACATGAACCAGATTCTGCAGTGGGGCGCTCAGCACATGCACCAGACCCATGAGAGGTGCCGATATCCTGACCACAACCTCGGCGATGAGGACCTCCTCAGACGGTAGCGCCGCCAACTCAGAGATCTGCGCTGCGTCTAGGGGTTTGTCGCCCAGCAACCCTCCCCGGATCGACAGAAGGTCGTTCCCTTTGCCGAAATCAACCAGGATCTTGGCTGGGCCCGGCACATCTTCATAGCAGAACCCGATGGCGGTCGGCCCATCGAATAGGGACTCCATCCATGGTAGCCCCGCCTCCGCCATGGCCAGCTTCACCAGGCTGTTCTTCACCACGTGATAGCCGGTCTCGGTCTCACGCAGCTTGTTCCTCAGCTCCCTCATCTCAGCGGTGTCAAGTCCCCTGAAGTTGGTCATAATCAGGGCCTTGCTGCGTGATAGCTTCTCAGTCAGATCGGTTACTATCTGCTCCTTCTTCTCCCTAGATATGGCCATCCGTTCTCACCTCCCCAGCGGATGATGGTCCCTCAGACTCAGGGCCATCCCATTTGACATAGTTCACGCCTCCTTCCTCCAAGATAGTCAGTGTCAGCTCATCAGGGTACTCCGCCATGAAATACACCTCCTTGATCCCAGCATTGACGATCATCCGAGCGCAGAGGGAGCAAGGCTTGTAAGTGCAGTACAGAGTGCCACCCAGCAACCGGATCCCCTCCCGCGCAGCTTGCACGATGGCGTTCTGCTCAGCGTGTAAGCCAAAGCAGTACTCCTGTCTAGTGCCAGAAGGGACACCAGCCCTCTCCCTGATGCACCCTCCTCTGTCGGCGCAATGCTTCATCCCCCTCGGCGGGCCGTTGTAGCCTGTGGAGAGAAGCTGCTTGTCGTCATTGACTACCACCGCTCCAATCTGGTGTCTGAGACAGACGGAACGGGAAGCTACTACCTGGGCAATAGACATGAAGTACTCATCCCAACTCGGCCTCACTTCACGAGCCTTTCCTGCTGCACCCCCATCACGCCGCTCCAGCATCGTCCCGCCGCAGCCGACACGAAGCCCACTCCCAGCTATACTCCCAGAGGTGCAACCCTTTGCTCAGAGCCAGTATCTCGCCATCCTCAACCTCTAGAGCGCTCGCTAGCTCCTCCTTCAGCAACTGCGTGGCCGCCATGTTGACCGGGAAGCCACCCCACAGGTCCCAGGATCGGTAGTAGACAGCGAAATGCAACTTCCCGTCTTGGACTCGGGTATCTATCAACCTCAGGCACGGAGGATGCTCCAGAAGGATGCTAGAGGCATCCCCTATGGTGATGCACCCCTGGTTAGTATTGGGCCCCTGCTTGTACTTCTCCAACAGAGGAAGCAGTTGCTTATGGATGTAGCTCCCGTACGTATACTCCTCTCCGGGTTGCTTGTCTGACCCCACAAAATAGGTGTGATAATACTCCTCCACGTATTCCATGCTCGTCGGGGGAGGGATGCCCACACCTGGCGGCATCTGCGGGATCAACGGGCGATGGCCTGGATTTGTAACCTTCAGGCTCATGAACTCCAGTTCCCTGCGCCTTTGGCCCACGAAGCTACCCTGCTGTACAGTGTATTCCCGGCCATGATCCAATACTTCACCAACCAGGGAAAACCATGCACCGGGAAGATCGAACGCTTCGACACACTTCACCTTCACTTCACACCACCCCGTCATCACAGTCGAGCTGATCGGTCGGCAGCAACCAAAAAGCCTTCGTGCCCACGCACGAAGGCCAGAGCGTGCTTCTCCGGAAAGCTACGAAGCACCGACCAGTGCCTGGGCAGGGTATTAAGCGCGCGTTACGCGCCTGCCGTCTTTGGCGACACATTGATTCTGTTGAGAATGAACAGAGGCCTGGTTCCTATGCGGCTCGCAAAGCCAGGGCCCCAGCAATGTCCACTTTGATCCCTGGCCCCATGGTGGACGTCACTACGATCCTCCTGATAAACTGGCCCTTGGCGCCCGCAGGTTTGGCTCTTTGTATTGCGTCTACCAGGGAGCCCAGATTCTCCACCAATTGCTCTGCCTCGAAACCCGTCTTCCCGATAGGGACATGGATGTTAGCTGTCTTGTCCAGCCTGAACTCTACGCGGCCCTTGCGCAGCTCATTGATCACGCGAGGCACATCCTCCATAGGCACTACGGTCCCCGCTTTGGGACTGGGCATCAAGCCTCGTGGACCCAGGACGCGACCGAGTTTGCTCACTTTCCCCATCATCTGCTGAATCGCGATCGTGGCATCGAACTCCAACCACCCATCCTCGATCTGCTTGATCAGGTCATCATTCGCCACATGATCGGCGCCGGCTTCCCGCGCTATCTTCTCCGCCTCTCCCTCGGCGAACACCAGAATCCGCATCTCTCTGCCGGTCCCGTGAGGCAGAGTCACCACTCCTCGCACCCGCTGATCAGCCTGACGAGGATCCACAGCCATTCGTAGGTGCGTCTCCACAGTGGCGTTGAAGCTGGAGGTAGAGGTCTTCCTTACCAGATCGATGGCCTCCTCAGGAGGGTAGGATCTGTTCCTGTCCACCAGTTTAGCGGCCTCGAGGTACTTCTTGCCGTGCTTTGCCACTCAACCCTCCTCAACCACAAGGCCCATGCTCCGCGCGGTGCCCTCGATTATCCTCTCCGCTCCATTCAGATCTATGGCGTTCAGGTCGCCCATCTTCAACTCGGCAATCTCACGTATTTGCCTGCGAGTGACTGTCCCCGCCTTCTCCTCCGCGACGTCCATGGACCCTTTCTCTATGCCAGCAGCCTTCTTCAGCAAGTCAGAAGCTGGAGGGGTCTTGGTCACAAAAGAGAAGGACCGGTCGGCATAGATGGAGATCTCCACCGGGACGATCTGCCCCACCTGGCTCGCCGTGCGACTGTTATACTCCTTGCAAAAGGCCATGATATTGATGCCGTGCTGACCCAAAGCGGTGCCCACTGGCGGTGCGGGGCTCGCTTTGCCTGCCGGTATGTGCAATTTGACCACCGCTGTTACTTTCTTCGCCATTCACCCTCCCAGGGTTCCTACTCGCCCTTCACTTGCAAGAAATCCAACTCCACTGGCGTCTCGCGCCCGAAAAAGGAGACCAGAATACGCACTTTGCCTTTCTCCAGATTCAGCGAATCAACGGTGCCCAGGAAGTCTGTAAACGGACCATCAACTACCCTTACCGCGTCACCCACACGAAAACTCACCTTGACCTTTGGTGCTTCCTCCTCCATGCGCTTGAGGATCTTGTCGGCCTCCTCCTGTCGCAAAGGAGTAGGCTCGGTACCCGACCCCACAAACCCGGTGACCCCGGGTGTGTTGCGCACGACGAACCAGGACTCGTCGGTCATGATCATGTCCACGAGGATGTACCCGGGAAAGATCCTCTGTTCCACGGTGCGACGGCGGCCGTCTCGCAGCTCCACCACCTCTTCCGTAGGGACAACAACCTGGAAGATGAAATCCTCCATCCCCATGGACTCTATGCGACTCCCAAGGTTCTTCTTGACCTTGTTCTCATAGCCGGAATAGCTGTGGATCACATACCAGTACTGTCCCTCTTGCCGCTCGTCCCCAACTTCGGAGGCCTGCTGGTCTTCCTCCATGTGTTCTTCAGCTTGCTCCTCGGACAACTCGGGTTCCTCTGCCTCTTCGTCGATGACAGCCGACGGCTCCTGAGCATCCGGCTCCACGCTGAAATCTTCGTTCAAGGCCTCCTGCTCCGGCTCGCTCTCCTCGATCTCAGGACGCGGCTCCTCGAGTTCCTCTTCTAGCTGCGTCTCTTCCTGTACCAGCTCTTGCCCCTCTACCATCGCGTCCTCATCTGACCACCAAAGCAAACAGCTCCGTGAAGAGCCAGTCCACAATGCCCAGCCCCGCAGCCATGAGTACCGTGACCCCTAGGACTATGGCGGTCATGTTCGCCGCCTCCCTGCGGGTGGGCCACACCACCTTCCTCAACTCCGAGCGTGTCTCTCGAAGAAACCTGGTTATGCGGTTGCCCTTCTTAGCTCTAGTGGCGGTCCTGGCCATAGATCTCTCTCCGCATGTCGTTATCAGGGTTCTCTTCCCTGTCAAAAAGCACCGCCATACGAATGGCGGCTGTGGCTTGTCTGGCAGATCAGGCGCAATTCCAGCCCGCAACCTTCGTCCCTGGAGATCGCTCTCTGCCAACCTCAGCTAGAGGCCTGTGTCGCAGGCCTCTGGTGCGATCACTTGGTCTCCCGATGGAGAGTATGCACGCGACAACGGGGGCAGTACTTAGAGAGTTCCATCCGCCCCGGATCGTTCCTCCGATTCTTCGACGTCGTGTAATTCCGCTCCTCACACTCCGTGCACGCCAGAGTGACAATCACCCTTGCCGTCTTCTTCGCCATTTTGACTTGTCCTTATCGCGAGACCAACCTAGAGACGCTGCCCCCCGGTCTATCACTCCACGATCTTGGTGATCACTCCAGCGCCGACCGTTCGCCCACCTTCCCGAATGGCGAACCGCGATCCCTCATCCAGGGCCACCGGCACTATCAACTCCACCTGGATCTTTGCGTTGTCGCCAGGCATCACCATCTCCACGTTCTCCGGCAGCGTCACCGACCCCGTCACATCCATCGTCCTGATGAAAAACTGCGGCCGATACCCCGTGAAGAAGGGCGTGTGCCTTCCTCCCTCGTCCTTCCGCAAGATGTACACACTGCCTTCGAAGGTCGTGTGCGGCTTGATGCTGCCCGGCTTGGCCAACACCATCCCTCTGTCCACCTCCTGCCTCTCTATCCCTCGCAGCAAGCAGCCAATGTTGTCCCCTGCTATCCCCTGGTCCAACAGCTTGTGGAACATCTCCACCCCAGTGCACACCGTCTTCTTTACGTCCGACTGCATACCTATAATCTCTATTTCCTCGCCAACGTTGATCGTCCCGCGCTCTACTCTCCCCGTCGCTACCGTCCCTCGTCCCTTGATCCCGAAAACATCCTCTACCGGCATCAGGAAAGGCTTGTCCATCTCCCTCTCTGGCGTGGGGATGTAGTTGTCTACGGCATCCAATAGCTCCCAGATAGCCTTGTACTCCTCAGCATCAGGGTCAGTGCTTGATGAGTTCATGGCCTCCAGAGCCGAACCTCGTATGATCGGTATCTCGTCCCCAGGGAATTCGTACCCGTCCAATAGCTCCCGTAACTCCAACTCCACCAACTCCAGCAGCTCTGGATCGTCCATCATGTCCACTTTGTTCAGGAATACCACCATGCTCGGTACTTCTACCTGACGAGCCAGCAATACGTGCTCCCTCGTCTGCGGCATCGGCCCATCAGGAGCACTTACCACCAGGATCGCCCCATCCATCTGCGCTGCACCAGTGATCATGTTCTTGATGTAGTCCGCGTGACCAGGACAGTCCACATGCGCATAGTGACGGTTCTCCGTCTGGTACTCCACGTGAGAAATGGCAATCGTCAGCCCCCGCGCCTTCTCCTCCGGAGCATTGTCTATCGTGTCGAAAGGCCGATGGTCTGCCAACCCCTTGAAACTCAAGACCTTCGTCATGGCCGAGGTCAACGTCGTCTTCCCATGATCCACGTGACCTATCGTCCCCACATTCACATGGGGCTTGTCCCTTACAAATTTCTCCTTTGGCA
>JAUWLF010000008.1 GCA_030613785.1 Chloroflexota bacterium | reverse complement strand
CGACGTGCCAGAGACCACAGGGACGGAGGTAGCTGAGGGGCTCACCGAGGGTATGTCCGTAGCTCTTGAAGTCGGCGTGTGCAGAACGAGGGAAGTGGGAGTCGTAGCGGGCGGAAGAGATATGTAACCCTGTAGCAACAGAAACAGCGCCACGAAGACGATGGCGACGACGCACACCAGGGCCAACAATGTCGTCTTTTGACAACCGCTCACACTCAACCTCTGTCAGACGCTACAGCGCACGCCAGTCTCTGCTCCCCACGAACACCTTCCTATGGCAACCATTATAACATAGCACCTACTGCTCGCCAAACGACCAGCCCCCTAGTCTGGTCTCGTGAGAGATTCAACCTACACTTCAGGCGGACCAACAGGGGGGGATTCCGATGCCACGCCACAACACAAGAGCCTGTCCCAACACGCGCCCCCCTTGTCATATGAAATACACCTCCCACATGTTGTACAGACGCTACTGTCTCGTCAAGTCTCGCCCGTGTCAAGTCCCTCCTGTCGTTTGTCACACTCAAACCCTCGTGTTATAATGTATGCCCAAATTCCAAACAGCGGCCCTGGAAAGAGTCCGAAGATGGGCAAACTCGGCGATGCGCTACGTGAGGCGCGAAAGCAAAAAGGTTCCTCCCTGGCCCAGGTTGAGGGAGCTATCAGGATCAGGCAACAGTATCTCGCTGCCTTGGAGAAGGAGCACTTTGCCGAGTTCGCCAGTGAGAGCCAGATAAGAGGTTTCCTGCGCACCTACGCGCTGTATCTCGGACTTGATCCCGAAGAGGTACTGGAGTACTACGACGAAGAGCCCAGGAAGGCCTCGCGGCGCCCCAGAATCCCCAGACCTCGCTCCCTCAGTCCCTGGTCGGTGATGAATCTCTTCATCGTCGTTGTTATCGTGGTCATCGTAGGCATCATGGGACTGTACGTCGCCTCCAGGCAGACCGCGCCCGCGCCGACCCCGACGCCAGCTCCGACGCAGGTCATACCCGTGCGCACCATGCCGCGATACGTTCTCCGCGTGAGCCTCGACTATGAGGGGCACAGCCTGGAAGTCAGCGAACGGCTCGATTTCGTCAACCTCACTGGCGACACGCTGGAGGAACTCATTTTCAGCGTCTTCCCCAACCACGCGGAAGATGTATTCCTTCTGAAGGGCATAACCCTGAAAGAGGAAGAGGAGGCACCAGAACTCGATTACGCCCTCAACGGGACAACCCTGCGCGTTCAACTCCCTAGAGCCCTGGAGCCGGGCGATGGATTGACGCTGTACATGGACTTCTCTCTGGATCTGCCGAGCATGAACCCCTATCTCGAGTGGGGCAACGGTAGTCTCGGCTACTCCGATCGCGTGATGGCGGTCGGCAACTGGTATCCATCGCTGGTTCCCTACAGAGAGGGACAAGGCTGGCGCCCCTTCGCGTACCACATGATAGGTGATCCCTATGTAACCGAGGCAGCCGACTACGATGTGGAGATAGTGGCACCATCTAGTGTGTTGTTAGTGGGCAGCGGCGACGAGGAACGAATCGGCAACCGATGGCGCTACACCATCTCCGAGGCCCGCTCCTTCGCCTTCACCGCTAGCGACCAGTACTTATCCTCCAGTCAGCAGGCAGGCCACGTCACTGTCTCTTCCTACTTCTTCGCTGCCCACGAGCGCAGTGGTGTCGATGCGGCCACGGCCGCTGCTGAGGCGCTGGCCACGTTCGAGGATCTCTTCGGCCCCTATCCTTATTCCACCTATCGCATCGCTGAGGTGGATTTCCCCGGTGCCTTGGAGTTCTCCGGCCTCTGCTTCTTGGGGGATGACTGGTACGGCGATCATCGCGGCGGTTACCAGAGCAAGATGATCTCGCTCGTCGCTCATGAGGTAGCCCATCAGTGGTGGTACGGCGTCGTAGGAAACGATCAGGTGAGAGAACCGTGGCTGGACGAAGCCCTCGCCACCTACAGTTCCATGCTCTACTACGAGCGGCGATATCCAGAACTCGTCGAATGGTGGTGGGAGACTGAGATAGAGGACTATCGCCCTCGCGGCCGGATCGACCGTCCCATCTCCGCTTTCATGGATGGGCGGACCTATCTGAACGCCGTCTATCGCCGGGGGGCTCTCTTCATCAGCGATCTCAGAGATCGCATGGGAGACGACCAGTTCTTCGCCTTCCTGCGAGATTACTACGAGAGCCAGGAACGCCAACTCAGCACCGCCGAGGATTTCTTCACCACTCTCAACCGGCATACCGACGTGGACATCTCCTCGCTGTTGGAGGAGTACTTTGGCCCTTAGACAGATCGGGGCGTTCTCGCTCGCCCTGTTTCTCTTCCTCGGCTCTCTGCTTGCAGGTCGTCTGGTTGCCAGTAACCCGCTGCCCATCTCGCCTTTGAGTACCCCTTCGCCCACCCGCACGCCTCCGGCCGCGTCCCCCACGGCCACCCCTACGCCAACACCCACCACGACACCCACACCGCTGCCACCCACTCCCACCATCCAGTTGCGCGGAACGGTCATTCTGGACGATGAAAACACTACCATCTACCGCGTTGCCACAGGATGCCTCACCCACCCGTTGCGCCTGGTCATCAAGGGGGATAGCGCCTATGTGGTGGATACAGGTCAACTGAAGCTAGTGAGGTTGAATCCCCGCCCCTCCTGTGAATCAATACTACCTCCCGACAACCGTGTTGAAGGGGTGCTGCTTCAGGAACTGGCCGACATCGCTCTCTCAGGAGACGAGGAGTCCCTGCTGTTGCTGGACCGCGCCGGCAACCTCTTTCGGTACTTCCCCGACGGCGAGGAATGGCTGGTGGAGAGAACCGTGGACGTGCCAGGAGCGAGTTCCCGGCAGGATCTCATCTCGGTGTGTGCCTACGACGATGACGCCTACCTCCTGGACACCAACGTGGGGCAGATTTGGCGGCACGACGATGGACAAGCGCAGGTCATCCCTGTGGAGATGGATCTCAGGGAAAGCGCCGATTCTGCCGTCGGGGAGGACATCTTTGTCCTGGCCCAAGAGGGATATCGCGGACCATTGCGCTTACGCAAGCTGAGCGGCCTGCCGCTCAAACCTGACAGCGGATTCGTGCCACCAGAGGACCTGACCGACCCATCATTGCTGTTTCTCGACCGAGACCCACGGGGATATCTCTACGTCACTGACATGGGATACCAACGTCTGCGGGTGCTGGACCCAGCCAATGGCGACCAGGTACGAGAGTATCTCTTCGCCGACGAAGGGACGGAGGTCCGAAGCGCATATGTAGAACAGGGAAAGCTGTATGTGGCGGCCAAAGATGCCATCTACGTCTACCCACCGGAGCCAGTACCTATGCCGACGCCGGAACCGAGCCCTACACCCGCTGTCACCCTCTCTTCCGTGGCCCCCCACGATCCGAGCGTGCTGGATCTCCTGCCTCCTCTGGCTCTGCCCATCGAGGGCACGATGCTCTCCCACCTGGCTTTCCGGCTGCCTGGCGCGCCCCGCTCCTATCGCTATGGAGTGCATGAAGGCCTGGATTTCTACTGGGCCGCTGGCGAGATGGTCACGACTGACACACCGGTGCTGAGTGTGGCGGATGGGCAAGTAGTGCGAGTTGACAGCGACCACGCGCCACCGAGCGCGGAGCAGATGGAGGAAATGTTGGCCTACGCCTGGGAAGTTCGTCAGACCCCCGAAGACACCCTGGATGTATTGCGAGGCCGACAGGTGTGGATAGACCACGGCCAGGGCGTGGTGAGCCGTTACTGCCACCTCAGTGCCGTGGCTGAGGGATTGGAAGTAGGGCAATCGGTGAAGCAGGGTCAAGTCATAGGCTATGTTGGCAACTCTGGAACCCCGGCCTCCTACTATGGACAGGGCCTGGAGATGCACCTGCATCTGGAGATCCGCATCGGCGATGGGTATCTGGGGCAATACCTTCGCCCCATCGAGGTGAAACGCTGGCTCAGTCAAGCCTTTGGCCAAGGTACTTGACAAGCGCCGAAACGGAGCACTATAATCCCCCCGAATTGACCTCACTCGGGGCATTCAGCCTCAAGTACCAACACGTATCGAGGTTCGTGTGCGGAAGATACAACTGATCGTCACCATACTCCTGCTGCTCATCCTGGGCGTCGTCGGCTTTCTGGCCTACAAGCTACATCAGTACGACAGCTACCGCGAGGCGATATACCCTGGCGTCTCCGCAGCCGGCGTCCCCCTGCAAGGGCGAACCCGGGAGGAAGCTCGGCAAACCCTGGAGGATGTGGTTGTCGCGCCCTTGAGCCAACCGATAGCCCTGCAATACCAGGACGAGACTGTGGTCCTGATGCCCAGTGACGTGAACGTCCAGTTCTTCCTGGATGAGATGGTCGAGCAAGCGCACCAGTTGGGACGCGGTGAGCAATCCCAGTTCTGGGATGGCTACGTCAGGTTCGTGACCCAGGGTCTACCGCCGGTCAACGAGGACATCCCTCTCCAGTACTCGTATGAGCCTGAGTCGTTGGAGGGATTCCTGGAGGAGATCGCTTATGAGAAAGACCAACCTCTGCGTGAGGTGCAGCCCATAACCGGTACCCTTGACTTCCGGCCCGGCCAACCTGGAAGAAGGCTGGACGTTGCCCGTTCCCTCCCCCTCGTGGAGAAGAGCTTGACCTCACCGGACCAACGCGAAGTGATGCTGGTAGTGGACTCCTTGGAGCCAGCGCCGCCGGACATCGAGATGCTGAGGGCCATGCTCCAGCACCGCATAGACGAGTTCCCTGGCATGGTGAGTATCTACGTCTCCGATCCGGCCACCGATCAGAGGATAGAGATCAACTCCGACATCGTCTACTCCGGGATGAGTGTGGTCAAGATAGGCATCCTGCTGGAGACCTTCCTCCACTCAGAAGGCTGCGAGCTGGACGAGGAGACAGAGGAGATGATGCTGAAACTGGTCACCGATCCCACTGGCAGCAACTACTGGGCCAACCTACTCCTGGGCGAGATCGGGGACGGAAACCAGTTCGAGGGTTGCAGAAGGGTGAACGCGAGAATGGACGAACTGGGCCTGACGGCGACCTTTATCCTGGAACCCTATCGACTGGAGACCGAAGGCGCCCGCACTGGACCGGGTCTGGCCAAGTTGAGGCTCTTCCAAGGGCCTGTCACCGCTAACCCGGACCCGTTCATTCAAACCTCCGCCCACGACATGGGCACACTGCTGGAGATGATCTACGATTGCAGCCAGGGAGAGGGAAGGCTGCTGGAGGAGTACGAGGGCCGCATCTGCCCCGAGGGGTGCCAGTTGATACTGGATGATTTGAAGGAGAACCCGGTGCGCACGATGATCGGAGGTGGGATTCCAGAGGATATCCCCCTCGCTCACAAGCATGGCTTCCTAGATGACACCCACGCCGACGCCGGCGTGGTCTTCTCAGACGGTGCCAACTACGTCCTAGTGCAGTTCCAGTATGCCCCCACGGAGTGGTTGGTGTGGGCCATCAGCCAGCCCGTCTTCGAGGACGTCTCCTTCGCCACGTATAACTTCTTCAACATCGGCCAGTAGTGATGATCGCCAAGACCGCGCGAGTGACAACCCTCCTGGCCTGTGGTCTGATGGTCGCCGCCCTCTTCTCTCTGTTGGTTTTGCTTGGGGCCTGTGGGAATCCAGAGATCGCTTCCCCAACTCCGAACCCAACCATCGCTCCCAGCGCCACCGCCGTTCCACCCACGCCGACGCCGCTGGGAGGCGGCAGGTTCATGGCCTACGAGACCGACAGGAACGGCAATTGGGAGCTGTATCTCCTGGACCTCGCCTCGTGGCAGGAGTACAACCTCACCCAGCATCCCGCCGAGGACCGAAATCCGGCCTGGTCACCCGATGGGAGGTACATCGCCTTCGAGTCCCACCGCGATGGTAACTGGGAAGTATACCTTCTGGAGTTGGAAAGCGGCACGATCACTCGATTGACCGACGACCTGGCTTTCGATGGCGCTCCTACGTGGTCCCCGGAAGGCAGACGGATCGCCTTCGAGAGCTACCGGGATGGGAACTGGGAACTATACCTGCTGGAACTCAATACCGGCCAGCTCACCCGGCTCACCGACGATGCCGCTGGCGACTATAGCCCCGACTGGTCTCCCGACGGCCAGCACATCGCTTTCACCTCCTGGCGCGACGGGGACAAAGAGATCTACATCATGGGCACTGACGGGTCTGGCCAGCACAACCTGACCAACTCCCCAGGTGACGATGAGTATCCGGCCTGGTCGCCGGATGGTGGGGAGTTGGCCTTCGTCTCCTCGCGTGACGGGTACGCCACTGAGATATACGTCATGCAGGCAGACGGCGAGAACCAAACCAGGGTCACCCGAAATGACGTCAACGACTGGGCACCCACGTGGTCCCCCGATGGCCAGGAGATCATCTGCGCCTCATACAACAGGGGTGAGCCTTTCGAGGTGTACCACGAATTTCGGAGCGGGCACTATGACCTCAGGACGGTCAACCTGGAGGATGGCGAAGCAACAATCGTCACTTTGAGCAACGCCCACGAGACCAACCCCGTGACAACCTCGCACCTGGTCCCACTGCGCGGCAGGCAGCCAGCCCCTCCACCAGTGACGCCGACACCGGTGCTGGTCTCCAGGCCAGAGGAGAACGACGGGCTCTACGAACTGGTGGAGCTGCCCGGAGTGACTGCAGGCAACGCGCGTCTCAATGACCGCGTGGACGATTTCTACAACGCCCTGCGCACCGCAGTCTACGAAAGAACGGGATACGATTACCTGGCCCTGCTCAGCGACGCCACCCGACGGTTGGACTATCAGAGAAGGCTGTACAGCTATTTCAGTTGGCACAAGACCGGGCGGGCCATCGATCTGCGCTTCGAGCTCCTGGATGAGAACGGAGCGCAGCGTCTGGAGTGGCTAAGGGAGGACATAGGGGAAGAGCTCTACTGGCGCCTGCTGATCAAGTGTGCCGCTCAGGATGGAACCCAGGGCGAACCATTGAAGATGCGTCCCTGGCGATACTGGTGGCACATCGTGCAGAGCGCGGACCCCGAGGGGTATGCTCAAGGGGGCCGCCTCCAACCCGTGCCTGAGGGTTACTACGAGGACTTCACGGCCTTGGCCAGGAGGTTCGGCTGGGAGCGGATCGCCTCCTACGACGAGGAGGACTACAACTGGCGCCGGGACTCCAACGGGGTTGAATACTGGCACTACCAGCGCATGGACGGCGTCACCTGGTACGAGGCCATGCGGGAGATCTACCCCCAGGAGGTGCTGGACCGGCACTTCACCTGGGAGATAGGCAAAGACCTGGGCTTCAGCGACGAGCTACTGGAGAGGAAGGGGATACCGCCTCCGGGCGAATGACCCCTCTGCGCCAGCACGCAGGGGCACGGCATGCAGTGCCTCTACCAAGACACCTCAGGCCGTGCCGGTGCAGTTCGCAGCCGCGGGACTGGTGTGTGATGAGGCGCTCAGCTCCCGACACCTCTGTGTGACATCGACCGCCCCGTCCCCCCGCGCCGCGCCTTCACCACCTCGGCCATGACGCTAAGAGCGATCTCCTCTGGAGTCTGCGCCCCGATGTCCAACCCGATGGGGGCGTGCACCCTCGCCAGCAACTCCTCGGAGCATCCTTCCTCCTTCACCAGGTCCAGAACACCCCTCACCCTGCGGCGGCTGCCTATCATCCCGATGTAGGCCACTGGCGCGTCCACCACCTGAAGCAAGCACTCCATATCATGAGCATGACCTCTGGTCATGATGGCGACGTAGGTTTGCTCGTCCAGCGGGTAGTTGGCCAGCGCCTCTCCGAAGTCAGCGGCCAGTACCTCATCCGCATCTGGGAACCGCTCGCGATTCGCGAAAGCAGGACGGTCATCTACCACCACCACCTTGAAGCCCAGCGTGGTGCCCATTCTGGTCAATGGCACAGCGATGTGACCTCCCCCGGCGATGAGTAGGGTGGGAGGAGAAACTTGCACTTCGATAAAAACGTCCGGCCCTTCTCGGGGACTGGACACGACACGAGAAGCCCCCTGCGCCAACGCCTCCAGGGCTTGCGACGTGACCAAGGCGTCAGTTTTGTCATCACCGAGAGTGCCAACGGTGTGTCCGTCGGGGAGGACCAGCCTTCGGGGGCGAGCCTGGTCAGTGGACAGGGGCGTCGCCAGCGCCACTTTCCTGCTTCCTTTGAAGGCTCTGTTGATGGTGGCCAAGAACTCGGCTTCCCGCTCCTCCCAGAGATCGACGAAGATGCTCATCACCCCGCCGCAGACCATCTCGGTGTCCAGCGTCACGTCTGCCGTCAGGTCCACGGACATTGTGCGACGCTGCCCGTCTTTGATGGCGTACATGGCCTCCTGCCAGACCTCAGCTTCGCCGCAGCCCCCACCGATGGTGCCCACGATGTCGCCCGAAGGACGTACCACCATCTTGGCACCAACCTCTCGCGGCGTGGAGCCCTGCGTCCTGACCACCGTGGCGGTGGCGACGGTCTCTCCACCAGCTATGTACTGTTCGATTTCCTCATAGATGTTCTTCATGGCAGACTCGCACGAGTAATGGGAATACGATCAAGTAGGGAATCAGTCAAGCTCCCACTTCCCTACAACCGCAATCAACGGACTAGTGGATACAATCGACCAAGTGACTTTTCTGTCACTGCTCGTATTGTACTCGATAAGCAGGACGGGGGTACGTGTGGAGGAAGGCACTAGAGCAGTTATGCCGGTTCCAGAGCCGGTAGGGGTATTCCAGTTGCGTCGCTGTAGAGCACGTCGGGACAAAAATCCACCTCGTTGGGCCAGACCAGGGTGCCGATTTCCGGGTCCACGTGCACGCGCTTGAAGAAGTCCAGATCCTCCAACGGTGCAAAGACCCCGCCTCGATCAACGACCCTGTCTTTGAAATCCAGTCTGGCCTGCTTACCGTCCGCAAACGTCAATTCTAGCCAATAGTCTTGGATGTAACGAACGCGTGTAATTCGTGGAAACACGTGAACCTCCCTCAGTCCAATGGTGGGATCTTCTCTGCTGGCTGATTCTCACGTAACCTCTGCCAGTTCGCCATCAATTCGCCTTGGTGCAAGGTAGCCACTCCACCACCATTGAGATTGCCCGGCGGGGTAGGTTGCTTTCCAGGATGGCGATTGGATTGATCCCCACTTGCGCTTCAGAATCACCATAGATGGCGTGGAAATGTGGAGGTGAATCATCGAAGTACATGCGGATGATGATCCAAAAAAGCGACTGATTTCTGGCATCTTCCACCTCCGCTGCACGGCAATCCCTTGAGCTTGCTCCCAGTAGTGTAGCACATGCTGGTTCGATGGGCAACAACGCAGCGTGTCCGGTCATGTGTGATGGCGTGGTCCAGGAAGGCAGTCCCGGCCTTGATCCGGCTAGATGGCTATCTGTGGGTATAGGTCGAGGTCCGTGAGTGTGTATTGCGCGCCGGTACTACGTCAGCAGCGGCTCGCACCAGAGCAGCGCCAACGCGCTGGGGCCGTCGGTGACTTCTCCCTCGCGCGCCATGCGCAGGGCCTCGTCAACCGGCACGAGGCGGATCTCCATCAGTTCCGTCGGTTCGAGGTGGGTTTCGCCTAGCTCCACGCTGGCGGAGAGATAGACATAAGCGACTTCGTTGGAGATTCCGTTGGAGGTGTAGAACTGCTCAATGTAACGGAGGTCCGCCGCAGTGCCGCCAACCTCTTCCAGCAGCTCGCGCTGGGCTACTTCCTCAGGCGCCAGGTCCGGCGAAAGGCCGCCAGCGGGCACTTCGTAGCACCAGTCAGCGACCGTCGAGCGGACGTGGAGGGCGAGCGAGACGACACGGCCACTTCTATGTGTTGAATCGCCTCTTTGATCTCGCGCAGAGTTACCTATCGGGTAGCGCTGCGGCCACTGAGGGCGATCTACTCTAAGCCTATCCACCTCATCATACGCATCAAGTCTGTCTGCATCGAACCTGGAACACAGGCTAGTCAAGGCCACAAGTCTTCCAGGTGTTTTCGACCAGCCGCCATCGCCTGCTGTTCCAGAAACCGCTTCATGGTTGCCCACGGCGTGCGGTCAATCATCAGGGGCATGGGCAACACTTGCGCATCGTCAAAATAGGCCAGCGCACGGGTGGCGCTGATAGCAAAGGTACGCACGTGGGCGTATTTCACAGCTGCCACCTCAAACAAATGCTCCATCGGCTCCCGTTGGAGGATGTAGTACAAATCCACCAGATCCTTGCGGGTGCCTCGGTCAGTGATCGCCGCCAACTTCATCGCCCCTATTTCGGCCACGGTCGCCACTCGTACACCCTCGACTAGCACAGGATGCTGCACCAAGGGATAGAGGTGCAACCGAAAGAAACTTATGCCTACCTTACGCCACATCGCCGTGAACGTCCCGTCCTTGTCATGGGTGATGGACAGGGTCGGATCGTCCAGAGCTTCCCGCAGCACAGTACGCACGTCTGGGCCAACGGCATCTGAGGCCGACGAGAAGAAGTCCAAGTCCACCGAGAAGCGATGTCCGAGGTGCAAGGCCAGTCCGGTGCCACCCGCCAGGTAGAACTGGCTGGCAAGGTGCAGGCTGGCAACGTGGCAGAGCGCCTGGCGCGTTTCGGGTGTGAGGGCTTCCCAGTGGGGATTGGCTAAGGCTATCTGTCCCAAACTTCCCCCTTTGCTGTCGGAAACGGCGAACGCCGCCACCGGTGTATTCCCAACAGCTTGCGCCAATAGTTGAAGGTGACGCGAGACAGCAAGCGCTCGCCCCGCTCCTGCACAAAGGTGAGAATCTGTGAGCCACCGTACACGCCAAAGAGCCAACGCACCTCCTCCCAGCTGCCATGTTCCAGCGTGCGCTGAATGATCAGGTTAGCATCGCGGTCAAGATCCAGAGAGAGAGAGTCGTATTCCTGAAAGTACGGCCTCAGACCGCTGGGAAGATCGCCGAGCATCACAGAGCCATCCTTCCGGCCCGCCTCAAGATCACTCGTTCCTCTTGCTCTACCTTTGCCCTGTCTACGAGAACCATCTTGCTTCTGCCCTCCAAGAGGGGAAGCCGCCCTCTGGACTTGCCGCTAGGAGAGGCGCTTTCCCACCGTCGCCGTCCGCACTTCGTTCACGACCGCGACCAAACCTTGGCTGACCAGGAAGTACCCTTTCCTGAACAGGCCCCACCTGCCTAGACTGAGTCCCAACTCCCAGTCGTTCCTCGGGCGAGCGACGATGGCGTTTATCTCCTCCATCTGGGCTCTTAGTTCTTGCAACTTCTCCTGATCACCCTCTGCCAGGTCATCCAGAAGCTCAATCAACTCCAGCGCCTTCGTCGTGCGCTCCTCAGCCTGGGCAACCTCCTCGGCGCTCATCAGGCCATGCCGGAGCTTGATGCGGTTCAGCTCCAGACTCGCCTCGTAGCTGCTCAGGACGATATCCTCCCGAGTCATCCATTTGGTCTCATAGTTGAGCACGTCTCTCCAGTGGGGCTGCAACAGCGCACGGCGGTGCTCTTCCAAGGTCCGATGGAAGATGCGGTAGCCATATCTCTCCGGTTGTTCGAAGGCCAAGCTTCCTGGGTCCAGGAAAGGCGCCAGCGGGGAGATGAAAGGATGGACCCTCCCCTCCTCGCCATATCTCTCCAGCAGTTCCTCGCAATAGGCCACGGTGTCCCTCACCGATTGCCGCGTTTGCTTGGGCAAACCGATCATGAAGTAGATGTCCACGCGCTTGCAGCCAGCGGCGAAAGCCGCCTCAATGGTCCTCTCCACCGCCTCATTGGAGTAGTGCTTGCCGAAGGCTTGTCGCACAACGGGGTCGTGGGACTCCAGCGATATCTCCAGCGCGAAGTTGGGCAGCGCCTCGGCCACCTGCCGCAGGAAATCCTCCGACGCGGGCGTGAAGAGCTCCAGCGTGATCGGGTCCCGGAGGACCGCTACCGAGTCCAGGAATCGCCTGGCGTAGTCCATGCCTGCCTGCCGGATATCGCCTACGACGATGAGAAAACCCTTGCCTAGGCCGCGGATGTTCCGCACATCGTCTGCCAGCGCCTCCGGCGGGCGGAAAGCGGGCTTCTCGCGGCCCAGGTAGCGCTGGAAGGCATATTCGGAGCCACCGCAGGTGATGCAGTTGTGGGTGCAGCCCCGGCAGGTTATCCCTGCGCCCATCGGAAACTCCAGCCAGTCTCTGAAGGGCAGATATCCCGTTAGATCTCGGTCCCTGAGCACCGTCCGGACCATGAAGGCCTGATCTATGGGCCGCAGTCCCACGGTCTCAGGGACGTGGCTGAGTGGATTGACCCTGACCTTTCCCTCCCCGTCTCTCCAGGTCAGATTGGGCACCTCATCGGGATCTGTACCATCTCTCAGAGCAGTGAGCAGTTGAGACAGGGGTCTTTCCGTGGAGTCACCGCGCAATACGTAGTCGACCTCTGGGTACTCGATCAGTTCCTCATGGTAGTAGGAGGCAGAGAACCCTCCCATGATCACCGGCACGTCGGGATGCTGGCGCTTGACGAGTTTGGCAGTCTCCAGGGCGCCCTGTGCATGGCACAACCAGTGCAGGCCGATGCCGAAGGCTTGAGGATGCAGAGAGGCGATGAATCTCTCGGCATCGAAGCTGGGATCATTCATCATGCGCAGGGCAAGGTTGACTATGCGTGTCCGAAACCCTTCCTGCTGTAGGAAACTCGCTATCGTGGCAAATCCGAAGGGGTACATCTCGAAAATGGGGGTGGAAGGCACCACTTCACTAACCGGGCCGTACAGCTTCAACCCCCGACGAAAATCATACACACTGGGCGGGTGCAAGATCACAAAATCTGGTCGACTCATGAACTCCAGTCTCCACTGGTCCGCAAGAACATCTTCTCACGGGCTCATGATGCACGCGTGGAACCGATCGAGCAACATGCTGGGGATGCCCGGGCTGCCTGGCTGCTTCAAGAAGCTAGGCCGGTTGCTTCAGTCGATGGGTGATGGCTTTTCCCAGGCGGCGTATACCTTGATCTATCTTCTCGATCGAACACGTAGCGAATGTCAGGCGCATGGCGTCACGGCCACGCCCATCCGCGTAGAAGGCGGTGCCCGGTACAAAGGCCACCTTCTCCTGAAGCGCTTTCTCCAACAGTTCCTGGCTGTCCACCGCCTCCGGGAGTTTCACCCACAGGAAGAGACCACCCTGGGGACGCGTCCAGCTCACCTCCTCGGGGAAGCACTCCTCCATGGTGGCCAGCATGGCATCGCGGCGCTGGCGGTACACATCCCTGATCTCCCGTACGTGTTTCTCCAAAAAGCCATCCCTAATCACCTCATAGGCCACCATCTGACTGAACGTATTGGTGTGCAGGTCCGCTCCCTGCTTGGCCTGCACGAGCTTATCCACCACTTCGACGGGGGCCACTATCCATCCGAGGCGTAGGCCCGGAGAAAGCGTCTTGGACAAGGTGCTCATATAGACCACATCGCCCTTGAAGTACCCTTCCCGCTGTTCTCCGTTTCGGTTGGCATCTATCACGACGATAGGCGCTATGTGTTCTCCCTCAAATCGCAGTTCGCCGTAGGGATCGTCCTCAACAAGGGGCACGCCGTATTGACGAGACAGGGAGACCAGTCTCTCTCGTCTCTCTCTGGACAAGGTGACGCCCGCGGGGTTGTGGAAATTGGGCAGCACGTATGTGAACTTGGGATGCGTCTCGATGATCCTTTGCTCGAGAAGATCGACCACCATCCCCTCGTCGTCAAGAGGCACGCTGGCGTAGGAGGCCTGATACGCAGTGAAGGCTTGGATGGCACCGACATAGGTTGGAGCCTCCACGATGATCACATCCCCTGGATCAAGGAGCACCTTGCCCACAAGGTCGAGGGCCTGCTGTGAACCAGACGTGATGAGCACATTGTCCAAGGTGGCCAAGATGCCGTAGCGAGACATCTTCTCCACGATCAACTCTCGGAGAGGTGGATACCCCTCGGTAGTGCTGTACTGCAACGCATCGGAGCCGCGGTCGCGCAAGACTCGTATGCAGGCCTCTTCGACCTCCTTGAGAGGAAACAGCTCAGGGGCCGGCATGCCCCCGGCAAGGGAGATGACGCCAGGCTGGCTTGCCACTTTCAACAGGTCCCTAATTGCAGAGCTCCGCATACCCTTGGTGCGCTGAGCGTAACGATACTCCCACGAGGTTGTCATCTTGACAGCTCCTTTCGAGAACCGATCTCGCCTTCCCTACCCAGAGACCAAAGCAAAACTCGCTACCCCCAATCAAGGCATAGCGAGCTATACCGGCCCCCTGGTCCATGCCCAGGCATGGACTGCATCGGTAGGTCCATGTTGGTGATGCTGACCCTCTTCACAGATACATTCTAACCCGTAACCAGCAGAAGAGCAACCGAGGCAGGTTGAGAGAACGAAGGCGGAAGCTGTTCACAGATTGGTCCTCACGACCCACCCTTGCCCTGCGGCAGCCATTCCACATCAACCAGTGTCTCTACCGACTTGAACTCCGGATCGCCAGTTACCACGGTCGCATGCTTCTCCTGAGCCAGGCCGACGGCAAAACAGTCAGCGTAGGCCAGGGGGTAGCTGGCCTTGATGTGCGCCGCAGCGAACGTGAGCCGCCTATCCGCGTCTACCACCTCGATGGGAAGTTGGTCTATGGCCGCAATGGTCAGGTGGACTTCAGTCAGACCCCGTTCACGCTCAACCATATATAGGACTTCCCCGTAGTTGATCACGCTCAGGTGTAGCTGTGTCTCCTGTGCCTCAGCCTGCCTCAGGATCTCCGTCACCCTCTGCTGACCCTCTTCGCCCCCCAGGTAGGCTAGCAGAGCGAAGCTATCCAGAACATAAGGCATCCTCCTAGCTCTCCCTCTGTCGCTCCCGAGCCCTTTCCTCAAGAAGCGACCTGGTCAACGACGCGCCGCTGTGCATGCCCCGAGCCTGATCAACCGGGTCCTGGAGTGAGGGCACCAAGGCTAGCACACCACCATAATCCACAACGTTGACGGTGTCGCCGGGCTTGAGACCGTATCGCCGGCGATACTCGACGGGGATCACCACCCAACCCTTTTCAGATACCTTTGCTGTTGCCACTGCGTGCCTCCTCGTTATACATCCACCTACAGAAGTATAACGCCATCCCTGACCGATGTCAAACGCCGCCGATTCGTCCAAGCTCCCAGAGTCGCCGCGAACTACGTAGGGCAGGTTGCCAACCTGCCCTACAGAACAGAAATCCACACGATCCCCACCCTGATCCGAGCCGCGATCTGATGCCCCCAGTCATGAGATCTGATTCCCCTTCCATCTTGTGGCCGTGCGAGGCCGATAGACAAGCCTCTCTTCACGCCCAGAGAGATAGCCACGGCTTCCCGTTCAAACCCTTGTGTGCTATAATACACGGCGCTATGAACGGGACGTATGAGCAGCGGTTGAGGAGACTGGCGCGCGCCCAGCAGGAGGGGCGAGTGGACCTGATGGCCATCGTCCCGGGTGCCAACTTGCGGTATCTGACGGGCCTGGAGATGCATCTCAGCGAGCGGATCACGCTGGCCCTGTTTCCTGTCGAGGCGCGACCACTGCTCATCTTGCCCCACCTGGAAGCACTCGGCGCGGAGCAGAGCCTGGAGACAGACATCTCCCTTTACACCTACAGCGATCAAGAGGGGCCCGATCCGGCCTTCCAACGGGCCGCCGACGACCTCGATCTGAGGGGCAAGACCATCGGTGTGGAACACTTGCGCATGCGCGTATCGGAGCTGCGACGACTGGAAGGGCGCGCAGCCGGTTGCCAGTTCGTTGATGGCGAAGTCCTGCTATCTCGCCTGCGCATCGTCAAGGACGCAGAGGAGATCGAGGCCATGCGCCGCGCGAGCGAAGTCAACGAGGAGGTCTTCCGCGAGCTCGTGGCGCTGATCCGCCCTGGTGTGACCGAGCTCGCCCTGGCCACCGCGTGGCAGAAGACGGCGCTTGACGCTGGCGACGGTGAGTTGCCCGAGGGACCGATCGTCGCCTCAGGACCCAACGGGGCCTCCCCCCACACCACAGCCACCTCCCGTCCCCTGGAGAGGGGCGACTTGGTGATCATCGACGGCTTCCTCCGCAGCCAGGGATACTACTCCGACATCACCCGCACTTACGCCGTGGGGGAGACAGACAGAGAGTTGGAACTCATCTACTCCCTCGTGCAAGAGGCCAACTCCGCGGCCAGGGAGATCATCCAGCCAGGCATCAAAGCCGAAGACGTTGACGCGGCGGCCCGTGGCGTGATCGAGGAGGCCGGCTATGGGGAATACTTCATTCACCGCACCGGCCATGGACTGGGATTGGAGATTCACGAGCCACCCTACATTGTTGAGGGCAACGAGCTGATCTTGCAGCCGGGGATGACCTTCACCGTGGAGCCAGGCATCTATCTGTCCGGCCGCGGGGGCGTGCGCATTGAGGATGATGTTCTGGTGACCGAGGATGGCTGTGAGACGCTGACCACGCTCCCGCGAGAGCTACTGCGGCTCTAGGCACCCACCAGAGACCTCGGAGGTCTGCCTATCGCCGTCAACTAGGTGGGCTGATACACTTCCACGGGTACCTCGATAGACCGCTCAGGTTCACGTGCCTCGCGATAGATGGCGAAGAATCGTCGTTCGATCTCCTCCAATACCTCGGCCCGGTAGAAACGCGTGCCGCACACGGTATAGACTTGCGCCGGCACATCGCGCATGATAAGATAGTTCCGGTCGTGCCGATACACATACTCAACTAGTCTGCTCTCGTATGCGCTGCTTCCGCATGTTGAGCATCGTCTCTCAGACATTGCTCACTGGTGGGGTCACCCTCTGTTCATTAGCAGCGATCCACTGTACCCCGTGCTCGGTCACGATACAGCCTCCGCCGGACTTCTCCGCCCGCGTTCGGTTCGGTCAAAGTCACCATCAAGGCTGACAATGGTCAACTGGTGTTTCTCCGCAGCGGCATACTGGTAGGCATCGTCAAAGTCCAAATTGAATCGTCTCATTACACCAATCAAGCGTTCTGTATCCTCGGGTTCGAGGTGAATCAGGCCAATGTGTCCATCGATGAAAACATCTTGGATGAAACGCAACAGCGCGTCGGCGCGGTTCAGCCTCGTCATAACCACACCCATCGAATGAAAGGCGAAATCGGTCATGAAGAGCTGCTCCGAAGGCGTGTTATCGAGGAAGCGACCTACCTCCTCAGAGCTTGACTGATCCAGGAGCCGCTCAAGCCACACATTGGTATCTACCAGGTACATGCCTCAGTCACCCCGCCATTCCATGGCCTTTTTCTGGAGTTCGAGCGATGTGTATTGGTCACGGTAATCGCTCAAGGCACCGGCCCAATCCTGGCGTAGCTTTCTCCCACGTTTTCGTGCCCGTTTCTCCAACAGGAATTCCACAAAGTCCGCCACCTCTTGCTGGAGATCAGCAGGCAACTCCTTAATTCGCTCTTCGAGGCTCTTCACAGTCTCACCCCCTACCACTGTCCAACTTGACCTCGCCTGACGGAGGCATCCCCTCCACCTGGCGGTCGTGGAAGTCAGTCACCCTCACCGCGCTGAAGGGGGAAGTAACGGTGCGTTCGTTCTTTGCTATGACTGCGTAGCAGGAATGGGTTTTCCTAGCGCTATGTCCTCCAGCACCACTCGTCGGAATACTTCCGGGTCGCCGAAGCGTGTGCGCGTATCGAGTATCTCTATGCCGGCAATCCGTCCGTCCTCCGCGTAGTCCACAGCAATCCCTTCAGCCACATGTTCTGTGGTCACGGTGGTCTCGATGAAGCGGATGTAGAGCGCGTCCACTTCGCTGTCGTAGGTGATTTTCATCGGTTCACACCTCGTGGTCACAGAAGGGGATCACCACTTGTCCGCCAGATCATAGCCGATCTGCCTCACTGACTCAAGAGGAGGATGTCCAGAGCTCCGGCGGACGGTGCAGCGACGCGGGTGCCTCGCGCGTCGTGCTGACTGTGCGCGGTCTTCTGCGCTACTCGAGAAAGAAGGACGCGTGATTCAACGTGTCAAGAGGCCAGCGATCGAATCAAGGGGCACGCCAACTGTCTACGTCCAGGCCAGGAATGCGACGAAAGTGGGCGACATTCTCGGTGACGAGGGTCAAGCCGTGAACCAAGGCAGTGGCAGCTATCAAGATGTCTGCATCGCTGATGAGTTGCCCCTCCTGGTGAAGGTGAGCGTAGATGTCCGCGGCTTGAACAATGACGTCATCGGTCAATGCAAGGATGTTGCTGTTGCGGCACCGCTCCTCAAAGGCGGCTATCTGGCGAGTTCCTCTTCTGGCTTTCAACCCCCGGAGGATCTCATAGCGGGTGATAATCGAGAACGCAAAGAGGCCGTAATCTGCAAGGTGTCGCCGCGCCTGTCGTTGGACTTGCGGGTCTCGGCCTTTCATCACCTCCGATAGGGTGTCAGTGTCTAGCAAAAGGGGAGGCATCTAGCTCAGCTCCCTTGGCGCATGAAGTGGTTCCGGCGTAACGCGATGCTTTCTATCTCGACGATTTCTTCCTCGGAAAGCCCTTCATAGACCTGGTGCCACGCCTCCAGCGCCTGGTCGGGATCCTCGGTACCGGGCAGGCGAATCGTAATAACCAGCCGTTGGTGCTCCGGCAGATCCAGGGATTCCAAGGGGGTAAGCACTCCGTTCTCATAGATGGCTTCTACAACCCGTTCCATAGGTGATCCTCCTGCTCCAGACTGCAAGTGAACGCTGGATTTCATGGGGAAGACACCCCATTTTCTGCTCCAAGTATAGCGCCAATGAGTGGAATAGCCAAGGATTCTACCCGACTGGGGGGCATGCCAAGACCGTAGGGCCAAGTGACCTGGCGGAAGGGCTGACGCCTCTGTGACTAAGCGCTCAAGCAAGTAGCGTAGCTCCGTGCCCAGCTTCCCCTGAGCGCCTCGAAGCGTTCAATCCAGGGGTGCCCGTTACGCACTGCCCAGTGGTTCGAAGCCTGTACAATTGCGGCTTGCGCTAACTACACAGGTCTGCCGTACGGTAGAGCCAGGCATCTACCTGCCCGGCCGGGGCGGCGTACGCATCGAGGATCACGTCCTGTCCCACCCTTGCAGGGCCGAATACCCTGAGAGCGTCAGGTTCGTAGTGAGGGATCCCGCCGTGAGTAGGCCGCAGGCCGAATCGAAGCGTCAGCCTTCCAAGATGCGCTAAAGCGCAGACTACGAACGGTCTTGCTATCAGTTCACACTCTCTTCCACTATCGCAACCTCTTCCTCCGTCAACCCATAGAGACGATACACGATCAGATCAATCAAGCGGTCAGTGCTCGCAATGCGCTCCAACAGCGGTTCGAGCCGGGTGACCGATTGGTCGAACTCCTTCTGAATCGCCTCCAGGGTCTCTCGACTCTCCACGTTCCGGCCACTGGCTTCCTCGATGGCCTTGCGGTTCTGTCGCAGCGCCCGTCGCACCTCGTCCCAACCGTGTTGCCAGTACGCCTTGACGCGGGTCTTCAGGCGCCAATCCTCGATAGGCAGGCGGGTGTAGCCCACGAGCCAATCCAGGAAACCCTTCGCCTCCGCCTTCTTCTTCTTGTTCATCTCGATCATCTCTTCGGCCAGATAGACTAGCACATCGTGGACGACGTCGGCTTCGCCGCGCACCTTCCGGTCCTGCACGAACTTGAGCACCTCGACACGGCCCTCCCGTGGGCTGGGCCGGAGAAGCTTCCGGCCTCTATCAGCCAGCTGCGAGCGGCGGCCGGGAGGCGTGCTGAAGTCGATGCGACGGATAGGCAACAGCTTCAGGGCGGATATGTGCACCTGGGGAAATACTTTGCGGGTCTCTTGCGATTCCGACCTGTAGTACTGGTTCATCAGCGACGAATTCAGGAGAGAGAGGACATAAAGGATGGAGTACTCGGTTCCCTCCCGCAGTATCGTGTGATGTACCGAGTTGAGCGCGTAGAGGCCAGTGTCGTCGTACGCGAAGGACAGCCTGTCCGAGGTCTGCCTGCTCACGAGTTTGGGCGATGAGAAGATCCAAAGCTCGCGAAATGACGCGCCCTGAGCCTTTAGGTCACGGTCAAGCAGTGAGGGATCGTAGTCGACGATCTTGCCAGACCACAGAACCTCATATCTGAAAATGTCCTCCCCCTCAATGAGACGGTGCCATGTGCTCTTGCGTGGGCCTGGGGGGTTGACTATCTGCTCACGGAAAGCCCTAGGTCCAGGGTTGATGCCGTCCCGGACTTCGGCCAGCGCGCCTAGAGGGATCGACTGGGTCGACATCTTCCTGTTGAGCCGAAAGGTTTGTGGCGGCATGAAAGGGAATCGAGCCTTCGGGAGCGCCACGATCTCGCGCGCCGGCAGCACTAGATGAACATCGGGTGTCTGTGCGCGAAATGCCGCCTCACTGGCACTAACCAAGAGTTCCACCTCCCCTGGTGACCCCTTGGCAACGACGGGGATCGCTGAGCGGACTGTTGGATCCGCAAACACTGGGAACGCCAGCTTGTGAATCACCTGAACACGCCCCCTGTCCAGGAGATACCGGCGCGTGTCCTCGTAGGACTCATTGTGGATCAGCGTGTCAGGGACTATGAGCGCTGCACACCCGCCTTGGCGCGTCAAGCGCAGACTCTGCGCGAGGAAGAGCAGGAACGTGTTGATTCGGCCACCAACCTCGTCTGAATAGGTAGTCGCCAGGTATCGTTCTTCTTCCACGGAAGGCTTAGTGGATTCCCGAGAGTAGAACGCAACATAGGGTGGATTCCCCACCACCGCATCAAACCCGGGGTTCTCCCCTCTCTTCGAATCCTCGTAGAACACCTCCGGGAACTCTAGTTCCCAGTGGAAGAACCGCTTGTCCTCCGTTATGTCCTGGGCCTCCTTAACCCACGCAAGAGCCAGGAGTTGCCCCGGCTCACCGATGCGTTCCAAGGCCTCTTGATACTGGCCTTCCGTCACCTCGTTGCCGAAGTAGGTGCTAACCCACAGGTCGCCTACCGCCTTGAAGGGCGCTTTCAATTGCTCGACAGCCTGGTCGGCGGCGGTCTTGGCCTTGATATCATCGAGAGTGTCGCTCCGCCGGTCGATTATGTCCAGCACACCCTTCAGCATCAGGCGCAACTTCTCAGTCAGCCTAGTCTCGAAGAGGTTCATCTGGCGCGCTTCGCGCACCGGCTCTTTGGCCTTGCCCCTCTTTCTTCGCACCGGCAGGCTCCCCAGGTCCTCCACCCAGGCCCCGATGAGGCTGTTCCCCGCCTTCAAGTGGTGATCCAGGAAGTTGAGGGGCTTCCCCTCGGCCACGGTGTGCAGCCAGAGGCTCAGCTTGGCCAACTCGACGGCCAGCGGGTTCAGGTCCACGCCGTAGATGCACCTCTCCACCACCTCTCGCCTGGCCCAGCGGATGTCCTCTTCTTCAGTCTCCTCCTCGCTCCCGCCCAGGGCCTCCACCAGCGCGTGGGCCAGCCTGTCGGTGGCTTCCACCAGGAAGTGCCCGGAGCCCATGGCCGGGTCCAGCACCTTCAAGGAGAGGATGCCGTCGATGGCGTCCTGTTCCTTCATCTTCTCCTCGATGAGCGGCCCGACGGTGTGCTCGACGATGTACTTGACGATGTAATCCGGAGTGTAGTACGATCCCGTGGCCTTCCTCTCCCCACGATCAGTGGCCAGATACAGCCCACCGGCCTTCACCCGCTCCACAATCCGCTTGCCCTCTGCCTCCGTGGCAGGAACCCATTCCTCTCGCCGTCGCCGCTTGACCGCCACCCTCTCCTCCTCGGCGACGCGGAGTTTGTACTCCAGCAGCCCCTCGTAGATGGAGCCCAGATGCCGCACGTCCAGGCTGGAGTAGTCCACGAAGGCCCTCCCCGCTCCTTCGCCCTTGGAGCGGGCCAGGAGGTCTATGACCGGAGCCAGCCAGCGGTCAGCGACCTTGTTCCGCTCCAGGAACGGGTGGCGCTGAGGGTCGAACAGGCCTCCGTTGTATGGAGGCACGAGCAGAGTGTCCTGCTCTATCCCAAAGGCCTCACTGCCCCGGTTGATGAGGTCGAAGAGCGCGTCCAGTCTTTCCCAGTAGGTCGCCTGGAGAGGGGACAGGGCCTCTCGCCGCTCGAGCTTACTCGCGATCTCTCCCTCCATGGACACCAGACCGTAGGTCTCTCTGTACAGGGGCGTGTGCCGCGGCAGCAGGCGTCGATCCTCGGCGTAGTTGATGAACAGCAGCCGGTACAGATAGACCAGAGAGTTCTCGTGGATCGCCTCGAGGTCACCCACCGGGTCGAGGTCGTTGCCTCGGGTCTCGAGAAACCCCTCCGCCAGCAGGCGGAGAGCTCTGTAGACGTTCTCCTTGAGATCGTCCCCCACCTCGCGAGCGTACTCCAGACTTCCCTGGTAGACCCGGTCGAGGAAGCACAGGCCTTCCGCGTCTCGCACAAAGGCCTGGCGCCTGAAGAAGAGGAAGAAGTACTTGAAGGCTTCCATGTCACGCTGCGCCACAAGGTGAGGCAGGTCTATCTGGTAATGCACGTCCAGGCGAAAACTGGTGTCACGACTGTACAGCCGCCAGAAGCGCCCGTCGGTGAGGATGCCCCAGGGCACCTCGCTCATGCGCAGGTAGTAGTCTATCTGCCAGGAGGGGCTCAACATGTCGAACTTGTCTGCACCGACGCGCCGCCTCTTGTCCAGGGGCCTGCCCCATTGCTTGGCGTCGCCGACGGCGATGGCTCTCTTGAAATAGTCCAGCTCACCCTTGTGCTTCCGCAGGGCCTCCCCCTTGTCTTCCTCAGTGGCGAAGAAGGCATAGTCGGGCCGGCGCACACCGTCAGACGTAGGGAGGGACGGCTGAACCTCGAAGTGGTGGCCCAGCGCCTCCAGCAGAGGGCGTACGAACTCCCGCTCGAGCTGGGCCTCGTTTCGTTGAGGCAACTCGTCCTTGCGAGGCCCGTACAGGTTCAGGGCGGCCTGCCAGGCCAGACGGACCTCATCCTCGTCCACCTGCCATGAATCAGCATCCGGCAGGAGTTCATCGAGGAAGTGGTCAGAGAACAGACCGCGATTGACGTAGGGCTTGATCTGAGGCAACAGGCGCTGATCCATCTCTCCTACTCCTGAAACCTCCGAGGTCTCCAAGACCTCCGAGGTCTGTAACACATCTCCCGCCGCGCCAGCTCAAGGGGCGGATAACCTCTCTTTATCCCCGGTCCCCAGCCACCGTCATGCCCTGCCCCTATCAGTTCACACACGCGAATTCCTATGGGCCCAATCTCCGCCCGAAGTTGGTCCGGTCTCTCGGCAAGGGCGTTCGCCCTCTGCCGCTCTTCCTCCTTAGAAGGCAGTTCCCCATCTCGCATCAACTGCGCGGTGATGGCCTCAAGGCAATAGTCCTTGATCGTCATGTCCTGTCTTGCGGCCGCGATCTTGATGTGACGCTTGATGCTCCCGTTGGTGATGTCTATGCTCAAGCGAGGCCGCTTGGTTACCACCTTACCCATCTGTCACCTCCCAAACCCAATCATACCACAAAACCGATTTGGCGTCAGATGTGACACTCATTGCGCTCACGCACAGTTCAGGCCATGCTGCCCTCCGTAGATAGCTTGTGCTATAATCGTCAGCAGTTTCTCACTGCGCACAGAGGTCCCCTTGCTACAGATCATTACGGGCCTGGTAGCGAGCACAGTCATTGCCCTCGTCGCCCACCGCCGCCGTGCCCTCACCACGAGCGGTGCCCTGGGAGCGATTCTTGTGGGCACGATCACCTTCGGCTTCGGAGGATGGATCTGGGGGATCCTGCTGGTCGCGTTCTTTGCCCTGTCTACGGCCTTGTCCCGCTACCGGCAAGCCGACAAGAGGCAACTGGCCGATAAGTTCGTCAAGGGTGCCCACCGAGACATGGGGCAGGTTCTGGCCAACGGCGGCCTGGCGGCCTTCATCTCTCTGCTCTACTTCTCCTACCCCGCAACAGCACTGCTGGCTGCCTTCTTGGGCAGCATGGCCACGGTCAATGCCGACACTTGGGCCACCGAGGTAGGCGTGCTCAGTCGTGACCTACCCCGCCTGATCACCACCTGGCGCAGGGTGCCAGTGGGCACATCCGGAGGCGTGACACTCCTTGGTACGGCTGCCTCTACCCTCGGGGCCCTCTTCATAGGATTACTGGCCTACATCCTATTGTGCGTCGAAGCCCTCGTCGCCGGCCATAATGCCTTCGGGCTGTCGTGGATCATCCCTACCACGCTGTTCAGCGGTCTTCTGGGATCGCTCTTCGACAGCCTGCTGGGCGCTACAGTGCAGGGGATCTTCTATTGCGCCAGGTGTGAGACGGAGACGGAGAAGGAGCTGCACGGTTGCGGACTGCAAACCAGCCACCTGCGAGGATGGCGCTGGCTCAACAACGACGTGGTCAACCTCCTCAGCTCATTGGGGGGAGCCTTAGTGGCGATATCGCTATGGGGAATGCTAGCGGGGAGATGAGAGGGAGGACTGTCTCCCAGGAACCCAGGATCGCCCTCATCAACTCGCGATCAACGGCTCACAAAGGCGCGCGGCCCGTACGCCCCTAGATCACCGTTGCGCGCCATCGGACTGATTGCAGAAGAGGGTGCCGAGGACGCCCGACCGTTGACCTGCGAGCCCCTCAGGCTTGGAACTTGACGATGCGGATGAAGCTCTCCACGTTCAGCGAGGCCCCACCGACCAACGCACCATCCACATCGGGCTGAGCCATCAACTCGTCCACGTTGTCCGGCTTGACGCTGCCACCGTACATGATGCAGGTTTCCTGAGCGACATCCTCACCGAAGAGACCCTCCACGTTGTTGCGAATCGCCCAGTGCAGCTCATCCGCCTGCTCGGGTCTGGCTGTCTGGCCGGTGCCGATGGCCCAGATGGGTTCGTAGGCGATCGCGACCTCCTTCATCGCCTCGGCATCGATGCCGTGCAAACCCCGATACACCTGCATACTGACGACGGTCTTGTGCCTCCCCTCCCCTCGTTGCTCCAGAGTCTCCCCGACGCAGAGGATGGGCTTGAGGCCGTGGTCCAAGGCCACCTTCAGTTTGTGGTTGATGAACGGGTCGCTTTCGCGGAAGTGCTGGCGACGCTCGCTGTGACCCAGGATTACGTAGCTGCAACCCACATCCACCAGCATTCGTGGCGAGATCTCACCTGTGTAGGCACCTTCGTCTGCTGGATAGAGGTTCTGCGCCCCCAGTTGGATGTTGCTGCCGTCAAGGGCTGCCGCGACGGCGGACAAAGCGGTAAAAGGAGGGCAGACCAGTATCTCCCTGTCCTTGACATCGGCCAGGGCCTGTTTGAGCTGCTCGACCAACTCTGTGGCCTCGTCCACGGTCTTGTGCATCTTCCAGTTTCCAGCGATGATGATCTTGCGCGCCACTGTCTCCTCCCCTCATTCATCAGACTTGTAGAACACCGTTGACAAGCGCTCATCCGTGTACCCAGAGCACGCCCCATTATACCATCTCTCCCAACGGTGTCACAACACGCCAGTGCAGAGGGTGGGCAAAAGCACCTTGCCAACGTAGGACCCCATGGCGAATCTAGCCGCTGCATAAGGGGGCTCGCCCTGTTGAACACCCTAGCCGCACGGCATGCCGTCCGGCTGCGCAATAGTGAGCGGTGCACACGTCAGCCGCTCATCGTGCTGGATGAGAAGGCCATCATCTCTGGCTGGTCCCACGGTGATCCCGACACGCTCAGCGAGCCCAAGAGGATGTTCCTGAACGCCTTCCGGTGGACGGGATATTGACTCGCGCTGACAACGGGCTATAATGACAGGGCCATTAGGGTCGGATTGAGTTGGAAGTCAGCGCGCACCACGTGTACTCTCACGTGCAGAACAGACCATGAGCCACTGGCGCGAAGAATTGAAGGCAGATCCCATCCCCTGGCTGCTGGAGGAGGACAACCCATCAGTGCGCTATTTCACTCTGCGGGATCTCCTCGCGCGACCTGCCGATGACCCTGAGCTTCTCGCCGCTCAGAAGGCGATCAAGACCTCTCAACCAGTGACCGAGATATTGCAGGCCCAGTATCCGGACGGCTACTGGGTGAAGCCGGGCCGAGGCTACAGCCCCAAGTACAGGGCCAGCGTATGGCAGTTGATCTTCCTCGCCCAGCTTGGTGCAACACGCCATCAGGCCATTGACCGGGCGTGTTGCTCCGTCCTTGAAGACAGTCTGCTCTTCGAAGAAGCCCTGTTCTCGGCCACCAAGAGCGCGACGGGGGCCATCATCTGCCTCAATGGCAACCTCATCCACGCCTTCACTCGCCTCGGCTACGGTGGCGAGGAGAGGGTACGGACAGTGGCTCAGAAGCTGGCCGAGAGGATAGCAAGCGAGGGGTTCAAGTGCCGCGCCAACGCAGCCGACCGCGCCAGAAGAGAAACCTGGCTTCCCTGTGCGTGGGGAGCGGTCAAGGCGCTGAGGGCCTTCGCATCGATCCCGTCCCCTCAGCGCTCACCGGCAATCGAGGAAGCCATAGGTCGAGGAGTGGACCTGCTCTTCAGCCGCGACCTGACGGTGGCAGACTACCCCAGCATCAGGGGAGTCAGCCCCTTATGGTTCAAGTTCGGCTTTCCTCTGGGTTACACGAGCGACGTGCTGGAAGCCGTGGATGTGCTCGCTCAACTGGGCCACGGGGACGACCAACGCTTGCAGCGAGCCATCCAATATGTTCTGGCCAAGCAGGCTGAAGACGGTCGCTGGCCACTGGAACACACCCTGGATAGGACGTGGACGAAGTTTGGCGAGAAAGGCAAGCCCAGCAAGTGGGTCACCCTACGCGCACTCAAGATGCTCAGCAGATTGCGCTAGCGCCCCCTGCTGCCGATCATCTGCGGCCTAGTATTCCACCTTCCTACCGGTGATGACCATCACCACACTTTCCAGTGCAAAGACCGCCGCAATCACCGCCCCATCCACCACGATCGTGACCAGGAAGGCGAACCTGAGGTGGTTCAGGATACTCAACAGCCAGCCAGAGATCCCCGAAGTGATCTGCTCAACGATGCCCAGCCCGAAGAGAACCACCAGAGCCACGATACAATACAGGAACAGCGACCACCACGCTTGGCGGTCACTCTCGCTGGGCAGCATAGCGTTGCTGATGGAGAAGATAAGATACACCCACAGCCAAAAGTTGGGTATGGAGAAGTAGGCCCACATAGCCGGGAGGACGTCCTCTCCCGACAAGTTGAGCGCCAGTTCCTCGGGGACCGACAGGCCAAAGATGAGATGTGCGATGAGGAGAATGAGGGCCGACCCGGTCAGGAGCGGGGCCAGCCCGATAAGGCTCCCACGAAGGGGATCCGTCTTGGCCACAGACACGGCTCCGAACCGCGTGGCCCCTCCTCCCTTGCTGGTGGGACCGATGGATATTCTTCCCGCGGGCACGCGAAGGAGTTTAGCGGCCACCCAGTGGCTCAACTCATGGGCCAGCACACCGGGGAAAAGCAGGAGGAAATACAACAGAACAGCAGTATCATGGGTCCCTGTCAGCAGCAGTCCCAGCCCATACAGGTGCTTGCTCAGCCAACGTTGCATGAGCAGCAAGAACAGCAAGAGGCCTACGAACCAAAGCAGGGGCGTCCACTCAGTCCAGTCTATCTAGCTGCCTCCACGCCTGTTTTCTGCTAGCATCCCTCGAGCAGTCTCTACTACCATCTCGAACTCTCGCCTTGCCCGCTCCGTCTCACCGCGCTCAGCCAAGTACAGACCCATGCAGAAGTGACCCTCGGGCATCCGAGGGTCCAGATCCGATGCTGCCGCCTTTCTTCCACACCCTCTTGTTAAGGCGAGGTCTCCTGCCGACCAATATATCACGACGAAACACAGAAATCAATGCCGAGTGCAGCGAGCTCACACCCGTCCGTCGGTCAATTGTGTAGCTTCGGAAGGACAAGCTCTCTAGGTTGCTGACACGGTGGTCCTGACACTCCAGTACAGGTCCATCAAGGCCTCTGCCAGCTTCTGTGGATCATGCTGCCAAGGGTTCTCCAGATCAACGAGGTCTCTGGTGACAATGCGGTAGTCTTCCCGGCGCGCCGAGTCTGGAGCAACCACGTCCACTTTCATGTGAAGGGGGAACTGAACCTTTGTGTTGTCATTGGCCAGTACGTAGGCAAACAAATCCTGACCGATGTGCTCCTCCAAGGCCCTCAGATGATCGTCGAGGGTGAAATGGTCGGTCTCTCCCTCCTCAGTGGCTACATTGCACACATACACCTTCATCGCCGGCGAGGCCCGCAAGGCGCTGGCGATGCCTGGCACCAGGAGGTTGGGCAGGACGCTGGTGAAAAGGCTGCCTGGACCGGCCGTGACCAGATCTGCTTCCAAGATGGCCTTGATCGCCCCGGGGTATCCAGGCACCTTGTCTGGCTCCAGGAATACCCTCTCTATGGGCCTGCCAGCCTTTGAGATCTGCGACTCTCCTTGGACGCGATCTGGCGCCTGCGGTTCGTTATCGGCTTCCCGCAGGTCAGCCCACAGCGTCACGTTCTCCAGGGTTGAAGGCATGATGCGACCGCGGATGTTCAGAACCCGACTTGATTCCAGAAGGGCGCGTTCGAAGTTCCCGGTCACTGCGGCCATGGCTGCTATGAAGAGGTTCCCGAAGCTGTGACCATTCAGGCCCTTTCCTTCCCCGAAACGGTACTGGAAGAGCTGAGCCGTTAGCGACTCGTCGCTAGCCAGAGCGGCGATGCAGTTGCGGAAGTCGCCCGGTGGCAACAGTCCCAGATCGCGACGAAGGCGACCTGAGCTTCCCCCGTCGTCCGCCACGGTCACGATGGCGGTGATATTCTCGGTATGCTCCTTCAGCCCCCGCAGAAGCGTGGCAAGGCCTGTGCCTCCGCCAATGGCCACCACCCTGGGTCCTCGGCTGCGGTGGCGGTGGTTATAGATGATATCTACGAGACTGCTCTGGCCTGGATGCCGGAACGCAGACAGAAGAGACCTATTGAGCTGGAAGACGGCGATGACAATGGCCGCAATACCCACAGTCCCAAAGAGCAGGCCTCTCCAAGCCCGAGGGATGAATTGGAGGGTGAGGTAGTAGAATACGGAGGGGAAGGCCCAGGTGCGGTAAACCTCGACCAGAACGTATCCGAGGCCCAAACTGACGATCGTGATTCCGACGAACAGGAGCAGCAGCCAGCGCTTCACCCCCATGCCTGGTATAAGCCATTTCAAACTGGAGCCGAACCTGGGGCGAAAGCGCATCTGCGTGTCTCTCCGGTCGCAGGGGTATTATAGCCCACCTTTGGTGGCAAGTCAACGAAATCGGATCCCTGTCGGATTGCATCTGGCAGAGGCGCCATGCCCAACGCAGGGAACCAGCAATAACCCTCTGTCGACGCGTCGCCGCCAACCTGATGAGAAGCACCGCGACTCGGAACCATGCTGACCAAGTCGAAAGACAAGCTCAGCCGATGGCTACTAGCAACTCAAGTGCAAGGCCGCGATTACGTCAGCACGCTTGCTCAACCGGTTGTAGGTCTCGCAGGCTTCGGCTGTCGTCTGGACAATCACCTCGAAGCCCCTGGTCTTCAGGTATTGCAGTGTCTCCTTCGGAACCCGCACCAGTCCGTAGCTTCCAGTGCCGACAATGAGGGTCCTGGCCTCCGCAGTGACAACGGTCGCCAGATCCTCGGAGATGAGCCGATGTCCCTCCTTCCGCCGCCAGCTTTCCTGGACGCGGTCCGGGAAGATGATGACGTCAGAGGTGTAGCTCTTGCCGTCAATGACTATGTGCCCAAAATGGTACGATTCTATCATCGCAGTTCGAGCTCGGAGGACGCAGCAGACCCCGATCATGGCCATTCTATCACATCGCTTCAGTCCTCACAACGGGTGCACGGCGACGGTGCGCATGGTGCGGATTGTGAGACACTATCAGCGGTGCTATAATCTGCTCGCTCCGGATGACTGAGACAAGGCAGCGAGCTTCCTAGGCTGAAAGGTTGAGACTTGCAGAAGCTAACCTACAGGGCAATCTCGCTCCTCTACATACCGCTAGCCCTGAGCTGGATGCTGATGCTGATGGAGGGGCCGGTGGTCAATGCCTTCTTGGCCCGCGGTCCGGACGCTGAGCTGGCATTGGCTGCCTATGGAGTAGCTATCAGCATCATCCTCGTGGTGGAAGCCCCCATTCTCATGATGCTAGAGTTGACCATAGCTCTGTCCAAGAGCCTGCAGGCTTTCAGGGTCATTCGTCGGTTCTACGTGGTCGTTGGAGTGGGCATCACCGCCTTGGGTCTGGTTCTGTTCTACACGCCCCTCTGCGGGGTACTCCTCTGCGGCCTGATGAACATCCCTCCTGCGATAGCAGAGGCCACGGTGCCCGCCCTGCGCATTCTGACTTGGTGGTCGTTGCCTATCGGCTGGCGCCGCATCTACCAGGGCGTCCTCATCACCGATGGTCGCACCCGGATCATCAGCATCGGCACAGCGATCCGCCTGGTGGTGCTGTCGGGGACGATGGTCATCGGCAACTCCACCAACATACTCCCAGGCGCTACCTTGGGTGCTCTGGCGATGCTGGTTGCAGTGACGGTCGAGTCTGGCATCATGCACTGGGCGGCCCAAGCCACCATCCGTCGAAGGCTGGCGGGGGCACCCTCCGATGCGGAAGTCCCGACCTTCCGCTATCTGGGGGTTTTCTACCTGCCTCTCGCTATCACCACGGTTCTTCGGCAAGGGATTCGCCCCCTCATTAGCGCTGGGATCGCCGCCGCGCCGATGGCCGCGCTGTCCCTTGCAGCCTGGCCCGTGGCTGTCAGCCTGACGAGCCTGTTCTGGGGACCCACCATGGGTTTGCAGCAGGTGACTGTGGCCTTGACCAAGGATCAGCGTTCCTGGCACAAGGTCAGTCGCTTCGTGCTGGCCGCAGGACTGACCTTGACTGCGTCCTTCGCCCTCATCAACTTCACTCCCCTGCTGGGAGTGATTCTTCTCCAACTCTTTGGACTCTCGGAACAGGTAGCAGCGCTTGTGGCCCCTGCAACCAGGATCATGGTACTGTTGCCTTTGAGCTATACATTCCACGCCCTTTTCACAGGCCTGTTGGTCAGACAGGCTCAAACCTCCGTAGTGCGCACGTCGAAGGCCCTCAACCTTGGCATTGTCGCGCTCACTCTCTTCGTCGGCTTGAGGTACAGCGACATGCAGGGGTCCGTCCTGGGGGCCGCAGCCATCACTGTAGGAGCTTTGGTCGAAGCTGTGTGGCTATACTGGCGCAGCCGTCCAGCCGCAAAGTCCCTCGTAGGCCAAGCAGAGGGCGGAACAGCCATCTAGCCTACCTTCGACGGGTCAGGACACCGCTCAACGGGCGTTTGGCTGCCAACTGCGCAAGTTCTGGTATAATCAAGAATAGGGAGCGCACAAGATCTGGGGATTAGTGCAAAGAGACCTCCGAGGTCGGGGGAATGACCCCTGCCATCGAGGGACGTGCTTGGTGGAGGATAGAACGAGATGAGCTTGAGATCGTTCCTGGAGAAAGCGAGAGACAGCGGCCGGTTGGTGACCATTCAGCGGGAGGTTGACCCCTACCTGGAGATGGCTACGGTCATCCACAACCTCGGGGAGCGGCCCGTCCTCTTCGAGAGAGTAGGGGGTCGTGACTGTCGAGTCGTGGCCGGCCTCTGCGGGGCACGTGAGAACTTCGCCCTCGATCTGGGAGTAGACGCGGACCGGTTGCTTCTCGCCCTCAGCGGGGCCCTGGCTAGTCCGCGGCCCCCTGATATCTTGGAGGCAGGCATCTGTCAGGAGGTCGTTGAAGAACAGGTGAACCTGGATCAGTTGCCCATCCTGACCCACCTGCCCCTGGATGGAGGCCCCTACGTCACAGCGGGAGTCGCAGTCATCAAAGACCCCGAATGTGGCCGTAATGTCTCCATCCACCGTCTGCTGCAGATCGGTCCCCGCCAGCTCGTGGCCCGCATAGTTGAGAGTCGTGGGACTGAGACCGCGCTGGGCAAGACTGAAGGCGATCTGGAGGTCGCTGTCTGCATCGGAAACTCGCTGCCGGTTCTTCTGGCTGCCGCCATGTCTCCCCCTCCGGACGTAGACGAGTTCAGCATCGCTAACGCCCTCCGGACAACACCCCTGGTGAAGTGCCTGAGCGTGGATCTGCAAGTCCCCGCTGAAACGGAGTTCGTCCTTGAGGGTCGAATCACCAGTGCAAGGGCACCGGAAGGCCCCTTTCTCGACCTGACGGGAACCATGGACGTCGTCCGCGAGGGACACATTATCGAGATCACGCGTGTGACCCATCGGGCCGATCCCATATACCAGGCGTTGCTACCAGGTGGACGGGAGCACAAGCTGCTGATGGGGCTGCCGCGGGAACCCACCATCTACACCGAGGTGAGTAAGAGATGTCACTGCCTGAATGTGCTCCTCACACACGGCGGCGCTTCCTGGTTGCATGCCGTCGTTCAAGTCGACAAGAGAGAGACCGATGACGGCCGGAGGGCCGTTGAGGCTGCTTTCCGAGGCCACTCCTCGCTCAAGCACGTGGTCGTGGTTGACGAGGACATAGACATCTATGATCCCCATGATGTCGAGTGGGCCATTGCCACCCGATTTCAAGCGCACACCGACCTCATCGTCCGCGAGGATCAGCCTGGCAGCTCCCTTGACCCCTCGGCTATCCACTTCTCTGGGAAGAAGACCCGTACCACAAAGATGGGGCTGGACGCCACCATCCCCTGGCGCACCCCAACGGGCGCGCTGCGATCTCCGGAGGAGAGAGAGACCTTCAAGAGAATCAGCTATGGGAAGTAGCGAAGTCTCATGCGCCTGACAGTTGAGGAAGAAGCGATGTTGGCCGGGGACTATGGCCCGGCCACCAAGAGAGCGATGGAGATCTTGGTCGCTCTGGGAAAGATCTACGCGGCCGAAGGACTGGTGCCTGTGGCCAGTGTGCAGGTAGCAGGCGTCAGCTACGGCAATCTGGGTCAGGCAGGCTTGGAGTTCATCCAGGAATGGGCAGAGCAAGGCGCCCGAGTGAGAGTGCCAACGACCCTCAACCCAGCGGGAATGGACCTTGAGGCCTGGGAACAACTGGGCGTCCCGGAAGAGTACGCCCAGTGCCAGTTGAAGATCATCGACGCCTACCGCGTCATGGGCATCGTTCCAAGTTGCTCTTGTACGCCATATCTGGTGGGGAATCGCCCCGATCTCGGCCAGCACATCGCCTGGAGCGAGTCATCAGCAGTGAGCTACGCTAACTCGGTGCTTGGCGCGCGCACCAACCGCGAGGGTGGCCCCAGCGCCCTAGCCGCAGCGATCACGGGACGCACAGCCAAGTACGGCCTTCACCTGGAGAAGAACCGCCAGGCTCGCCATCTGGTACAAGTCAACTGCGCACTCGAATCCGTTGCGGATTTTGGCGCGTTAGGCTACATCGTGGGCAGGGAGGTAGAGGATGCAATACCTTACTTCCGGATCGATTCGCCCGGCAAGCCAGGACCGGAGGAGTTGAAGGCGCTGGGCGCCGCTATGGCGGCCAGTGGTGCCGTGGCCCTGTACCACATCGAAGGAATCACGCCCGAGGCGAACGCGCACACCGTCCTGGCCGATGATGCAGTACCCGTAATCGTCGAGGGTCTCGACGAGGGATACGAAGCGCTGGACGGCACAGCCCAGGAGATCGATCTGGTCTGGATCGGCTGTCCTCACGCCTCGCTGCGGGAGCTGGCGCAGGTGGCTGCACTGCTGGGAGGGAGACCGACAAGGGCCAAGTTGTGGATCACCACCGCGCGGGCGGTGCTTGGCGAGGCCAGGATCAGGGGGCTCGTCGAAACGATAGAACGCTCAGGCGGTCAGGTCGTCGCCGATGCGTGCCTCATAGGTGCCCCTGTGCAAGAGATGGGATTGAGTACGGTGGCCACCAATTCCGCAAAGGCAGCATTCTATCTCCACGGACACCACCACCTGGAAGTGCGGTTCGGTCCCCTACACCGCTGCGTCGAGGCCGCCGTCAAGGGGAGATGGCCGGGGTGAAACTGATCGGCAGAGCGATCAAGGAGGCACGAGCGGAGGGAGAGGCACTGGTCTCCCATGAACCGTTAGGCTTCTTCGGCGGCGTCGATCCAGAGACCGGCGTGGTCATCGAGCCAGGTCATGAGCTAGAGGGACATTGCATCGCTGGCACAATCCTGGTCTTTCCCAGAGGCAAGGGCAGCACCGTCGGCTCGTACACCCTCTACCGTCTTCGCAAAGAGGGCCTGGCCCCGGCAGGAATCATCAACGCTCGAAGCGAGGCTGTTGTGGCAGTGGGCGCCATCATCTCCGAGATACCCATGGTGGACAGCATCGATCTCTCTCAGATACAGACGGGGGACGAAGTGACCATCAATGGGGACACGGTGGAGGTTGTGCGCCCAGCGCAACGAAGCTAGCCCAGATACCCCAGACCCTTCAGCCGTTCCTTGATCTCTTCCTCTGCCTCTTCGGTGTACCCTGGGTCGCAGACCTCCCTCGAGGACCCCTCCTCGCCACAGAGCACGGGGACTTGTGTCCTGTATTCCTCGGTGAAGACCTCGGTCAAGGGGCTCCCGTCCATGTCCTGAGGAATGGGCGATCCCATGGCGTAGAGAATCGTGGGAGCCAGATCCTCGATGCCCGCACCTTCGATCCTGGCGCCCTTCCTCACACCCTTACCGCTCATCATGAGGAGACCATAGTCGCGGTGCATGCCAGAGTATCGGTAGACGGTGTCCACGGTGTTGTTGGAGCCAAAGTCCGCCAACCCGAAGAAAATGTTCCTCTCATCCCGTGGTCGGAGAATGAGATCCGGCGCTTGGTCGAGATACGGGCCATGATAGGTGTCCTCTCTCTTGAGGATCTCGCCGATGAGGGGCTCTCCCGTCTGTGGATCGACGAACTCTCGAGCCAGGCGGATGACCTCATCCCGCACCTCCTCGTATTCCTCCCCTGGCTCCACGATTCCCCCAGGCTCCCTGCCCTTGACATTGATGTAGATTGAGCCCAGGTGACGGCCGAAGGAGTAGGCTTTGGAGCGGGACCAGTCCACATCCAAGAAGGATAGGAACACGAGTTTCATCAAGTAGTCCAGTGAGTAGAGGCCTTTGTACTCGGCATGTTTAGCCAGGCCGATCTTGTCAGCGATACGGTGGACATTGCGCAACGTGAAGCCCAGCTTGAAGACCTGATGCTTGAGAAGCCTGAAGGGGTCGCGTTTCAGTCGCAGTAGCCCGGTTTCCAGGAGCCAGTTGTTAAGGACGATGAATTTGTGGGCAGGTCCCATGCCGTGGTCGGAGAGGACGATGACCAGCGTATCCTCATCGGCCCTGTTGACTATCTCCCCCACTTTCTCGTCCAACCTCTCGAAGTACCTAACGACGGCTCCGCTCTGGTCTGTACCATCTCCAGGCTCTCGCCACGGATGCCCTGGATCCAGATAATGCCACAACTGGTGTAGGATGCGGTCGGTGTCGAAGATGACGAGCATGAAGAAGTCGGTAGGATACCTGTCCATCAGGTAGAGGGCAGTCTTGGCTCGCTGGTCCAACAGCTCGTCGCAAGCCGCGAGGAAGCTGTCACGACGAGCCTCGGAGAAGGTCTCCGTGGGATATATGGTGTAGTACCCGATTCTCTCCTTCAACTCTCGCCATAGATCAGGCGGAAAGGTGAAGTCCTGGGCGGAATAGGGTGTCATCCACCCGCTGACCATATAGCCATTGACTTCCTCCACTGGGTAGGACATGGGCACGTTCACTATCCCCACCTTCTTGCCTTGGTCACTGAGGAGTTTCCAGACCGTAAGGCCATCTCGCCTGCTGGCGTTCACTGGTGGGAAGATGTAGCTGTCTTCCCGACGATAGAGAAAATCGTATATCCCTGTCTTGCCAGGGTTCTTGCCGGTCATGAAAGTGGACCAAGAAGGTCCAGAGGTGGGAGGTACGGTAGATCTCAACTGCCCCACAGCTCCCTGTTCCATGAGTCGCCGTAAAGTGGGCAGCCTACCCTCGTCAGCCCAGGATTGGATGAGGCTCAACGGGACGCCATCCAGGCCTATGACCAGCACCTTCGTATCTGAACCCATGTTTTCCTCGCTATCTAGTCATCCCCTGAGTGGGAATAGTATTCAATCGCTGTGCCAGCATCAAAGATGCCTCCGGCTACGGTGCGGAACTTGAAGGCTTGATATGTAGTCGTGGCCGCAATGACCACCAGCAAGAGCACAACGCCCATGATAACCTGAGGGATGCCTATTTGGTCCGCCGTGGTCCCCACCATTAGCATGACTGGTATGGCTACCAGGTTGGCCAATAGAAAGTATACGGCGATGACCCGGCCTCTCAGCTCGGGCGGCGATTTCTCTTGGAGAAGCGTCTCCGACGGTATGACCACCAGAGATATCGCCGCTCCTAAACTAAAGGACAAGAACATAACAGTGGGCACTCTGGGAATCATTGCCCACACGGGTAGGTCAAAGCCCGCTAGCCCAAAGCCAAACAGCGTCACAACCATGGCCGAGAATCCCAGGCTGGACATCACTTCTCTGCGGAACTTGTACCCGAAGCGCCCTACCAGGAAGGTGTTCACCAGCATACCCACGCCTGCTGGGGCGAACACCAGGATTGCGTCCTCAGGCATCATGCCCAGCACGCGACTGGCGTAGCCCGGGGCGATCATAGCCATCATCATCAACAGGCTGGTGGTCATGGTCAATTGACTCAAAGCGATGAGGATGGGCCGGTTGCTGGCCACATATCGCCATCCCTCTCGCAGCTCTTCCCAAGCCGTTCTCACCATGGAGGCTCCGGCTTCAACGATAAGCTTGGGCTTGTCACGAGGTAAACGCGACAGCAGTATCGAGGCACCCAGGTACATCAAGGCCATTGTGCCAAAGGCACCCTTTATCCCCAGCACCTTGATCGTCAGCGGAGCCACGATCACCAACCCCACCACCTGGGTCGCAACGAGGGTGAGATTGAAGAGGGCGTTGGCCGTCAGCAGCCGTTCCTCCCCCACCAGCAAGGGGATAGTGGTTGCCTCAGCTGGCGCAAAGAACTGGCCGACAGCCGACGAGATAAAGGTGACGGCGTAGATGACCATCAGCAGCGACCACCCTCCGAGCTGGTTGAGCACCACGATGTATGTGGTAACGGTAAGCACTCGGATGGCGTTGCTTGCCAGCATGACGCGCTTGTTGGATAGGCGATCAACCGCTATTCCAGCCACAGAGCTGAGCAGAACCGCGGGCAGGCTGAAAGACAGTATCATCACAGCCATGTGCGCGGTGGAACGAGTGAGGGTCTCAATAAGCACCAGTTGGACGAAATGGATGCCGTTCTGAGCCGTCTGCGAGAGGATCTGCGCCATCCAGAGGACGAAGAAGTTCCTGTTTCTGACGACGGCCGCGAAAGTTCTATCTTGACTCATGATTCGTGCCCCACAGAAGAAGACACTCTCCATTGGGACACGAAAGCCTTCACTCGCTTCTCGAAAACGCGCCTCGGCAGCAGAACCCTACGCCCACATTGCAGACATTGAATGCCAATGTCGGCACCAACACGCACCACGCGCCAGTCGTAGTTGCCGCAGGGATGCTTCTTCCGCAATCGAACGACATCGTTCAGATGGATCTCCATCACCATACCGGTGGTTACTCCTCAACAACTCCTTATTGTACCACACAATTGGCCTTCGGGCCACAGGTTTCTATTGGCCCGAAATCATGCTATAATATCATGACCACAAATCGAAAGTCAAGGAGTTTGCACGGTCCATGTTTGCCTTAGACTTGCCCCGCCTGATTATCATCATCATCGCTGTGCTGATCGCCATTGATGTTCACGAATGCTGTCATGCATGGGTGGCTGCAGAACTGGGCGACCCCACAGCGAAGAGCCTCGGCCGCGTGTCCCTGAATCCTATAGTACACCTGGACCCCTTGGGCACGCTGATGATATTGATAACTGCCGCCACTGGCTTTGGAATCGGTTGGGGAAAGCCGGTGCCCGTCGACCCCTACAGATTGCGATATGGGCCCCGAGTTGGCATGGGCATCGTGTCCCTCGCCGGTCCCTCAGCCAACTTGGCGACCGCCGCCTTGCTAGCCATCCCCTTCAGGATGGGTGCGACGCTCCTTCCCAACTTCTTGCTGGAGCTTCTGTTCATCGTCTCCATGGTCAATATCGGACTGGCGATCTTCAACCTCCTACCTCTGCCCCCGCTCGATGGGTACGGCGTGCTGATGGGCGTCTTGGGTAGCATCAGGGCTCCCTGGGCTTATCGCTGGTCATATGCTATGGCGCGTTACGAACGATACGGGCCCATGATACTTCTCCTGGTGATCATAGGCAATCGGTTCATACCTCTGTTTAGCTTTGTCGTCTATTATCCGTATCTGCTGCTTAGACGCTTGATACTGGGAGTGTGAGCGTCTTGGGGGCCCGTTATCGTGTGCGCCAATTCGCCTTGGCTCTTGGAGCCGGCCTCAGTCGTCAGAACACTGACCGCCTGAAGGAGCACTTGCCACCAGCGCAGTTGGAGTTGTTTCACAGCATGTCTTCGATGGATCAGCACCACTGCTTGAGCGTGTTCCGCGCGCTGCGAGAAACCGGGCACACTGCAACGTCGCTGCTAGAGGCCGCCTTGCTACACGACGTGGGGAAAACGGTGGGGCCGGTGCTGGTCTGGCATCGAGTGCTCGCAGTATTGACCAAGACTCTTGCCCCCCAGCTTTGGGAGAGGATAGAGGGAGAGCCTGGAACGTGGGCCTATCCCCTGTACGTTCACAGAGAACATCATGCCCTGGGGGCGGAGATGGCTAGAGAGGCGGGCTGTTCACCTGAGGTTGTGTGGCTCATCGCCCATCATGAGGACGAACTCGGAGAGATCAAAGCTCCAACGAAAAAACTCAAGCTGCTGACAGCGCTACAGGCTGCGGACAGAGTCAATTAGGTGGCAGTGTGCCACTCGGGAGGTTTGGATGACTGAACCAAAAGTTACCATCATCGGATTGGGCCTCATCGGCTCCTCTATCGGCCTGGGCCTGCGGAAGGCGGAGCCCGATTTCAACGTCGTAGGTCACGACCGTGACAGTTCCGTCTCCAGAAAGGCCCAGAAGGCGGGTGCCGTCGATAGATGGGAAAGGAATCTGATTTCCGCCATTGAGGATGCGGAACTGATAATCATCGCCACGCCAGTGGCGGCGATCAAGGAGATACTCGAAGCGACGGCACCCTACCTGGCGCCCAATTGCGTTCTCACCGATACCTCGACTGTCAAGGGAGATGTTCTGAGATGGGCCGATGAGTTGCTGCCTGACACTGTGCACTTCGTAGGCGGCCATCCCGTGGTCGGCCAAGACAAGGGAGATGCGGAGGCGGCCACAGCGGATCTTTTCGTGGGCGCCACCTATTGCATTGTGCCTTCAGCCAAAGCCCACCCAGCGGCGGTAGAGTTGGTGACCAGTATGGTCCGAACGCTGGGCGCACAACCTTTCTTCCTGGACGTCGCCGAGCACGACGGTCAGGTTGCGGGCGTCGAACACCTGCCTCTCATGCTCTCCTCCGCCTTGCTAATGACCACCGTTCAGGCACCTTCTTCGAGAGACCTGAAGAGGCTCCCAGGACCTACCTTCTGGCGAGCCTCTGAGCTGCCGTCTACGGACCCCGAAGCAAGCCGTGCGATATGTCTCGCCAACTCAGAGAACATCTCTCGCTGGATTGACCGCTACATTGGCAGCCTAAGGGAGCTACAAGAGAGACTCACCGCAGCCGATGCTGACACATGGGAAGAGCTCTTTGGCGAGCTAGTGGACTCGCGCAGTCGGTGGCTGGCGGGCAAAGGGACTCGGGAGGAGGAAGCAGCAGCCGAAGCCATGGAGGACCTCAAGAGCATGCGAACTCTCGGCTCGATGTTTGGCCTCGCCCAGTTCGGGAGACTGCGGGCCAAGCTCGACAAACGAGAGGAAGGATGAAATGCCCCATACCTACATTCTCCGCTGCTCCGATGGGACTCTATACACAGGCTGGACCAGCGATCTGGAGCGCAGGGTGCGCGCCCACCAGGCGGGCAAGGGAAGCAGGTACACGAGAGCCCGTCTACCAGTCACACTAGCCTATTGCCGAGAGCATGCCACAGATCAGGAGGCAAGACGACAGGAGGCTGCGATACGGCGATTGCGTCGGAACGAGAAGTTGCGACTGATAAGCAGTATCACGCCCTGATCGTCGTTCCCACTCCTCTCTTCTCGCCGACTGCGCTTGTCACGCCCGCGTCTTGGTGGAAATGGTAGCCCTCGGGAGACTGGGGCATCAGGTCACCGTTTCCGCTTATCGCAACGGAGAAGACATCCAGGTCCTCCGCATCAGGCGCACCGCTAGGATCCCCTAGGGTCGCAGTCACGAAGTAGGATCCTCTCGCTACAAGCTCGCCTTCGATGTCTTACTTGCCGTCAGATCTCTCGCCTGCGTCCTGTGCTATGGACCTGACGCCGTGGCACTTCGGGGAACACGTCTGTGTGCCACGTTGGGTGATCATCTTTCACTAGCGGAGGCCATCTCCTCCCTGCTGGAAGACAGGCAGCGACTCACCTTGGGACGGTGACTGAGGGAGCGAGCCGTAGATCTCTGTTCCTGGTCGTGCTGGCAGAAGACCCTCGACGGGGTCTACTCATCTATCATGAGCATGGATGACTTCGCCGCCTCCCGTAGCACATCGAGGTAGCCTTGTGCATGCAACAGTCTTTCCCGGTCGGCTGCGAAGTCAGTGAGGCTGACGAGGGCTAGCCAGCCCTCACCATAGGGATCGCTGTCCAACAACCACAGGTTGCTGATCAATTCATCGTTGATCTCCTGGATGACCCCGCTCAGGGGAGAGAGGATCGGAACATCGATCGTGACCAGGTCGAATCTCCCCATGTCCTCACCCTGCCTCACTTCCGTCCCGGGCCCTCGTGGTTCGATGAAGTTCAGACTGGGTGAGATGCAGCGACACAGGTGGTCCCCCACACCTACGCGCGCATACTGCCCATCCACAGCCACCCATAAGCCGTCTGCGGAATAGTAGGCAGCCTCAGCAAACCTGTAGGTGAGCCCGTCTATGGTTATCTCGACGTACCTTTCCCAACCCACCGCACGCCCCTGGCGTCGTCTAGCTGTGAGGCCGGAGTACCTCAGAAGTCAGCGGTGCCCTCCGGGAACCGTGGTCATAGACAGAATGGGCCATCACTGGGCTTTGACGACTGAGCCGCAATAGGGACATTCTGCGGAGGAGCGGCCCACCCAATTCGCCTCCGCTTCTTTGATCGGCCCGCCGCACTGAGGGCATTTGCCTGGCAACTCTCCTCGTCCGGCGGCGGCACGTGGGGCCATTGGAAGCTGTCCTAGCTCCCGCTCCAGGGCTTCTGCGTCGGCGTCACGCCCCTTCTCTCGGAGGATCTTCACCATCCTGTCGCCCAGCCTCTTGGCCGCGCCGGGCCGCTCAGCTCGCTTGAACAGTTCTAGCCCCTTCATTCCTCTGTCGTAGGCTGAGTCAAGGTCATCGAGTCGCAGATGGCAGCGAGCGCTTTGCATGGTCAGGTTGGCGGCTTGGAATACCATCCCTCTGTCCTGAGCCTCTTGCGCCAGATTGTCGAAAGCCTCGGCGGCCTCCTCGAACTCCCCCTGCTCGAAAAGCCTCATCGCTCTCCTGAGAGGCTGGGGAATGGGTCTCCTACGGATAGTTGGCCGAAAGCGCCTTATCCGTCGAAGAGGTCTTCTTCGAAACATACTTGCCTTGCCTCTTGATCGTAGAATGGGTGCGTGGGCGGGACATGATGCCAGAGCCAGCACTAGCTTGTCCGGCCGAATCTCGCCCAAGCTGCTACCGTCATTCTTCTCGGCCTTCTCAGGCCTCTGCCCTGCCGAGAGCCACCTGCAACCACGGTCACGCCCAACCTATCTGCTTCAGACCTGGGCAGGTCGCTGCTGCCGTCGGTCACTGCTCCTATTCTGCTTCCGGTCGTTGTTCTGGAGCTACTGGCCGCGCGAATACCAGATACCCCGTATGGGCAACCATGCGATCCTCTGGGCGCAGGCGAGCTGGCACGGTCTTGTAATGTCGCAGCAGGATTTCGCACGCCTCCAGATCCACAAACCTCTCGCCAATCAGCGCATCCAGGAGAGCTGATACCTGATTGGTGGTGGGGACGAGCGCCCCAAAGAAGCCCCCACCAGCCAGGGCCTCCCTCACCTGAGCGATGTAGAGGTGGGGTTCCCTCACATCCATGAACAGAGCGTCTACCTCTGTCTCGTCGAACCCCTCGGCGACGTCGCGATGATTCAGGTCCACGTACTCTAGCAAGTCCAGGCGAGACAGGTTCTTGGTGGCGAGCCCGAGCATGTCATCCCGCCGATCATAGGAGTAGACCCTGCCGGTGGGCATCACCCCCTGAGCGAGAGCGATGGTCATCGCTCCACTGCCTGCCCCCACTTCAATCACCCTGCTGCCCGCTACGATGTTCATCTTCAGCAGGACGTAGCCGCTCTCTTTGGGATAGATGATCTGGCTTTCGCGCTTACTGCTCATGATCAGGTCGTGAATCGATGGCCGAAGAAGATAGAAGGGGTAGTCAAGATGAGACGTCACCTGGGCCCCCAGAGGTTGGCCCACAATATCGCTGTGCCTTATGAAGCCCCGGTGGGTATGCAATTCGTCCCCGGGGCTCAAACGGAAAATGAATCGCTTGCCATCTTTACCTAGCAAGAGCACCAGATCTTGCTCTTTCGCCAAGGTCATCCCCAGAACTCCATCCCAGAGAAAGGGAGCGCTGACGTGCCAAATGGAATTTCAGCCGACGAGGCTACCCTACTGGCCCTGCAGCCAACAGCACCGCTCTTCCCAGCCGAGCTATCTCTGCGCTCTCTGTCCCACGACGATGGCACAACTGCTTCTCACACTATCGCCCATCACAGTCGGTCTGAGAGTCGGTGCTTCCCCTCCGCAAGACCAAATGGGCGGAACAGGGCTCGAACCTGCGACCTCTTCCTTGTAAGGGAAGCGCTCTCCCAGCTGAGCTATCCGCCCTCGACCCCATTATACAATCGAGCGAGAAGCACGTCAATCTGTGAAGTCGCTCACCAAGTGCCCGACCCGAGTGCAGCTACATCGTCTCAGGCGCGCCGACCCCCATCAAGTCCAGGACACGAGCCAGCACGATCTTGGCTGCTGCCACCAGCTTCAACCGCGCCTTGTTGAGAGGTAAGTCCTCAGGAAGTGATGAGACCACCCGACACTGTTTGTAGAAAGGGTGGAAGGTGCCAGCCAGATCCTGAGCGTAGAAGGTAAGGTAGTGCGGGCTAAGACTGATTGCGGCTTTCTCCACCAACTCGGGCAAGCGCAGCATCTGCCGGATCAAGGCCAACTCCGCTGGGTGAACCAGCAGCGACAAATCAGCATCACTGAAGTCTATCCCTTGGGCATAGCGGAGGATACTGGCTATCCGGGCGTGCGCATACTGCACATAGTACACCGGGTTCTCGCTGGATTGCTCCTTCGCCAAGTCAAGATCCAGCTCCATCTGACTGTCAGCGGCACGGGACAAGAGCAGGAATCGCACTGCGTCAGGACCGATTTCCTCCAGGACCTCCCGCAGACTGATGATGTCGCCGGTACGTTTGGACAACCGCACTATCTCGCCACCTTGCCTCACCGTAACCAACTGATAGATGATGATGACCAGGTTGTCAGGATCCACGCCAATGGCTCTCATCGCAGCCTTCATGCGAGGCACATGCCCCTGATGGTCAGCGCCCCACACATCTATCACCTTCCCGAAGCCGCGCCGGATGAACTTGTCATAGTGGTAGCTAATGTCAGAGGCCAGATAGCCTGGCTTTCCATCGGATCGGATGAGCACGTTGTCTTTGTCATCGCCCAAGTCGCTCGAGGCGAACCATACCGCCCCGTCTCGCTCAGCGATATGGCCTTTGTCTCGCAGCATGGCGAAGACGTGGTCGAAGAGCCCACTGTCATAAAGGCTCCGTTCGGAGAACCACCGATCATAGGTGATGCCCATCATCGCCAAGTCATCCCTCGCTGAGGCCAGCATCTTGTCCAATCCAACTTCGTACAAGGCAGTAACCGCCTCCTCGCGAGGCATCTCCAGAAATCTCTCGCCCTCCTCGCGAGCGATCTCATCTCCCATTTCGACCAAATAGGTACCTCGATAGCCGTCCTCGGGAATCCGTTCATCGCGACCTAGGGCCTGTGCGTAACGCGCGTAGAGCGTCTCTGCAAAGAGACGCATCTGAGTACCCGTGTCGTTGACATAGTATTCCCGCTGGACATCGTAGCTCGCTGCTTCCAAGACATTGGCTAGGCTGTCGCCAATCACAGCGTTCCGCCCAGAGCCCACATGGAGGGGACCCGTGGGGTTCGCACTGACGTACTCCACCTGGACCTTTTCCCCTCGACCCAGGGAGACGCTTCCATAGCTCTCTCCGGCAGCCAGGATCTCGGCGACCTGGCGGGTCAGCCAGTTGTCGTTCAGGGTGAAATTGATGAACCCGGGCTTGGCCACATCTACTCGAGAGATGAAGTGGGCTTCTGGGATTCGAGAGGCGATGGCTTCTGCCACGCGCAAGGGGGACATGCGGGCTGCGTTCGCCAACTGCAAAGCTGCAGTTGTGGCATAGTCGCCGTGCTCTTCCCGTTGCGGCCGCTCGACCAATAGCTGGGGAAGATCGAATGGGGGCAAGTCACCAGTGTCCTGAGCCGCCAGGATGGCCTCTCGAACCAGCCTCTCGATTCTGTGCAATGGCTGCTCTGTCATGACTGAGTCTCGTACGCCTCCATCTGCTCCCAGTTCCTCCCGACTGCCACATCTACCTTCAGAGATGCATCGAGATCCCAGGCCTTTTCCATGACTGAGCGTACCAGGTGGGCGACCGCGCTTAGTTCCTCCTGCGGCACCTCCACGACCAGCTCATCATGGACTTGTAGGATCATACGCGCACCCAAGTTGCGTTTCTCGAGGGCACGATGCAATCGAACCATGGCTATCTTGAGGATATCGGCCGCCGAACCCTGAATGGGCATGTTGATCGCTTCACGCTCGGCGGCACGGTTCCTCCCTCCATGGGCCTGACTGGTGGCTTGCAGTTCAGGGAAGTAGCGGCGGCGCCCCAAGATGGTGGACACATATCCCTGTTCGTGGGCTTCCCGCTTGGTGCGCTCCACATAGTCTTTCACTCTTTCATACCGCTCGAAGTAGTCGGCGATGAATTCACGGGCCTCCTCGAGGGAGAGTTCAGTTCTCTGAGCAAGCCCATACTCACCCATCCCGTAGATGATGCCGAAGTTGATTGTCTTGGCCAAGCGACGCATTGCTGGAGTGACTTCGGACAAGGGGACCTGGAGAATAGCGGAAGCGGTGCTGGCGTGGATATCCTCTCCTCGTGCAAAGGCGCCCAGGAGATTGGGGTCCTGAGAGATGTGGGCCATGATACGCAACTCCACTTGGGAGTAGTCAGCTCCTAGCAGGAGCCACCCCTCTTGCGCCACAAACGCAGCTCGTACGTGACGGCCCAACTCGGTGCGGATAGGGATGTTCTGCAAATTGGGATCGCTCGAGGATACGCGTCCCGTGACGGTACCGGTCTGGTTGTACGATGTATGCACCCTTCCGGTCTCCCGGTTCAGCAGCAAGGGCAGAGCGTCTACATAGGTGGATTTCAACTTCGTCAGCTGCCGGTGCTCCAGAATCAGATCGATGATGGGATGCAGTTCCCTCAATCCCTCCAGCACGCTGGCCCTCGTGGAGTAGCCCGTCTTGGTCTTCGCCTGTACAGGCAAGCCTAGTTCCTCAAAAAGGACCACCGCTAACTGCTGAGTCGAGCTGACGTTGAACGGATGCCCCGCCAAATCCTGGATTTCCTTCTCCAGCGCGACGATACGCTGGTAGAAGATCCTTGAGATCTGCATCAACTCCTCCGTATCCAGGGCCACGCCAGTCATCTCCATGTCCATCAGCACCTCTACCAGCGGCATCTCCACCTCGCGGAAGAGGTCCCACTGCTCCCGTTGCAGCAACTCATCCTCCAGCACTCCCACCAGACGAGACATGAGATCTGCGTCAGCCCCCGCATAGGCGGCAGCGTCAGCAATGGATACTTGAGCCATGGTGATCCGATCACGGCCTTTGCCGATGAGATCAGTGATCGGCGTCATCTCCATGCCGAGCTTGCTCCAGGCAAGGTCCTTCAATCTGTATCGTCGTCGAGACGGGTCGAGGAGGTAGGCTGCGATCATGGTGTCGACATCCAAGCCTTGCACCCGAATCCCGTGGCGGGCCAGGACAGTCAGATCATACTTGGCGTTGTGAGCCGCCTTGGCGATCTTGGGATTCTCCAGCACCGGGCGCAGGCGCTCGACGACCAACGCCATGGGAAGCTGAGCTCTCGTATCGCCTGGCAGCACATGTCCAACCGGCACATAGAACGCCTCCCCGAATTTGGCGGCGAAGGAGAGACCCACCAGATCTGCCTTCATCGCGTCGGGGCTGGTGGTCTCCACGTCGAGAGCGAAACGCGACGATTCTGAGAGCCGAGACACTAACGAGTTCAACTCCTCTTCCGTAGTTACGGCGATGCTATCCGCTCCCGTCAACGGCTCCTGCGCGAAAAAGGTCATCTGGTGAGCCTCTTCCCTATCGCTGATCGGTAGCCGCTGCACTAGGCTCCTGAAGTCCAACTCCCGAAACAGAGTCGTCACCCTATCCCTGTCGTAGTCGCTCGTGCGACACTTCTCCAAGTCGAGCGTAATGGGCACACTTGTGACTATCGTGGCCAGGTGCTTGCTCAGCAGGGCCTGCTCCTCTTGACCGACCAGAGCTTTCCTGGCGCGCGTGGACTCGATCTCGTCCAGATGCTCGTAGATCTCCTCTACCGTGCCATACGTCTGAATCAAGCTTCTGGCGGTCTTGTCTCCTACGCCGGCGACGCCGGGGATGTTGTCCGACTTGTCGCCTACCAGCGCCTTGTAGTCCACCAACATCCGAGGGTCTATCCTGTATTTCTCCTTGACCGCTTTCTCGTCGTAAACCTTGGCGTCGGAGAACCTTTGCCGGTGGCCTCCCGGTGTCACCACCTTCACCTGCGGAGACACCAGTTGTAGGATATCGTTGTCGCCGGTGATGATGATCGTATCCAGTTGCTCGTCGCTTGCCTGTCGCGCCAAAGAACCGATCAGATCATCCGCCTCGTAGCCAGGAACCTCGAAAATGGGGATGTTCAGTGTCTCCACGACCTGGCGGATGCGCTCCATCTGGCTGCGCATCTCTTCTCGCATAGGTGGACGGTGGGCCTTGTACTCTGCAAACTCCTCATGGCGGAAGGTGGCGGCAGGGGCATCGAATGTCACCGCGACGTAGTCCGGCTTCTCCTCCTGTAGCGCACGCAGGAGCATCATGCTGAAACCGTAGACCGCGTTGGTCAGTTCGCCCTCGGAAGTGGAAAAGCCATCCACGGGCAGGGCGAAGAAAGCACGATAGGCGAGGGCGTGACCGTCAACGAGCACCAGTTTCTCCGCCATCCCAGTAGCTCCTCCCAGCGTCTCGCCTCATTCTAGTGAGTTTGCATTCGAAAGTCAATGGAGATGGGTTCACCAGGCGCTTTCCATCAATCCCTCGTCATAGGCGAACAGGGCCGACGTCCCGCCCGTGTGCCAGAAGACGACCGTCTCTTTCGACCCCAAGACTCCCTTACGTATCAGGTCGAGCAAGCCAGCCATGGCACGGCCGCTGTAGACTGGGTCCAGCAAGAGTCCTTCCACCTTTGCCATCAGACGGATGGCCTATCGCTCTGGATCTCCCAGTACGCCGTAACCCTCTCCCACGTAGTCGTCGCAGACCACAAGGTCGGCCTCATCGAAGCTCAGCCCTAGGCCTAGATACTCCGCGGTCTGAGACACGAGCTCCGCCAAGGTCGCCTTCAATCCCTTCTCCGTCTTGTCCACGCTGATGCCGACAACCTGAGCGCGGAAGCCCAAGGCTTTTGCGCCGACCATCATGCCCGTTTGAGTACCCCCTGAGCTGGAGGCGAAGACTATGGCATCCACGTCCAGTTCCAGTTCTTCGATCTGTCCCATCAACTCCTCCATCGCTGCCACGTAGCCCAGCGCACCAACCCGGTTGGAGCCGCCTAGTGGGATCAGATAGGGGCGGCGGCCGGCGGCTTACTCCTCCCTCGCCATCTCCATCATCGTCTCATGTGGAGGTTCGTCGCCCGCCCAGTGCACACGGGCGCCAAGGAGGTCATCCAGCAACAGATTCCCGTTCCAGTGATCAGGGCGAGATCCTCTGAGGACGAGGACCGAACGGAGACCGTGCATGGCAGGTGCCGCCGCCGTCTGGCGGGCGTGGTTGGACTGGGCAGACCCCACCGTGAGCACCGTATCGGCACCCTCGTCCAGGGCCTCGGCGATCAGGAACTCCAACTTGCGCGCCTTGTTGCTTCCTGTGGCCAGCCCTGTCTGATCATCTCGCTTGACGAAGATCCGAGGCCCGCCAAGCTCTTCTGTGAGACGCCTCATCTCCACCAAGGGCGTGGGCAGAAAAGCGATCGGTACGCGACGAACGTCATCAGTCAACATGTCATCCCCTCGTGGCATTGAAGACCATTGCTTCTGTCGACTGTACCACAGGTGCTCACCCAACGTTAACTGCCATGCTCTCAACGTGTGCGAGAACGCTTCTCTGGTCGGCCGCTGACCCATGCATCTGGCCGCTCCGCAGTTCGAAGAGGTCCCGCAAGGACTTTGTGAAGCTGGCGGGGGAATTCGTGCCAGCCTGACTCTGTGCCATGCCAGTGGACCGCCAGGAAACTGGCTCTCCTGGCTCAAACGATCAAGTCCCAGAAGGCCTCGCTGTGCCTGTCAGTAGGGCGACCAGTCCCGCTGTAGCACAAGCGTGTTGTTTCTTGTTGACCCGCTCATGCTCTGAGAGCGCTCACTAGTAGCGCGGAAAGCCTTCGGATGGGGCTCTGGGAATTCGCACACATCAGGCAGGGGATGCTTCGCGAGGCACCTTGTGCACGAGGCTGTCCCCACCTATACTGTTGGAACCCGGTGCGCAGGAAGTGGCCAACAGACGCCAGCTATGATAGGGTGTGTACGGGGATGGCGCTGTCGGTCGAAGGAGCTGCGCCCCGCATTAGGCAAGCGTGTGCACGGTTCCGCTCCATCTCCATGAGGTGGACGACACACGGACGGGTGCACCAATCCAGCTACCTGGTGGTATGCGTCCTAAGAGGCGGTCATGAGCATCGAGCCAACGGTCCACCTTGGTGACAGACTCGCCCAACAATACGGAATCCGGGTCCTGAACCTCCCGGGGCTCCAACGCCTGGAGCTACGCCGCGTCGCCGAAGCGGTCGCAGACTTGGCGACTCTGATGGGAGGCCCTAGAAGGTTCAAGAGCGAGTTGCGATGGGTGGTCGTGTCCAGGGTACCTCTCACCACCCGATTCGCCGCGATGGCTCTTCCGGTGGTGGACGTAGTGTACTTTGAACGTGCAAGTTGGGACCGTCCGCAAGAGCTGAAATGGGAAACGGTCCATGAACTAGCCCACGTCTGGGATATCCGCAGGCTTTTCCGGCTATCGCGAGGCTTGAAACAGGTCATCCGCAGTAGATACGGTGGATTTGCATGGCAGCTACCTATCCCCTTGAAGTATGAACCCGGCAAACAGTGGCTCAAAGGCAGGGAGCCTCCGCTGAACTCCCTCGAGGACTGGGCCGACTCGGTGGCCACGTACGTGTACCATGAGTACGCGGAATCGCTATCCTTATCGCAGCATGGTCCCAGACTTATCTCTCCAGCAAGATGGGACTATGTCGGCCGGCAGATGCAGGTCAAGCTCCCGTATCCTGCCAGTTGGGTTGCCCGGTTCACCGAAGCAGGGTGATTTGCAGACTTGTCGGCCGACTGCGTTACGACGTCTCCTTTGTCCCGTCGCGTCAAGCACGCTAGTCACCCACAGCCCGACAATGGAGTGCAATAGCGGCTGCGGTACGGCTCTCGCACCCGTCCCTGGTTACGCATGCTCGACGCCCCTTCGCCGCGTTTGAAATCCCTCGCCCCTTGTGATATACTCTTGACAGGGATCTGCCCCTCGTGGGCCGTTAGCTCAGTCTGGTTAGAGCACCTGCCTTTTAAGCAGGGCGTCGCTGGTTCGAATCCAGCACGGCCCATCTAGGCCACCCTAGCTCAGTTGGTAGAGCAAGCGCCTCGTAAGCGCTAGGTCGTCGGTTCGAGTCCGATGGGTGGCTCCACACTCGGCATTGTATGGGCTGACCAGTACAGGAGGTTGGCCCTTTTTTTCAGAAGGCGCAATGATTCACAGAACTACTTCCCAATGGCATGAAGATGGCGTTTCGCTCCTTGACTCCGGCTTCTTCGACAGCGCCATCAGATGCTTCGATGAGGTCTTGCAAGTTGAACCCGCAAACGCCAGGGCTTGGGCCCTCAAAGCGACCGCCCTGACCGGGCTGGAGAGGTACGACGAAGCCATAGAGTGTTTTGACAAAGCGCTGGAGATTGACCACGTGAACGTCCTGGCCTGGAAAGGAAAGGCGCTGAGTCTCGCTACTCTGGGAAGAGAGGAAGAAGCCGCCCAGTGTCAAGAGGAGGTCAAGAGGATCACACGGGGCGCCGAGGGCCCTCCCTCAGAGGAGAAGAAGCCCATGCCCAGGATCTATGGCACCGCCGATGGTTTGGTCAGTGATGCCGTCCGGGGGCTGGCCGCTGATGAGCAGGAGGCCTGGTTCGCCTACGGCAAGGATGGAGGTGTCACCAGATTGAGCCTGATTGATGAGCAGTCAACGACCTACACAGTTGCTGATGGGTTGACCAGCGATGCGGTGACGTGCGTCGTCCTGAGTGAGAAGGATGCCTGGCTGGGCACGGATCGAGGCCTGAGCCGTTTCGACAGGGAAACTGAGAAATGGACTGCATACACGCCGGACACAGGACTACCGGCCGAGATGGTCAACGACATCATCGTTGATGGTGAACTGCTGTGGCTTGGAACGGAAAGAGGGCTTTTGGTCCTGGATAGCTTGACAGGTAGAGCTGTCCTTTGCAGGGGAGGACCCGAGTCCGTGGGTATCGATTGCCTCCTCTCCGACGGCCATCGTGTATGGTGTGGGGCCGACGAGGAGAATGTCGCCCTATCGGTCTTCGAGAAGCAGACGGACACCTTTGAGGCAGTGGACGTAGGCCCCTTCGTACAAGGCCTGGAGCTGTTCCCTCGAAAGGGGGAGGAGAAGGTCTGGGTAGCCCACAGAGACGGGATAACGATCGTTGATCGGGTGACCCACGAGACGGAAGAGATAGCTCTGCGCACCATGATCGTCACAGGAATCGCGGTGGGCGTGGAGGACCTGCTGGTCAGTACAGCCCGGGGCTTGGCGATGGTGACGGCTCACGAAGCAGAGGCTGGACAACACGTCATGGTGAAGAGAACGGACGTGGGGCGAGGACTGTACGTGAGCACAGTGTGCGCCAGCCGCACGCGAGAATGGATAGCCATTGAGGACCAAGGCGTCCTCAGTCTATCTTATTCCTCTTGACAGGCACTTCTGGCCAACGTATAATCGGAAGGGGAACGGCACACACCAGCCTCCACCGCTCCGAAGGCCTGTGATTTACAGGAACGCCTTCAGAGAGTGAGTGGGAGTCTTTCTGGCAGCGAGTCAATATGGGACGAAAACGGTCCAAGTCCAAGAAAACCCCTTTGGGAAAACGTTTCCGGATTAGCCTGGAGCCACGACTGCGGGAGGAGATCGTCAGCCTCTTGTTGATGGCCATCGGGGGCATCACCTTGCTGAACCTGCTCTCCGTGACTCAGGCTCAGGGATTGCTCATCGACACCTTGTCTGGCCTGTTGCGGCAGACCTTTGGCTGGGGAGCTTTCCTGGTGGCCCTGGCCATGATCGCTTTGGGCGTCGCCCTTCTGCTGCGCAATCTGGAGTCCTTGCTGGAGGTTCGAAAGCTCAGACTTGTCGGTGGCTTGCTCCTGTTCTTTACCCTGCTGGGTCTGCTCCACTTCTTCTATCCTGATCCCCTCCGAGTCGCGCAAGAGGGTGGCGGCGGAGGGTACTTCGGCTGGGTCATCAGCGCATCGCTGTACACCACGCTGGGAGATATCGGCTCTTTCTTGGTGCTGTTGGCGTTCCTCTTCGTCGGTGCCGTGCTGGTCACTGGCATCTCCCCCAGGGAGATCGGGGATAGAGCAGCGGCCCTGGCCAACAGTGCCACCGCACTCTTCCAGGACCACGTCAGCCCCTATCTGGAGAGGTTGGTGCAGGAGGCGGGGGTTCGGGAGGAACCCTATCCGGCGACGCCTCCCGCGAGACCCGTGATGGAGAAGAGAGAAGAGGGGGCCGCGGCGCCTTCCAGAGCGCCCACGGAAGAGAAGCCTTCCCCAAAGCGAAGGAAGATACCGTCGGATCGACTACCTTCCGTGGATCTGTTGGATGAGGTGTCGCTTCAGGCTCTGGGCGAAGCGGAGGTGCGCCGCAAGCTGAAGATCATAGAGGATACACTGAGCAGTTTTGGCGTCCCCGCCAAAGTTGTGGAGGTCAATCAAGGCCCCACCGTCACTCAGTTCGGCGTCGAGCCAGGGTACGTCGAGCGTAGGGGCCCGAACGGGGAGATGACGAGCCGCAGGGTGCGAGTCAGCAAGATAAGTTCTCTGTCCAAAGACCTGGCCCTGGCCTTGGCCGCGGCCCCTATTCGTATCGAGGCACCCGTGCCAGGCCGCCCGGTGGTAGGCATTGAGGTGCCCAACGACGACATCTCCCTCGTGGCCCTCCGCGGGGTCATGCGGTCGGAGGAGTTCCAGGCCACGGACGCCCCACTCAAGATAGCTCTGGGACGGAATGTGTCAGGACGCGCGGTAGTGGCCACATTGGACACCATGCCTCATCTGTTGATCGCCGGGGCCACGGGTTCCGGCAAGAGCGTGTGCATCAACTCCACCGTGACTTGCCTCTTGTTCAACAACACTCCGGAGCAGATGAAGCTGCTGATGATAGATCCCAAGACCGTGGAATTCATCCATTTCAAGGGTCTTCCTCACCTGGTGGCCCCGGTCGTGACAGACATGGCAAGAGTGCTCCAAGCCTTGCGCTGGGTGATGGCCGAGATGGACCGGCGCTACGCGATACTGTCCCAGGCCGCAGCGCGGAACATAGAACACTACAACAGCAGCAAGCTTGAGCCGTGGGATGAGCCCCTTCCATACATCGTGGTCGCCATAGACGAGCTGGCCGATCTGATGATGATGGCGCCGGATGAGGTCGAGAGGATCATCTGCCGCCTTGCGCAGATGGCACGCGCGACGGGCATACACCTTGTCATCGCCACCCAGCGGCCTTCTGTGGACGTCGTCACCGGGTTGATCAAAGCCAACTTCCCGGCCCGCATTTCCTTCGCGGTGACCTCCCAGGTAGACTCCCGGGTCGTACTGGACACAGGAGGGGCCGAGTCGCTCCTGGGCCAGGGAGACATGCTGTACATGGCTCCCGATTCTGCCAAGCTCGTACGCTTACAAGGTTGCTTCGTCTCCGACGAAGAGATCAGCCGTGTGGTCCAGTTCTGGAATGAGGCGGTCCCTTCAAGAGTCGAGGAGAGCGTTCCTCCATGGGGGGAAACAGGCCCGTCAGTTGGCCGAGAGGAGGAGAGAGATGAGTTGCTGGAGGAGGCCATCGCCCTCCTGAGGGAACAACGACATGCTTCGACCTCTCTGCTCCAAAGGCGTCTTCGAATAGGCTATCCGCGAGCGGCCAGACTGATGGATCAACTGGAAGATGAAGGAATCGTTGGTCCTCCGCAAGCCGGAGGACGTCGGCGAGAGGTACTCGTTCGGGAGGAGGACGAGGTGATGTACGAAGATGGTGAACAACTGTGAATCTTGAAGCAAAGGAGATCATATGAGAAAAAAGAGGGACGAGAGGCCCAAGAAGACCAAAGGGATCCAGGCTGAGGGTGTGGTTGTTCGGGCTCTGCCGAACGCCATGTTTCGCGTCCAGCTTGACAGCGGCCCCGAGGTTCTGGCCCATATCTCCGGGAAGATGAGGAAGTACTACATCCGCATCCTCCTGGGAGATAGGGTCCTCGTAGAGTTGTCTCCTTACGATCCCGTGCGGGGTCGTATCCTGTACCGGTATAAGAAGTAGGCGTCAGGGGCTGGATCACCGAGTACAAACAGAATAGCGTCGGCACGCGACCCCTAGACATGATAGGCATCTTTGGCACTTGGTTGACAGATGATCTACATCGGTACCAGCGGCTTTAGCTACAAGGATTGGGTAGGGCCCTACTATCCGGAGGGAACCCCACGCCAGGGGTGGTTGGAGTTCTACGCCCGTGACTTCCCGGTCACCGAGTTGAATTTCTCCTACTATCGCGTGCCCAGCGTCTCTACGTTAGAGCGGCTCGTGGCCAAGACCCCGGCCGACTTTGTCTTCACGCTCAAAGCACATCAAGATATGACTCACAACAGGGAAGGGAACGAAGAGGTGTTCGCCGAGTTCGTGGACTCCTTGAAGCCTCTCATCGAGTCGGGTAAGTTCGGCTGTATTCTGGCTCAGTTCCCCTGGTCCTTCAAAGCTGACGAAGAGGGCCTCGACTACCTGCGTTTCCTTCGTCAACAGCTCAGTGATCTGCCTGTGGTGATCGAGTTCAGGCGCAGAGATTGGATTCGAGACCAGACTTTCGAGTTCCTCGAGGAGCACGATCTCGGCTTCTGCTGCGTCGATCAGCCCCGTTTCAAGAGCCTCATTCCTCCCGTCGCCGTCGCCACCAGTTCGATAGCCTACGTACGCTTCCACGGCCGCAACGCCAAAAAGTGGTGGCAGCACAAAGAAGCATGGGAGCGGTATGACTACACCTACAGCGACGAGGAGCTGGAGGAGTGGGTGCCGAAGATCCGTAAGCTGGAGGAGAAAGCCGACAACACCTTCGTTTTCGCCAACAATCACTGGGAGGGTCAGGCGGTGCAGACCGCTCGACAGTTGCAAATGCTCCTGACCGACTTGGAGCCAAGGAGGTGACGAGATGTCTGGACACTCGAAATGGTCTACCATAAAGCGCAAGAAGGCGGCCACCGATGCCAAGAGAGGGCAGCTCTTCACCAGAATCGCTCGCGAGATCACCATCGCCGCCCGAGGGGGAGGGGGCGACCCCGACTCCAATTTCCGCTTGCGCTTGGTCGTGGAAAAGGCCAGACAGGCGAACATGCCCAAGGACAACATCGAACGGGCCATCAAGCGAGGTACAGGGGAACTCAAGGGCGAAGTGCTGGAAGAGGTGCTCTATGAAGGCTATGCGCCCCACGGGATAGCCCTCCTGCTCCCGACGTTGACCGACAACCGCAATCGAGCTGTCGCTGACATCCGACGCGTCTTCACGCGCTACGGTGGCAGGCTTGCGGAGACCGGCGCGGTAACCTATCTCTTTCAACAGCAGGGGTTCATCATCGCCCAGGTTGGCGACATGGACTCCGAGGAGCTGGCCCTGCTGGCCATTGATGAGGGGGCCGTGGATGTAAACATCGAGGACAACACACTGGAGATATACACCGAGACCAAGGATTTCCAGAAGGTGAAGGAAGCCCTGGAAGGGAGGGGCGTCACCTTGACCGCGGCGGAACTCACAATGACTCCCACAGCCATGACCGAACTGGCGGAGTCGGAGACGCTCAAGGTCATGCGCATCATCGAGATGCTGGAGGAGATGGATGATGTGCAGCAGGTCTACTCCAATCTCTATCTCACCCCCGAGATGGTCACCAGGTACGAAGAAGCGCAAGCGTGACGCCTAGAGGGCCGGCATGTTAGTCCTGGGCATCGATCCCGGCACCGCTATTACAGGCTATGGTCTGGTATCCCAAGATGGCGCCGACCTTGCTCTGGTTGACTACGGAACGATCAACACCTCTCAACATGTGCCCCACCCCCAGAGACTCCAGACCATCCACCGCGACTTGGGAGAGATCATCTCCCGCCACCGTCCCAGCGCGGTAGCTGTGGAGAAGCTCTTCTTCAGCAAGAATGTGCGCACTGCTCTATCCGTGGGGCAGGCTCGGGGCGTGGTTCTCCTGGCGGTGGCCGAGGCCGACGTGCCCCTCTACGAGTATACTCCCCTGGAAGTGAAGCAGTCCGTCGTGGGCTACGGTCGGGCTACCAAGGATCAGGTCCAGCAACTGGTGAAGCTGCTTCTGCGCCTCGATTTCGTTCCTGAGCCCGATGACGCTGCCGATGCGATAGCTGTGGCTATCTGCCACATCCATTCAGCGCGGCTGAAAGCGATGCTCGCCGAACAAGAGGGCTAACGGTGGCGTGTGCCATCCTGAACAAAGCGCTGCGGCTTCTGGGTCACATCGCACCACGCTCTGGAGCAACTTCACCCTGATGCGCAGAATCGCGCGACTGCGTCCAGGGATGCACGCTTCATCAAGCAACTGGCCCGCTGAGGACGCTTACGACAAGATCAGCACGGGGACGGGCCCGACGCCGCGTGACAGGAGGTCCGCAAGATGGCTCGAGAGAAGTTCACGGAGAGATGGGCCATGAACCTCATGGACAGCATGGATGCCCACCTGGATGAGCAAACGAAGATCAGTCTCATGGAGTCCTGTGGACGGACCTGTGCCCGCGAAGGCGCCATTCCTTCAGCCAAGGAATGCCAGAGGGATTCTGCGCTTGGGCCTGAGCAGACATGCGCAAGGACATACTGAGCGTCGCCGCCGGAGGAAACATGCCTGGGTTGAGGCAGCCCGGTGCTGTCATCACCGGCTGCACGGACTGGTTCAGACCGGTGATCTTCAAGGTGGGGAGGGTGGAGAATGCCTGACACCAATGAGTACATACAGAGGCTGCGTGAGTCCAATCCCCTGAGGGAACCATACCTTCGTGCGGCGATCCAGGCACTGCGGCTCCCCGTGGGAAGTAGAGGACTCGATGCAGGATGCGGCATTGGCCTCCAGGTCCCGTTGCTAGTAGAGGCGATCGGGCCCGCCGGACACGTCACCGGCCTTGATCTGTGCCCCGAGTTCCTCGTTCACGCTGAGCGAATCGCAGAGAAGGCCGGCCTCTCGGGACAGGTTTCCTTTCGGGAAGGGGACGTGAGAAGACTCCCCTTCGACGATAACACCTTCGATTGGGCATGGAGTGCCGACTGCGTGGGATTACCACTGGAACCTCTGCCTTTGGTGGAGGAACTTGCCCGGGTGGTGAAGCCCGGAGGCACAGTAGCCATCCTTGCCTGGTCTTCTCAGATGCTGCTTCCGGGACACCCCTTGCTGGAGGCCCGGCTGAATGCGACCTCTTCAGGGATTGCACCTTTCGTCAAAGGAAAGAGGCCGGAGTTGCACTTCTTGCGCGCACTGGGCTGGTTCCGTGACGTAGGCTTGGATGAACTCACCGCCCAAACCTTCGTGGGTGACGTTCAGGCCCCGCTGAGTGATGAGATCCGAGAGGCGTTGATCTCACTGTTTGAGATGCGCTGGGTGAACGTGGAGTCAGAGTTGTCACAGGAGGACTGGGTAGAATACCAACGTCTCTGCGAACCAGAGTCATCGGATTTCATCTTGAATCTTCCGGACTACTATGCCTTCTTCACGGAGTCGCTATTCCACGGCAGGGTTGCCAAGTGAACTCGATTCCTGAGCCTTACGATCTTGGTCGCGCAGACGATCTGACTGATCACTGCGGCCGACCGCGCCCGCGATGGGCTTGCTCCTAAGGGCAGAGCGCGTGCTGGTGGACACTCGACGGCATTCACAACAGGAACACGCACCTAGCATGTCAAGCGGCGGGACTGTCAGAGGGGCATGGGGCTGCTACACGGTTGCACAGTGGCGATGATAGCCTGTGGACTTGGAGATTCCAAGCCAGGGAGGTAATGAGAGATGAATGGCGATGTCGAGATTGCTACTGTCGATGCCACCAATGTCGCGAAACGTGGATTCTTCTGCTACAGGAGCAAGCGAAAATCAGAGGGATATCGCCGCAAACTAGACTGGCTACAGCAACGGTTTGCGGAGGGGATGAAGATCAAGATACTCTACGACAGTGGAAGGCCTGTAGGGTTCATCGAGTACGTACCTGCTGAATTCGCGTGGAGAGCTGTCAACGCCAGCAGCTACATGGTCATTCATTGTGTGTGGGTCTCGGGTAGGGCCAAAGGCAAAGGGTATGGTTCGCGCTTGCTGAACGACTGTATCGACGATGCACGGAACACGCAGCGACACGGCGTGGCTATGGTGACCAGCAGCAGAATCTGGCTGGCGGGCAAAGAGTTGTTCCTCAAACATGGATTCGAGCCAGTGGACGGAGCGGCACCTTCGTTTGAGTTACTGGTGAAGAAGTTCGGCGACGCTCCATCGCCTACGTTCCCTCAAGATTGGGATGAAAGGGCTAGGCGGTATGGTCCCGGGTTGACTATCATCCGTTCCGACCAGTGTCCATACGTCGATGACGCAGTCAACACAGCATTGGACACTGCCCATGAGATGGGTGTGGAAAGCCAGGTGGTGGAACTCGAAAACTGTCAAGATGTTCAGGACTCAGCTCCGTCGCCGTATGGTGTCTTCAGTCTGGTGTACAACGGAACGCTACTGTCCTATCATTACGAGATCAAGAAGGACCTTCTTAAGCTTTTGGACACGCAGCCAACCTAGCTCTGGCTGGTCGCAACTGCCCACGTAAGGGTGTCGATGTAGTCTTGCGCACGTACTCACGTATTGGCCCGGACTCTTGGTCGCTGCATCGGTCCCCGAGACTGGGGACGTCTGCGGTCACGTTCTAGGCGATTGCAAAGAGAGGGAATCCCCGTGACCTACGTCCGTCTGATCCACTGGAACGCCGCTGAGGCCGAGGAGCGGGCCGACGAGCTTCGCTCTGCGGGATATGGCGTGGTCTCGGATCCGTTGGACCAGGCTGGCTTACGCGCCCTGAGGGAGAGCCCTCCGAGTGCAGTGGTCATCGACCTGAGCCGGCTGCCATCCCAAGGTCGAGATGTGGCATTGGGCATTCGAAAGTACAAGGCCACCCGTCAGGTGCCGCTGGTCTTCGTCGAGGGGGACCCGGAGAAGGTGGCGCGCATCAAGGAGATGCTGCCGGATGCTGTCTATACCACCTGGAACCGGATCCGCAACTCGCTCAAGCGTGCCATCGCCTCTCCTCCAATAGACCCCGTGGTAGCACGGTCGGTGATGGACGCCTATGCAGGCACGCCGTTGCCGAAGAAGCTGGGCATCAGAGCCAACTCGGTGGTCGCCCTGGTGGGCGCGCCGGACGGGTTTGAAGAGACCCTCGGCGAGCTGCCCGAGGGTGTGGTCTTTCGGCGACAGCTCCGTGGTCAGCCCGATGTGACGTTGTGGTTCACCAGGTCACGGAAGGACCTGGACCAAGGAATCGAGCGCATGGGCGCCTTCGCCGAAGGAGGAGGGCTGTGGATCGTTTGGCCGAAGAAGTCCTCTGGAGTAACCAGCAATGTGTCGCAAGGTGTCGTACGCGAGGTCGGCCTCGCCGCGGGCCTGGTGGACTACAAGGTGTGCTCCATTGACGAGACCTGGTCTGGACTGCGCTTCACGCGACGCAAACTCAAGTCCAAGTAGCCCTGCTCAAGATCACGCCAGCATGCACTGGCAACGCCGAGAGCATGTCACGCCCAGGCCGGTTCCCCGAACCAGGGCGATCTGTCGTTTGTAGTGCCCGCTTCGGCGCTGACAAGATCAAGCGTGATCTACTGGCTGCGCTCGTTTGCCGATGCATTCGCTGGGGTCCGATATTCTTGGAGACAGTGTACAACACCAACTTGTCCCTGACGGCCCGGTTTGGGCTCAGGAGGCCGAACGGGCAACTAGCCCCACCGGGCTAGCGAGGACCAGCAATCCAGTACCTTGCAGAACGCTGCAATCTGAGTCATAATCCTGGGCAGACATGTGAATCGGCACGATTGAGGAACTGGCCGTACCGACCTATGATGCCTTCTTTGAAGGGCAAGGAAGGAAAGCAAGTAATGATGGAGATCCATGAGCTTGTAGTAGAGATGAAACTGCTTGAACGCCGGTTGACTCTATATGAAGAGAAGTACGGTGTGCTGAACGAGGATTTCTACGCCGCGCTCACATCAGGGAAACTCGACCAATTCGATGACTACGACGAAACGCGGATAGACTTTGTCCGTTGGAAGGGCATCTATGAAACCTGGTTGCGACGCAAGGCGGCCTACGAAGCCCAGATGGAAGGCCGTGATCTGATCGATGCCATGCGCTTGCAACCAGCGTACTGATGCCAGAACAGAACCCCCTCGGTTCGTTGGACGCATACAGCCGTCTTGTCGCGGAACTAGTGAACCGCCCCACGGTGTTGCATTCTACGCTCGTCGTGTGGTCAGTAAGCCCCTATACCGGCATTGCCGACGGTGAGGTCTTTTTCCCTGTCGGCCTCAGGCTGCGCGTGCTTGAAGAAATCGACTTTGCGGCGGGCATTGATCACGGGTTACAGTTACGAGGTGTACCAGCACGCTGAGAAGCTCTATTGGTATGATGACTTCCCCCACCCGCATGATCCGGACGTGGCTGCTACCCATCCACACAACAAACACGTTCCGCCAGACATCAAGCATCACCGTGTCCCAGCGCCGGACATCCGCTCAGACCGTCCCAATCTCCCAGGGCTGATTGCCGAGCTCGAAGCGCGCTTGGGTGACTAGTTGCGGGAGCCCCTGGCCCCGGTGACGGAAGGGAACAGGGAAAACTACGCAAACCCCCTTAGTCCCACCGGCCCAAGTTCACTACACGCACATCTCCGAACAATGTCGCGCCCCCTTGCACGCCCAACGAGGGCTAGCTTTTGAGACACATGGTGAGTCGCGGCAACTGGCCCAACGGACGAGCATAGGCTTGAGGATCGGTTCGAGGAGCAAGAATCGGTCTGTGTGCTACTTGACTACGAGGATGGGACAAGGGGCGTGGCGCACTGGCAACCTTCGTCACTTGTACTCAGGGAATTCGTCTTCCTTGAACGTAGCCACCGGGAGTTCTTCCTCCAGGCTCCGTCCAGGGACGTACTCGAACAACTCCTGGACCTTCTGACCCACGGCCCGGAAGATCAGCGCCAGAGGAAGGTCGCTGGGGCACGCGCTCTCACACATCCCACATCCCACACAGGAACTGACCATGTGGTTCATCCTGGTCAACTGAAACAGCACCGTATCGCTGGGCATCCTGGCGGCACCCTTGCGCTCGGCCCACATGAGATAGCGCTCGGACGGGTGTCTGAACGTGTCCGTTTCGAAGATGCACTCCTTGCAGTAGCAGATGGGACACGCGGTGGTACAGTTGTGACAAGCGATGCAGGTGGAGAACTGAGCCACGAGGCTGGCTGTGTCGTTCACGGTCTCGTGGAACCGAGCGAAGGCCTCATCTCTCTCCTTCTCCCTGGCGGCCACCAACTTGGCCACCGACTCCTCTCTGGCCGGAGCCTCGCCCTCCTGCAACCCCAGCTTCTCCAGCACCTCTTGCCCTATCTCCGGTTCCATCTCCAGCAAGATCATGGTCTCCGTGTCCACACCTATGAAGGCCATGTTGATGTCCACGCTCATGGGGATGGGGTATTCGCAGATCTGGCAAGCGGCCCGAAACTCGTAACCCTCTCGAGGTATGACCTCCCCGTCTTTCGCCGCGTGAAGCTTCTCCACGGACGGCCCGGCGCTGTCGTCCAACTCGTTGCTCAACTGTGCATACTGAGTCAACTCATAGGTGCCCAGACAGTCCACACCGATCGTGACGAGGTTATCCAAACTGGCCTGCTGCAACTTGACCAGTTCCACCAGCGCCCTCATCTCGCAGGACTTCAGGACCACTCCCACCTTCTCCCTGTTCCCAAGGCGGGTCAGGTTGGACACCACATTGGCGGAGTTGACCATCATCACCGGCGCCAGAGGATTGGCACTCTCCAGTTTGCCTGCGTCCTTGACCAGCGTCTGCACTATGGCATCTCCTGAGGGCAACTCCAGGGGCACCAGCAAGGCATCCATGATTCCCATCTCCAGGAGTTGCCGCAGGAACCCGCGCAAGGCGGCCAACACGTCGCCATCCTTGACTTCAAGTGTCGCCTGTATACTCATAGGTCGTATCTCCGCTGAGTTAAACTAGATCGCCCAAGCCTCGCGCATGGGGTTTGGTCCTTTCTCCTTCAGCTCCTCAACCATCTCCTTGATGGTGTCGGCGAAGAGCTTGCCTTCGCTGGCGCTGATCCAGCGTAGCCACACGCGGTCAGGATCGAGGCCCAACTGTTCCAGGATGCTCCTCAGGATGGCCACCCGACGGCGGGCCTTCAAGTTGCCGCTCTGGTAGTGGCAATCCCCCGGGTGGCAACCTCCGATCAGCACGCCGTCAGCTCCCTCCAGGAGAGCCTTGATGACGTAGATAGGATCGACACCCCCGCTGCACATCACCCGAATGGCCCGCACGTTGGGCGGATACTGCAACCTCGACGTACCAGCCAGGTCAGCTCCAGTGTACGCACACCAGTTGCACAGGAAAGCTACTATTCTGGGTTCAAAATCATCCATGATCACAACTCCAACTTCCGCACCCAGTCTCCCAAGGCCAAGGGCTAATCCAGGGCCACATCCAGCATAGCCATGAGCTGTGTCTTCTCGAATACGCGCTGCTGTATGGCGCCACTGGGACAGGCCACCGAACACACACCACACCCCTCGCAGAGCACAGGTATGACTTGCGTGATGCCTGTCTCCTCATCGGCGACCAAGGCGCTGTAGGGACACGTCTCTATGCAAAGGCCGCAGGCGATGCACAGCCGAGGATTGACAAAAGGTACCGCGAGCTGGCCGTCGAGACGCTGTTTGGCCAGCATCACCCCGGCACGCATCGCAGCGCCCTTGGCTTGAGAGATGGACTCCTCTATGGTTTTCGGGGCGTGGCACAGGCCACAAAGGTACATCCCCGTAGCCTCGAAATCCATAGGCCGCACTTTGGTGTTCGCCTCCTGGAAGAAGCCGTCCTCATCCAACGGTACGCCAAGCACGCTGGCCAGAGTCTCGGTATCGCCGGGTTCGACTCCCACACTGAGCACCAACAGATCTGCGTCCAGAGCCAAGTCGCCTCCCAGGATCGGCTCCCTGACCCGCACACGCAATCCGCCGTCGACCGCCTCCACGTCAGGTTTGTTCTCGCGCTCGTAGCGGACGAAGATCACTCCCTGTTCCCGCGCCTGGCGGTAGAAGTCCTCCAGGAAGCCATAGGTCCGCATGTCGCGGAAGAGGATGACCACCTTCGCCTCAGGGTTCAGCTCCTTGATGCGGAGAGCGTTCTTGATGGCTGTGGAGCAACAGATGCGACTGCAATAGGGTCGGGTCGGCTCGCGCGAACCCACGCACTGAATCATCACCACGTTCTTCACACCGGCAAGGGCCTGCTCATTCGCGGAGATTCTCTCTTCCAGTTCCCGCTGCGTCAACACTCCAGGATGTTCCCCATACAGATACTCGGTGGGTTTGACCTCCTCCCCCCCTGTCGCCACAATGGTCACACCGTGCTCCAGCTCCAGCGTCCTTCCGTTCGCGGACAGGAGAGTCCTGTGCCGCCCCGGCGCGCTGACTACCTCTTTCACTTGGGCAGCGAAATGGACCGTGATCAGCTCCTCGCCCTCCACCTGGTCGATCAACTCTTTCAGATACCGCTGGGGATCGGTGCCGGTGATGGTGTAGTGAATGTGGCGCAGGTTGCCTCCCAGCTCCTTCTCCTTCTCCACCAAGTGGACTGGGAAGCCCTGCCTCGCCAGCGACAGTGAGGCCTCCATGCCCGCCACTCCGCCGCCGATGACCAGTGCCCCCGGCGCGACGCCGGCCTCCGCTCTCTCGCTCGGTTCAGCCAGCCTGGCTTTGGCCACCGCCATCGCTATCAACTGCTGGGCCTTGAGAGTGGCCTCCTCTGGCTCATCCCGGTGAACCCAGGCGCACCCCTCCCGCAGGTCCGTCCTCTCCAGCAGACAGGCGTTCAAGCCCACCTGCCGCACTGCGTCTTCCAGGAGCGGGCCGTTGAGCCTATGCGTACAACCGGCCACCACCACGCGGTTGAGCTCGTTCTCGACGATGGCCGATTTCAGTACCTCCACACCCTCGGGCTTGCAGGCCCCGACCACTTCGGTAATGTGGGCTACATCCGCCAATTGAGTTGCATGCTCGATCACGGCCGGCACATCCATCGCCTCGGCTATGGTGCCATCGCAGTGACAGACGAAGACGCCCACCCGAGGGTCCTCATCACTGACGTCTCGCTCAGGCGGGTACTCCGGGAGAACATCGCTCCGACGACTCGCTGCCAGGAGCTCAACGGCTCCGGCCGCGGCACTACTGGCCTCGACCACCGTCTGGGGGATGTCCTGAGGTTCCCTGAACCCACCCGCCACGAAGATGCCGGGGCGTGGAGTGCTACTGGGGAGGAACGGCTCCGTCCTGGAGAACCCGTATTCGTTCAACGGTATGCCTGCGCTTGCTGCCAGCCTCTCGACGTCAGATGGAGGTCCAAAGCCCACGGAGAGCACGACCAGATCGAACTCCTCCTCCTGCTGGCGCCCTTCCTCATCCACGCACGACATGGTGAGGTTCATGCTGTCAGTCAGCTCCCTCACCCTGGAGACCATGCTGCGCCGGTAGTTGATGCCGTACTCCCCCTTGGCCCTCTCGTAGTACCGTTCGAAGTCCTTGCCAGAAGTTCTCACGTCCATGTGAAAGACGGTGACCTCAACACCTGGAAGGCGCTCCTTGGCCAGCATGGCCTGCTTGGTGGCGTACATGCAGCAGATGGAGGAGCAGTAGCCCCGGTCACACGAGATGTCTCGCGAGCCCACGCATTGGATGAAACCTATGCGACGGGGATGCTGGTCGTCCGAGGGTCGCAGGGGCAATCCTCGCGAGGGGCTGGTCAGGCTCAACATGCGCTCGAACTGGATGCTGGTCAACACGTTCGCGTGCACGCCGTAGCCAAACTCGGTCTTCAGAGCGGCGTCGAAGGGCTCGAAACCTGGGGTCAGGATGATGGCCCCCACGCTCAATGTTGAACGCTCATCCTCCATCTCGAGGTTGATGGCCTCAGGTTGACAGGCTTTCAGGCACTCGCCGCACTCCGTGCAGATGCTCTTGTCCACCACGAAGGCGCTGGGAAAAGCCTGAGGGTAAGGGCGGTAGATGGCGCGACGTGTCTCCAACCCGCCGCCGAACTCGCTGGGCACTTCGACGGGGCACACGGCGGCGCACTCGCCGCACCCAGTACATAAGTCCACGTCTACGTATCTTGCCCTGTGAAGAATGGAGACCTCGAAATCCCCAGGTCCTCCTTCTACGCCCTCCACGTCGGCATAGGGGATCAGTTCGATGAGAGGATGACGGCTGCACTCGATGAAAGGACAGAGGGCTGGGATTGAGGGCGACATGAAGCAGAGCCCGCAGGTATTGGTGGGGAAGGTTCTATCTAGCAAAGGCATGAAGCCGCCAATGGCCGGCGCTTTGTCGAGGAGATGGACCTTCAACCCCACCTCCGCCACCAGCAAGGCAGCCTGCATGCCGGCGATGCCTCCCCCTACAACCAGTACCTCGCCGAGCCCTTCTGCCCCTTTCGTTCCCTTCACAGCCGCATTCCCACGAAGGCTGCTCCTTGACCCTTACTCGCTCGTATCCAAGGCCCGCCAGACGAACTCCACCAAATCCATGACCCTCACCCTCGCCTTCTCCCGCCTGGCCTCGGCGGCGAGGGTTCGTTCACATTGGGGACAGGCTGATACGATCACTTGGGCCTCGGTTTCGAGGGCTTGTCCCAGGCGGCGCTGAGACAACTCTCCAACCAGCTCGGGGTTGAATGTCTCCACGTTGCCACCACCCCCGCAGCAGAGCGCATCCTGGCGGCTATCCGACATCTCCTTGAGGGCAAGCTCTGGGATACTCTCCAACACCCGACGAGGGGCATCGTAGAGGTCGTTCTTCCTGCCGAGATCGCAGGGGTCGTGATAGGTTACCCGTCTGGGTGTGGCCTTCAACTTGATGCGTCCCTCATCCAGCAACTCCGCTAGTAGTTGGGTCGAGTGCACCACCTCCCAGCCCAGCTCCTCGCCAAGGATCTCAGGATAGAAGTGCTTCCACATGTGATAACAGGCTGGGCACGTGGTGACCAACCTCTTGGGCCCGACTTCCCGAATCCGGGCGACGTTGTGGCGTACCGTCTCCTCGGCCTGAGCGCCCATCCCGGCCATGAGCAGTGGATACCCGCAGCACCACTCCTCACCCCCCAAGGCGGTGAAGTCCTCTCCGGTCTCCTCCAGTATCTGCACGAAGGCCTGCGGAATGATATAGGTCATGGGGAAGAAGGAGGACACGCAGCCCACGAAATAGACAGTGTTGGCTCCCTTCTTCATCTCGAGTCCGTCGGGGATGCGCTCCAGGTTCTCGCTCCACATCAAGCGCTGGCTATTGTCGTCGGCCGAGATGTTGTGCGTCTCGATGATATTCTCACCCAAGGTGCGCAAGGCCTTAATGCCGGCATCCGCCTGGAGAATCTCCCCTTTTTCCTCCATGGCCATCTCGCGAAGCGCCCTGGTCAGCCCCGCTATGCTGATCTCGTTTGGGCAACGAGCGCCACAGGTCTCACAGTGCAGACAGAACCACATACTACGGCTTTCCAGCAACTCATCCTTCAAGCCAAGCTGCACCAAGCGCACCATCTGGGCGGGCCCATAGGGCATAGCGGGGGCCGAGGGACACCCAGCCGTGCACTTGAGGCAGTAGTAGCAGCGACTAAGATCTTCGCCGCTCCTCTGCTCCACCGTGGCCTCGAAATTGAAATCCAGGCTGGCGACCGTGTCCCCTTTGGTGAATTCCATAATAATCCCGTCCCGGTGAGGGATGGCCCATCTAGCGTGGCCGATGATCTGCAAGCTGCTCAGGCTGGGCTACAGCCGGACTTCGCCTGGACCATGGCAGGCGCGCAAGGCCACCACGTTGAAGCGGCTGATACTACACCACCGCTACGCGCCGTGCACGTCACTTGTCAGGGTCCGGGGCCTCATCCCCTCTCCCCGCTGGCCGCCAGACCTGCCGCCTCCTTGGCCAGATCCGCCAGGCACGCGCCATCCAGCACCGCATCCAAGCTCTCTTGCGCCTCGTTGAAAACGCTTGAGGCGGGACAAGTCGCAATGCGAGGACACCCATCATAGGGGCCCGTGCACAGGTTGATCACGAGAGGCCCTTGGACGGCCTCGACCACCTGACGAAGGCTGATCTCTTCGGCAGGCTTGCCGAGAAGCACGCCCCCCGCTGCGCCGCGATGGGTGCGCAACAGCCCCGCTTGGGTCAACTGGGCGACCACCTTGCTGAGAAATGCCGCCGGTATGTCCTGACGGATAGCGATTCGCTGGGTCACCGTTCTCTCATCCTCGGGCTGGCTGGCCACATCCAGCATAGCCCTGATGGCATAGTCGGCGCCTCTACTCAATAGCGTCACCCTCCACCTCCTCTCGGACCGTCCATCGGGCCGGTGTTCCTCCCCCATGCTGAATCCCTCAGCAGGTTCCTCTAGCCCGGATTATTGGTTTCACGTCGGGGTATGACAAGGTGCAACTGATCGCGAGAATCACTCTGGCATGGTCCTCTTGGATGACCCCCGAAGAAGAGCGATGTGCTCACTTGCCAGGGGCAGCCAAGACAACTGACGCAAGACTGGGCTGAGGCTGTAGTGGACATGTCCGCCTCCGACCACGCTTCCAGCTCAGAAGGGCTTCGCGAGGGGATATCCCTGGCCGCGGCCCTTCACACCGGCAGGGCAGCGAAATCGCGCTGCACTTCGGAGAAAGCCTGCGCCTTCACAGCCAGAGCCATTTTCCGATGAAGTATACCAAGATATTCCACAATTTTCAAGCACAAGAGCAGCGGGGAACCACAGAAGCGGGCTTACTCCTCGGGCGCAGGCGGGATGATCCCTTCGTCCATCAGAAGTTGGATCTCTCCCTTGGCACGCCCGATTATCTGAGAGGCGCGTTGATAGAGCTGATCGCGGCTCAGCTCTAGACGGGCTACCCCCTGCTCGATGGCCTTGAGGCCCACAGCGACCGCCTCCCTGGGAAAGACCTCCCGGTCATCCATGGTGGGGATGATGTACTCGTCGTGAAGGCCTCGATCCTGAGCTGTCTTCGCCAGCTCGTAGGCCGCCGCAATACACATCTCGTCGGTGATGGTCTTGGCTCTCACATCAAGGGTACCGCGAAAGATGCCTGGAAAGCCGAGCGAGTTGTTCACCTGGTTTGGGAAGTCGGAGCGCCCGGTGGCCACCAATCGAGCGCCCGCCTCCTTAGCATCCCACGGCCAGATCTCGGGTACGGGGTTGGCACAGGCGAAAACGATGGCATCCTTGGCCATACCTGCTACCCATTCCCCCTTGATAGTGTCCGGCCCGGGTGTGGAGAGCGCGATCAAAGCGTCGGCGCCCTTCATCGCCTCGGCGGAGCCGCCTTGAACGTCATTCTTGTTCGTCTTCTGGCACATCTCCCATTTCTCTTGGTATCTGTCCTTCAGATCGCTCCTACCCGGATGGAGAGTGCCCTTGCTGTCACACATGATGATGTTGCCCGGAGTCACCCCGGCCGCGATGAGAACGCGCGCGATACAGATGTTGGATGCCCCAGCCCCGACCATGGCGATCTTGGCTTCCGACAAGGACTTCCCCACCAGCTCAAGGGCGTTGATCAGTCCGGCGAGGGTCACAGCCGCTGTGCCCTGCTGGTCATCATGCCACACTGGGATCTCCATTTCCTTGCGCAGGGTGTCCAAGATGCGAAAACACTTTGGCTGCGAGAGGTCCTCTAGATTGATCCCCCCGAAGGAAGGCTGTAGCAGTTTGACGGTGGCGATGAGCTCGTCGGCATCCTTGGTATCCAGGCAAATGGGCACGGCATCGACGCCTCCCAGGTACTTGAAGAGCAGAGCTTTGCCTTCCATCACGGGCATTGCGGCCTCGGGACCTATGTCCCCCAGACCAAGAACTCTGGTACCGTCGCTGACCACCGCGATCGTGTTCCATTTGTTGGTGTACTCGTAGACCAACTCCCTGTCGTCGGCGATAGCGCGGCAGGGTGCCGCCACGCCGGGGCTGTACCAGATGGCGAAATCATCGAAATCGCGAATCACACACTTGGACACGATCTCGATCTTTCCCTTGTAGAAGGGATGAAGCCTCATGGCGTCCTTTGAGGGTTTCTCCGCCTTCGCCAGCAGTTCCTCTCGAGTGAGCATAACCATCTCCTCGCTAATTGCTGTGAGCAGTACAGACAGAGCCCTAGGAATCGGCTCTGTTCTTCAACAACTCCATCACCGAGGGAAAATCAGTGATGTGGGTATGAGGCAAGAACAGGGCGGACACCCACTCATCGTGGAAGGAGTTGTCCGCACTGAGCTCGAGATAGGTCATTCGCTGAGCCACCTCGTTCACTTGCTGTCGCCTCTCGCGGCTCAAGAGCCCCCAGTACGCGCCCAGGATGGAGGTGTTGCCCAGGAACCTGAATTTGTCCCGGGGCAGATCAGGCAGCAAGCCTATCTGGACAGCGGTCTCCACATCCAAGTACTGGCCGAAGGCGCCTGCGATCAGGACCCGTGCCACAGAGTCCAGGTCCAGACCGACGTTGCGCGCCAGAACAGAGAAACCTGCATACACTGCCGCCTTGGCTCGCAACAGGCTGTCAATATCCACCTTGTTGATGACGATATCCCGTCCTGTGGCCGCCTCCTGAGACCAGGCCACCACGTATTCGGGTCCGTGATCCCCTGCCCTCAACCGAGGCGTGTCCAGCCCAAGATTGAGGTTGCCGGCCTTGTCCACGACCCCAGTGATGAACATCTCCGCCAGCAACGAGATCAGGCCCGAACCGCATATGCCTCTCGGCTGCTCGTCGCCGATGACTCGATAGCTGGTCTCCAAAGTCCCCTGGTCTATCCACACCTCCTCCATGGCCCCAGCCGTGGCGCGCATGCCATCTCGCACTCCAGCCCCTTCGAAGGCCGGGCCCGCGGAACAGGCACAGGCGATAAGCCAGTCGCAGTCACCTAGAACTATCTCCCCATTGGTGCCGATGTCTATGAACAGACTCAGTTCCTTCGCCACACAAATCCCGGAACTCGATACCCCCGATGTGATGTCTGCCCCCACATAGCTCCCAACTCCTGGCAAACAATCCACCGTGGCTTGTGGGTTGATGTCCAGGCCAAGCTGCTCGGCCTTCGCGGGGGGAGGTTGATTCGTGGTGGTGATGTAGGGCTCCAGGCGGATGGATTCAGGGGGTAGACCCAGGAACAGATGGATCATGGTGCTGTTGCCGGCAACGGTCATCTTGTAGATGTCCGTACTGGCCAGGTTGTTTCGCTCGGCCAACCTCGCCAATAACCGGTTGATGGTCCCTACCACCAGATCTTGCAGTTCGTGCAAACCATCGTTCTTGGTGGCGTAGATGATGCGCGAGATTACGTCCTCTCCACGCGCTATCTGGCCGTTGTAGTCAGAGGCCGTGTCCACTACCTCCCCGGTCAGCAGGTCCACCAGATACACCACGTTGCTGGTGGTGCCGATGTCCACGGCCACGCCCCAGCAGGAAGACGTCATGTCGCCGGGGAGCAGATCGACCAGACGCGGCGGTCCATCTGGGGACAGCCAGGTGTCCATCTCCAGCACCGCTGTGACGCGCCATTCAGAGTCGCGCAGAACGCCGGCTACCTTGCGCAGCACCGGCAGGTCCATGATAAGATGCTGCACGTCTATCCCGTGTTGTCCCTGTAGATCGCGCTTCAGACGGGCCACATCATCGGTGTTGTCGTCCAGGCTGGGGGGCTTGATGGCCACGAAGTACTTCTGGATTGGTTGATCTCGCGACCAGTCGTAGGCGAAGGGTACGGTGATCTTGGCCACCCTCTGCGCTGTTGGCAGACGGCGCTCTATCTTCTCTTGAGGAGGTACCGTGACGATGACATCGCTCTCGATCACGGTTTGGCAGGCCAGGGCGTATCCTTCCTCCAACGCCTCGGGGGAGAGGCGAGACGTGGAACGCCGCAGGACTTGGCCCTGTTCAACTACCACTGCACAGCGGCCACAGCGTCCCTGGCCGCCACAGGGCAGGTTCAGTTCAATACCGGCTTCCTCAGCCGCCTGGCTTATCAGAGTTCCGTCGGGGACTTCGATCGTCTCGCCACCAGGCTCAAAGGTCACATTGTAGATGGTTGAGTACCTCCTTTGCAGTACATATCAACAGCGACGTGTGGGCCGCATCTGACGAGTATAGCATCGTTCGCAGGCGCTGTCAATCAATGTACGAACTCGTCGGGAACATGGTCCATAACCAGCGGGCGTGGTTCGCTGACCTCGGAGATCAGTGCGGGTGCTACAACGTGAGAATCGCCGGTATCGCGGACGCCGGCATCATGAATATCGCCGCCAGCCCGTACCTTCTAGACCTCTCCTACGTTAAGCAAGAACGTGGGGTAGAAAGCAGCGTACGGTTCGCCCCTGAAGGCTGACCCTGGGTCGTCGCTTCTCACCGCTGGCGAGGCTTGCTGCCTCGCCCGCTTCTCATACTTGACAAGTCTGAGCCAGTATAGTATAATTGCTGAGATTGTCTGGATTTGACAGTTGTTGTCAGCCCATTGTCTAACCTACAGTGAGGGTTATGGCGTCTACGGCGAGCCTGTACAAGCCCGAGATCCCTGCTTCGATGCCGAGGGTGGCCGCGCGCACCTCTCTTGTCCAGTCGCGTCCAACGTGTGGCCGCGCCCCATCCCAACCCCATCATTTCCTGCTCAGCGACCGCCGTTACAAGATAGAACCCTCCGCTCCGGAGGCAGCATCTTGGCCCTGCGTCCTCTCCGCGCGAGGTGAGGGGCCGCAAGCCATTCGCACCACTCAGTCAGCAACACACCTCACAACCAGGCACAAACGAAATGCATTTCAACATGCAACAAGGAGGGAGAAGTGATTTCTCAAAAGAAGGTAGCAGTACTGACAGCAGCACTCCTGGTGCCGGTGCTCCTCATCGTGGCGAGTGCGGCGCTGGCCCAGGAACCTGTGTTCATCGCAAAGAGCGATTCCCCAGACCCGGTCTACGCCGGTGAGGAGTTGTTCTACGAGATCTTCATCACGCCACCGGAGGATGGCATGTGGTGGATCACGGATACGCTGCCGCCCGAGGTGACCTACATCAGCGACACCCTGCAGCCCATCCCCGTACCCGGGGGGACATACACATTTACCGAGGGGTGCCAGCTGGTGGGCAACGAACTCGGCTGCGCGCTCTGGGCGTCCCCCTACGAACCCCGCTCTTTCCAGATCAAGACCCGGGTGGCCCCCGATGCGGTGGCGGCCCTGGACACGGGGACGGTGGTGGCCAACAACGTGGCCTGGCTGACCTACTACGATTTTGAGGAAGGCCCCGGAGGACCGCTTACTTTCGCCGCGGAGGGCACCTTCATCGAGGATCTGGCTGACCTCTTGGTGGTCAAGATGAGCAAGCCGGACACCCACGTGGAGGCGGGGGAGTTATTCACCTACACCATCTTCGTGGAGAACCTCGGCCCGTCCTACGCGCGCAACGTCAGCATCCGCGATGAGATCCTGTCGAGCGGTACCTTCACTGTGGTCGAGACTATCCTGGACCCGATTCGCGACGACGCTGGTCCATACTACGAGCCGAGTCCCCAGGGCGGTCTAACCATCGAGTTCGATCTGCTGGAGCCGCTTGAGCCCAAGGACATATGGAACGCGGGACGGTGGGTCATTCAGCTCGTGCTTCGGGCGGAGGAGACCCAGGACGTGAACAACCTGGTCAACGTCTTCAGCGGCGATCCGGATGGGCCGGAAGGGCCGGGCATGCCCACAGCCGACCCTGACCTATCCAACAACCTGGCCCAGGACTTCATCTACGTCACCGACGTGGCGGACCTGTCCGTCGGCAAGTACCTCGACGAGTGCTGGGCCGACGGCTTCGACGGCTTCAACGAAGACGGCGGCTGCGTGGCTGGAGGGATGGCCGAGTTTGAGCTCGAAGTGTACAATGACGGCCCCAGCACCGCGGAGAACGTCGTGGTCGAGGATCTGCTGCCCGCGGGAGTAACGGTGGTCGACGTCTGGGGAGACGGCTCGTGCACCACCGGCATACCTGGCGATCCTTTGGCTCCCCTGACCTGCAACCTGGGCAACATACCGCCTGGTCAATGGCGCTACATAAACATCGAAGTGCAGATCGACCCTGACTACGTCGATCCGGAACTCCCCTCTGATTACCGCCTGCTGGAGAACGACGCCTGGGTCTACAGCGACATCTTCGACCCCGACAACAGCGACAACCGCGACCACGTGATTGTCGATGTCTACACCTACTCCGAGCTGGCCATCACCAAGTGGGGCTTCCCCGCTCTGGCCGGGCCGGGCGATGACGTGGAGTACGAGATCAGAATCAGAAACCTCGGGCCATCCACAGTCGACATGCTCCACTTCGTGGACCTGCTGCCCCCAACCGTGGACTATGAAGACTACTGGATCGAGCAAGGGACCGGCACCTGCACCTACCACGATTACCTGCCCTGGCCGTGGTGGGAGGACTACCGCGGCGTGCACTGCTACGTGGACGAGATCCCGCCCAACGGCGTGGTCATGGTGCATCTCACCGGACAATACAACTACGACCTGCTGTACACCGAAGACATGCTGGAGGTGTGCAATATCATCCCCGACGATGACCCGTTCAGTGGAGTGAGCGACGCCTTCGGCGTGGACGACCCCTTCTACATGCCTGGGTGGTTCGCCGACTCCTACGTCGCGGCCGTCTTCGAGAACTCCCCGATATTCATTGGAGAGGACGAGTACTTCGGCTGGTGCCCTGAGGAGCTGTACATCGAGGCGGATCTCTCCATCGACAAGACCAGCGAGCCGATGAAGATCTACCCCGGTGAGCAGAAGGTCTACCACATCGAGGTGACCAACAACGGTCCGACCGTGGCCCCAGACGTCATGGTCACCGACACCCTGCCCATCGGGCTAAACTACGAGATCGACAACGATAGCTGCACCCTGTTCAGCGAGGACCCTGACGTGCTGGAGTGCTATTTGGGCGACATGATGCCCGGCGACACCGCGGCTTTCGACATCTGGGCCCTCGTGTTGCCGGACACTCCGCCAGGGGAGATCACCAACGAGGCTGTGGTGTACATGGAGTACGACCCCAACCCGGATAACAACGTCGCCACGGCCACGAACCTGGTGCTCGACCCCATCGCGGCGGATTTGGGCATCGACAAGTGGTGGGAGGAAGCGCCAGAAGAGTGGTTCGACGGCGTCCCATGGGACATCGAGGACTGCTACCTCTACGACGAGTACACGATGGATCTGTTTGGCGTGCGAGCCGGCTGTCCGCTCAGATACGGACTTGTGGTCACCAACACTGGGCCTCTCCTGGCGGAGAACGTGGTCGTGGAAGACCTGCTGCCGGCAGGCGTGACGGTGGAGGGCGTGGGGGCGCCGGGTTCCTGCACCACGGGCATACCTGGCGATCCTTCGGCTCCTCTCACCTGCAACCTGGGCAACATCCCACCTGGCGAGGATAGGTGGATCGAGGTCTTCGTGATGACGGATGCGGACCTGGCGTGGGAGCTGCTGGAGAACGACGCCCTGGTCTACAGCGACATCTTCGATTCCGACAACGGCAACAACCGCGCCCACGTCCTGATCTGGGTTGAGCCCTTCTCCTATCTGGACCTGGTGAAGGGCGGCCCAGAGGAGATCATGGCGGGCGAGGAGATACACTACCACATCGACATCAACAACATGGGCCCATCGACGGCCCACGACGTGTACCTGGAGGACGAGTTGCCCTGGGGGGTGAGCCTCCTGGACGCTCAGGTCATGATCGGCGACGGTTCGTGCGCCCCCGATACAACCCTGTGCTCGCTGGGCGACATGGAGCCTTGGGACTATCGCTCAGTCCGTGTGCGAGGGTATGTTGAGCCCTGGCTGGAGGAGGGAACGCTCATCACCAACACGGTCCGTGCTTGGGCTCACTCGCCCTTCAATAGCCCCGACGGGCCGATAAGCGACACCCTGGAAACCCTGGTCCACTCGGCGGCCGACCTGTCCATCCGCAAGACGAGCGACCCCTACAAGGTCTACGCGGGCGAGCAGAAGAGGTATGACATCGAGGTTACCAACCACGGCCCGGGCGTGGCCTTCAACGTGGTGGTCAGCGACACGCTGCCCCCTGGCGTGGAGTTCGAGATCGCCACGACCGACTGCGAGATAATGTACACAGAGTCCCTTAGCCCGACCATGCTAGGCGCGACACCGCCTGATGAGGGTGGTGACACGCTCTTCAGTGTCGATCTGGGCACCGGAGCGGGCAGCTACATCGGCCCAACGCCGGAGTGGCTGGCCGCTGAGATCGAATACGACAACCTCTCGGGCAGGCTCTTCGCTTCCATGGGCTTCCGGCCCTGGTTCTGGGATTGGTATTACAACGACGGCTTTGAACCGCCGCGACTGTACGAGCTCGACCCCGCGACCGGCGCCTCTCTGGGCTATGTGCACCTCGACGAACCGTGTGCGCTGCCTGGCTTGGAGTTTGTGGGCGATACGCTGTACGGGGCATGCTCCGAGGTCATGCCCTGGTTCGGTGGAGGAGAGCCCTATCTGGTGACCGTCGACCCCGACACAGGCCACGTCAGCTACGTGGGTGAGACGGATCTCGATGATCGACTAATCCACGGCATGGCCTACGACGAGTCCTCGGAGACCATGTACGGGATCACGGCCTGGCCCTGGGATGGGCCGAATGAGCTGGTGACCATCGATCTCGACGATGGCGAAGCGCATCACGTGTGCGACATATGGGATGCGGACGACGAGGGATACGAGTATGATCTCCGCAGCATCGAGTTCGGCCCGGACGGCCTCCTCTACGGGGGGCTGACCTGGGACTCCGATCTGGTCGTCATCGACCCCACGCCGACGGAGAACAACGGCCAGTACTGCAACATGTACCACGTCGGCGACACCGGCTTCTCCGTCACGGGGCTGACCCTGGCTGATCTCAGGACGCCAATAGGCACAGCCTGCCACCTGGGCGATATCCCACCGGGCGAGACCCGCGAGTTCTCCATCTTCGTGCGGGTGAAGCCCGACACCCTGGGCTACATCAACAACGAGGTGGACGTCTGGAGCGAGACGGAAGACCCCAACCCGGGGAACAACTTTGACAGCGAACTCAACCTGGTGCTGGGCAAGGCCGACCTCAAAGTGACCAAGTTCGGCAAGCCCGACGGCGAGGTGCGAGCGGGCGAGGTGCTGGAGTATTGGGTGATCGTGGACAACCTGGGCCCCGGCTTCGCTCACGACGTGGTCCTGTACGACATTATTGCCTCGGACGGCGAGTTCGAACTTTGGTGGGAGGAGTACGACAACGGCCCTGACGGCGGGGAGTTCGATTGCTGGGTCGACGGATGCTACGACGACGACGGATACTACGAATGCTATGAAGATGCCTACCTGACCTGTCGCCTGAACGACCCGCTGCCCGTCATGAGCCCCGAGTCGCCCGGCCGCTGGCTGCTCAAAGTCTGGGTGGAAGCCTGGGAGGAGCAGAGCATCAACAACGTGGCCCACGTGGTCAGCAGCGACTTCGACCCCGATCCCTCCAACAACCAGGCCACCGTGGAGCACGACATCACCGCCGTGGCGGACCTGGAGCTATCCAAGGAGGCGTGGGGCGAGGTGCTGGTAGGCTGTGAGGGCGAAACAGAGATGTGGGAGGATGAGGTGGCGGCCGGCGGGGAGCTGACCTACGTCCTTGAGATCTATAACAGCGGCCCCTCCACCGCCGAGAACGTCGTGGTCGAGGACTGGGGCATCTCGCCGTTCCTGGACATCGTTGATGTCGAGTGTGACAAAGGCGGGGAGGATGAGTACTGCTCCTGCAACACCAGCGAGCTGGGCGAGCTGGGCGACGAGAACCGCCGCCTGGTGTGTTACCTGGGCACGCTGGACAACGACGATGAGGACCACATCATCATCACCGCCCGCGTGCCTTCCGATGTGCCCGAGGGGACCAGGCTGGTGAACGACGCCAGGGTGTACGGTGACGTCTTCGACGACGACAACAGTGACGACCTGGTCACCAACTGGACCACGGTCAGCACCTGGGCGGACCTGGAGGTGGTGAAGACGCAGGATCCCGAGATAGCCTTGCCCACATGGGAGATGACCTACACCATCACCGTGGCCAACCTGGGACTTAGCGACGTGCAGGGCGTGATCATCTCTGACACGACGCCACTCCCGCTACAGAACGTGACCTGGACATGCTGTGCCTCGGACGAAGGGGAGTGTGACGTACCCTGTGAGCCGCCTACCTGCCCCGTGGAGCCCTGCCCCTGGCCGGAGATCGGTCTCTATGCCATGGCTGACATCCCGGCTGGCGAGTGGGTCATCTACACCGTGAGCGGCACCCTGGACTTCTGGTCGTGCGGGCCCTTCACCAACACGGTCGAAGTAGTGGCTCCGGAAAGCCTGGTACACCCGCTGGAGGACATCGATCCGTGCGACGAGAACAACGTCTCGTACGTGGTCAACGATCCGTTCTGCCACTACGACCCGCTGGTGATGAAGGAGTATGGTGGCCCCGATTCCACACCTTAGGGGCCTGGAGCGCGCGTAGGTCGGACAACGCTTGTGTACATTCAGGGGGCGGCCCTAGGGCCGCCCCCTGACACTTGCTCGTTGCTTGTGCTCAATGCTGGTCTGGGGACCACCCCAGGCAGCCGTCTGACAACCCCCACTATGCAGTAGCGGGCGCAACCTCACCTTTGGCGCCAGTCATCTCTAGCCTTGTCTCAAACCCGATTTCTACTTCGTCAAACAGAGTCGGCCCTTCTCGATGAAGCCTTCCTAGAGCGCTCTGACAGTACTCAGGGTCAATCTCTACCCCAATGCTGTTTCTGTTAGCCCTCATGGCCGCAAGCATCGTCGTGCCCGAACCACAGAAGGGATCGAGCACGGTGTCCTCGTGGAACGAGAACATTCTAACAAGCCTGTAAGCCAACTCAAGGGGAAACGGAGCCGGATGATTTCGTGTTGACGTCCCAGGAATATTCCATATCTGGCGAAACCAGGCGCTGTAGTCTTCTTTGCTTATCCTGCTCAGTTCGCGTTGTTCCATCGTCGGCTTGCGATAGCCGCCGGGCTTTCGCTGCATAAGTATGAACTCAATATCATTCTTGATGATTGCGTTGGGTTCGTAGGGTTTGCCGTAGAACCTCGTACCATTGCTAACCTCGTAGGTTGCCTTGGCAATCTTGTACCAAATGATGGGATTGAGATTGTCGAAGCCAATTTTCCTGCACGCGACAGCGATATCCGCGTGAAGGGGCACGACACGGTGTCGCCCAAACCTCCGCCGCGACAGGCACACATCACCGACGACGCAAACGAGTCTTCCACCTGGCACAATAATGCGATAGCAATGGCTCCAGACCTTCGAGAGCTCCTTGAGAAACTCCTCATAGTCCTCAATGTGCCCCAGTTGTCCAGCGTGCTCTCCATACCTCTTCAATATCCAATATGGGGGAGAGGTAACGACCAGGTGAATACTCTCGTCTGGAATGAAACTCAGCTCACGGGCGTCGCCCTGAAGCAGGCGATGCACCGTTCTGAAACCGGTCGTGTCATTCATATCCCCAGACCTGCAAGCAGCATTCGAACGGCATTGTCGATAGACTCCGTTGCCTGCGACGCAAAGACCAGACAGTCTATATCCTCGGAGCGGAGGCGATTCTGTATGTTTACGTGTTCATCGATGAAGGGGTAGTAGATGACGGCACCGAACTTGGCAGCCGGAAAAGACGACTTCAGCTTGGCTGCCTTGCTGACGATCTCATCACAGCGCTTATGGATGTCCCGTCTCGCTTCGATCCTCTTGATGTCTATTCCAATCCTGACTTCACCCAATGGCGGGCTGGTGGCATCTAACTCAAACTGCTCACCCTCAGCCTCGAACATCAGTTTTCGGAACTCCAGCCCACCAAACCGATTGAGACTTTGCCTTACGTGCTTCTCCCAGCGTCCCTTGAGCTTCCGTATCTCCTTGTCAACGAAGGCAACCCTATCGGTCTGGGTGAGAGCTGGAATCTCCAGAGACGGTGGCAGAAATGGCCTAAGATACCCGGCGATGACCCTCGCTTCGTCTTCACTCAATCTAGGGCGGTAGGTGTTCAAGTTCTTGATAGAGAGGTCCCTTTCGATTGCCCTAGCTGCGACGTTGCATGCTGCCAGCAGAGGCTTGAGAACGACAGGATGCGCAATGATGGCTTCCGCAAGCTCAAGTGCAGTCATGCTGGAAAAGACGATCACGTCGACTTCTCGCTTCTCGACAAAGCTCGAAAACGCTGTGCGCAGGGCATCCTCTACAGCCTGTTGCCGTAGATCGGCATCAGCCTTCACCCAATTCATGTACTCACCATGGCTGCCATATCCGTCGGACATCGCTTTGCCCCTCGGTCAGTTGACCGACAGCTTGTCGCTACGTTGGCCCGTGGCTCTGGTCATCTCGACGACTTGAACCAGCCGTCCTTGGGTCGCCGTCCATACTACGCCCAGCTTGCAGTCGTCGTGCTGCCACAAACATTCTATCATCAAGGTGAACAAAGCGCAAAGCTCACTCACGGTGCGAAGCGACGGAGAGAATGGCTGTGATCGTGTACCAGGGGACCGCCTGCCACTGCCTGTCTAGTGTCGGCCGCGGCCTCTGCTCGCGAGCGCCACGCATACCACCGTGAGGCCAATAGGAGTCAGCACAAGCCTCGCTATCTCGGCAAACTCCCTCATCTGAGAGGTCTGGCCCCACGGGGTCTGCTGCTCGAGAGGGGCAGGCTCGTGGCAATCGCAACCGTCGTAGCGCACGCCGCCCTGGCTATCCAGATGGTTCTCCGGGATCTTGGTCGCGCCTTTCATACCCAACTCATGGCAAGCCAGACAGTCAACAGCCTCCAGTCCCTCACTGCGGTGAGGGATTGAGGGTGGCCCCCGCACAGGAATCACCTCGGTGCAACCGGCCGCCAGGAACAGCATAGCAGCCATCACAGCTATGGCAACGCCCAGCTTCCCACTCATATAGTGACCTCCCGGCGCGGAGATGCTGTGTCGTCCAAAGCCAACGATCATCAGACAATGCTCCCCCCGCCCAAGGGTACGCGATCAGTTGGCCTCTTCAGTTATATCACTTGCATCTCTCGTTCTGCAAGCAGTGGTGGGTCGTCCGAAGACGTCTGCGCTCCGCCCAAAGGTCATGGATAGCCGAGTCTGCCCGCGTGTGCTATAATGTGCTCTGTGCTGGCCCCACGTGCTGGTCGCTCTCGCAGCCGTCTCCGCCAGACTTGTGAGGTCGTATCACAGATGAGGTGATCATTCCCACGGTAACTGATACCATCCACAACGGCTCTGAAGACGAGGCCGTGCCCGACGCCCGGGCCGTCGACACTGGAGTGTTCCAAACAGGGCGCGTAGTAACCATCGGTGGGGCGCACGCGGTTCACGATACCTACACAGCATTCCTGGCACCACTCCTGCCGGCCTTCATCACCAAGCTATCCCTATCCAAGACCGAGGCCGGCGCATTGACAGTCTTCATGCAGGCACCGTCCCTCCTCCAGCCCTTCATCGGGTACCTGGCTGACCGCGTCGGCCTGCGCTACTTCGTGATCCTGGCTCCCGCACTGACGGCGATAATGATGAGCTTGCTGGGCATCCCATCCCGTTACGCGGTGCTGGCCCTCATCCTGACAGTGGTGGGCCTCAGTTCGGCCGCCTTTCACGCCACAGGACCCGTAATGGCGGGCCGTTTGTCCGGGCGGAAGCTGGGCCGGGGCATGGGCTTCTGGATGGTCGGCGGTGAGTTGGGACGCACCATAGGGCCCATCCTCATCGTCAGCGCGGTGGCTATCCTGACCCTCGAAGGCACCCCTTGGCTGATGACCGGTGGTTTGCTGGCTTCCTTCTTGCTCTACCTGTTGCTCAAGGACATCCCGGAAACACCTCCACATCCAAGCCAGCAGATCGCCTTTCGACAGGGTCTGCAACTCCTCAAGCGACTTTTCGTGCCGCTGGTTGCGATCATTACAGTACGCGTCTTCATCCTAGCGTCGTTGACGACCTACCTGCCCATTTTCCTCACTGAGGAGGGTGCGAGTCTCTGGTTCGCGGGGGTCTCGCTCACAGTGTTCGAGGCGGCGGGCGTGGCGGGAGCGTTGACGGGCGGCTCTGTGAGTGATCGACTGGGTCGGCGCCTGATCCTTATTATCGTAATGGTCACCACACCTCTGTTCATGTTGGCCTTTCTGGCGGCAGATGGTTGGATCCGTTTCCCTCTCCTGCTGGCACTGGGCTTCACCTCACTCTCCGCCGCCCCGGTGGTGATGGCTCTGGTGCAAGAGAACTATCCCGAGAACCGAGCCCTGGCCAACGGCGTCTACATGGCCCTCAGTTTCGTCATCCGCTCGGGGGCGGTGCTGGTGCTGGGGGCGGTGGGCGACGCCTATGGGTTGCGCCTGGCCTTCACCCTCAGCGCCATTGCCCCACTACTGGGCCTGCCCTTCGTCTTCATGCTGCCCAGCAGCGTACCGTCTAGGCAGGGGCGCAAGCCTGGGCAGCACAGCGCTAGATGAGCAATTCTACGGGACAATGACAAGAATGGTGAACAACCGCAGTTCCAGCCCTCCCAAGAACGAGCGTCGCGCGACAGATAAGGATTTTCAGACAGGCCTCGTGGTCAGCATCAGCTTCGGCCACGCGATGAACGACACCTACACCTCTTTCCTGGCGCCCCTCCTGCCAGCCCTGATCGCGAAACTTGCGCTGTCCAACACGCAGGCCGGACTGCTCGCGTTCATGCAATCCTCTCCTTCGCTGCTTCAGCCGTTCATCGGCCACCTGTCTGACCGGGTCAGTTTGCGCTATTTGATCATACTATCTCCCGCCGTGGTCGCCACCATGATGAGCTTACTGGGTGTCGCTCCCCACTATGGAGCGCTAGTCCTGCTGGTGATGGTGGCCGGCCTCAGCTCGGCCAGCCTGCACGCAGTGGCACCTGCCATCGCTGG